>CBIHPQ010000028.1:0-26417 GCA_966211825.1 uncultured Dyadobacter sp. | reverse complement strand
AACTTCCGCCACCGGTTCCCTGGATGCGGATGGTATTGCTGCCCGCCGCCAGGCCGACACTAATCGTTTGTTCAGTCCATACGATATTCCAGGAACCGGAATGGGCCAGGTTGACGGTTTGAGTGCTCCCTCCGTTCACCTGCACGGTTACAGTGGGCGCAGCGGAAGAATAGTAGCGAAGTTTTACATAATAGGTGCCGGCGGTGGGCACGCCCGTAATGGCGTAGTCGACATAATGATTACTGTTGTTCTCCTCGCCGCGTGTCTGGCCGTTCGAGGCATTCGGGTCACTGGTTACTGCTCCGGTACCCGTTGACAATTCGGCTTCCTTGCATTGACTGAAATCAGACGATCCATTCACAGTTACCGTCACCGTTGCGGGATTGCTCGTACAACCATTAACCGTGCAGGTTGCGGAATAAGTAGTGGGTGATGCCGGGCTTACATTTACAGAACTGTTGTTGCCCAAGCCGTTGGACCAGGTAATCGTCCCATTGCAATTGGTAGCCGAAAGTGTGCTGGATGCGCCTGGATTAATGGTTGCCGGATTGGCGCTTACCGACGGTGGGTTCGGCGGATTGCACCCGCTTCCTCCGGTGACGCAAATCTTGTCCTGCCGGCAACTTCCGCCCCCGATGCCCTGAATTTTAATGGTGTTGTTACCCGCGACGAGGTTGACATTGAAGGTCTGTTCAGTCCATGCGATGTTCCAGGAACCGGAATTGGCCAGATTGACCGTCTGTCCGCTGCCTCCATTGACACTCACACTTACCACCGGCGCACTGGATGAATAATATCGCAGCTTGACAGCATAAACGCCATTGGATGGAACTCCGGTAACCACATAGTCGACATAATGGTTGCTATTATTTTCGGCACCGCGCGTCTGTCCGTTGGACGCATTGGGATCGCTGCTCACAGGGCCATTGCCGTTGGAAGTTTCTGCCTCTACGCAGGCATTGATTCCGCCTCCGGCACTGACATTTATGCTTGTAGTGGCGGTTTTGGAGCCGCACCCGTTTCTTGTGGCGGTAACGGTGTAGGTATAGCTGCCGGCTGCACCGGGCGCATTGATATTGAGCGGTGAGCTGCTCCCATTAATCCCGTTTCCGCTCCATGCGTAGGAGACACCGCTGCAATCGCCCCCTGAGCAATTATAAAGCAATTGTAGCCCCTGGCCGGGAGTGGGATTAGCATTGCTGTTCGATGCCGAGATATTGAAGTTGCAGCTGTTTTGCGTAGTGATATTGAGCGGGGCGACATTCAGGTTGCAACCCAGTTTGGTAGTACTGACATTATAGGTGTAAGAGCCCGGTGCGACAGGTGCATTGATGGTAATGGACTTGCCGTTCTGTACGACGCCATTGCCGGTCCATTGAAAGCTGTTGATGTGTAGGCATCCCGAGCCGGAGCATGCGGCTGTCAACGTAACCGGAGAACCGCACGCAGGGGCAGCGGGTGAAGCACTGGTCGCTATATTGAAATTGCAGTCAGTACAAGGCGTAGTATTGCCAATGCCCACAAGCGTCCAGGCATAGGCGGTCTGGCGGGCGATATCGGAACAGGCGCCATACGCATCGATCGCCCCCTGCTTGGTCGCTTCCATGGCATCATAGTAGGTGGAGTTGGACTGCAGGTAGAACTTTAATGCCCGGTACACCACCTTCGCAGGTTTCGCGTAGTCCAGGGGTGTACCGGTGGGGCCACCCGTGCGCATGTACCAGTACCACTTGTTCATGACGCCGCTGTTGGTGTGGACGCCACAGAAGTCATTCTCCCGAATTGGAACGCAACCATTGATAGGTAGCCATCCCGGGCCTTGGTAGAAGTCTGGGTGACCATATACAACTGGATTCGCCATACTTCGGAGAGTTTGAGCGTCTTCGCCAATATCAAAGTTTGCACTCGCTCCCAGTAGATTAAACTCCAAAGTAGTCCCCATGATGTCCGAAATGGATTCATTCAGTGCGCCTGACTCGCCATGATATGCAAGGTTGGCCGTTTTTTCGGTTACAGCATGTGCATATTCGTGTCCGAAAATATCCATGGTTACGAGGCTGTTGCCATTCCAGGTACTTCCAAATTGAACCTGACTACCTGTCCATCTCGCGTTGGCCTCACTCGTTTCAACGACAACTCTCGGATGATTAGCATTCCCGTCATAACCATTCCGTAGAAACAGAAGCCAATTCATATCATACATTTTCTGTGCTAGCCAATGTGCGGTCGTAGCATTCCGGTTAGCATTGCTCCAATCGCTCGTCGGATTGAAGACGTCAGGATACAACGACCACGGAAATGTTGGCTCATCGTTGACAAGCACCATAAATGTGGCGATGCGAGTATTCAATTTGTTGTTATAAGCACCCAATCGGTATTGACCACCTACTAGCTCAGTTTCAAAAGTAATATTGGGCTGACCATTCAGGTAGCGATTGTAGTTGGGTATCATGCTGGATGCCACCCATGGTTTGTGGAGCGTTAGTCCTGCTACGGGATATTGGGCTTGCGGTGTTTGATCGTGCGATGCAGAGAAACAATTCATGAACATAGGCACCTTTTTCAGTATGCTGCCGGTTCGTGCATCCACATATACGCGGTAAGGTTCCTGAATTTTCTCCGATTTCAGGTCGAATACCCAGGCCAGCCGGTAACTTTCTTTCAGGAAATGCTCATCCTTCCGGGCAAGGATTAGTGAGCCGGTAGGAAGGATATTGCCGTCAAAATCATCCTGGGTAAGTCTTTGCTCGTCCAGCGCGGTGTGTAGGGCGACGGCTGCATCGATTGCTCCGGACACGTCAATATCCAATCCGGCCACGATTCGTCCGTGCGCGGTTTTCAATACATTTTCGATGGAATGCAGGCTGAACTCATTGCCTTCTACCGGCACATTTTTATAATTCAACTGGAAAAGCTGATGTCGCATTACCACCGTCATACCTTCCGGTGTTTCTGTTTCATCTTTAATGGCTTTCAGCTTATAGCCCTCCGACAGGCCGAGATTGGTTGCATAGCGGACAATAAAAGTATCAGAGGCAATCCGTGATGTCGGATCGTCTTTCAGGAACAACCAACCGTAATCTGTCATCCTGCTGAAAAGTGAATCGAATGACGCGTTCTGGTGACTCCTATAGTAGGGATTGTATTGGGGTTGAGCCAAAGTAGAACTGGCAAGGATTGCGAGCATTACGCAGAGGGTGGTTTTTAAAAGTGTTTTCATGATTTAAGTGTGGTTTAGTTGATTTTTTCGATTTTGTCTATGTACAATATTAAGATTGGCTGAGGGATAAGCCTTTCTCCAGTCCAGTCCAACAGTTTTCCCGAGATCTTATAGGGGAATGAATTGGATTCATTCTTCTTTCCATAGCTAAGGGGAAACCCATCAATTTTGTAGAGGGACTTTGTGCAAATGCCTGACACATTGGTTAGATACTTACCGTTGGATTTGCTTGGAAATTTCCTGGAAAACTGGAAGGAATGATAAGCGTAGAAAGGCGGGCCTGTCAATGCGACGGGTTCGTCAACTAAGTACTCGACATATTCGTACGCAAACGGACTACAACACGAAGCATCCCTGCACTCAGGATCAGGCTTATCACGCTTGCAATTGAAAACCGCCAGGAGAAACAAAGCGCTGGCGCAGGAAATTAATTGTCTTTTCATGTTTCAAGTGTGTTTTAATTGATTCTTTCGATTTTATCAATGTAAAGTGAGAGGATCGGCATGTTGAGATATTTTTCTCCCTTCCAGTCCATTAACTTCCCTGACACCTTGTATGGAAAAGAATTGGGTTCACTCTTACTTCCATCATACGTAAGTGGAAAACCAGCAAGTATATGGATGGACTTTTCGCAAACGCGGGCACCAGTGCTCCAATATCCCTCGCGGGTCTTACGGGGGAATTTCCGAGTAAACCGGAAGTAGTATGGAGAGCCTGTCAACGCCGCCGGCTCATCGACAATGTATTCGACATAATCAAACAAATAGGGATTGTAGCACGAAGCGTCCCTGCACTCCGGATCAGGCTTATCACGCTTGCAATTGAAAACCGCCAGAAAGAACAAAGCGCTGGCGCAGGAGATTAATTGTCTTTTCATGTTTCAAGTGTGGTTTAATTGATTTTTTCGATTTTGTCTATGTAAAGTGTGAAGGTGGGGTTGTACACAATGTCTCCTTTCCCGGCATATATCAGCAGTTTGCCTGATACGCGGTAGGGGAATGAATCGGGTTCAGCTTTACTTTTATGAGTCGTGGGAATCCCTCGATCTTGTAAAGCGATTTATGACAGATGCCAGCTTGGCCAGGATATTCTAGGTTGACTAAGATGGTAGACCATTTTTTTGTAAACTGAACGGCATAATAGGGCAGATTAGGAGGGCCAGTTAGTGATACGGGCTCATCCTGAATATACCGCACATACTCCCATGGGTATCCGCAACACGAAGCATCCCGACACTCCGGATCAGGCTTATCGCGCTCACAACTGAAAACAGTCAGAAAAAACAATGCACTGGCACAGGATACAATTTTTCTTTTCATGTTCAATGTGTGTTTTGGTTAAAAATTCTAATCGATGCACAACGTGAGGTGCGGAAGACCTGCATCTTTTCTCCCGTCCCGTCCGGCAGTGTTAGCGCGCGCAATTGAGTGTTAACACCGGGCAGAGCATGACCGTATAGGGCAGTGATTTGCCCTTTTTCAAATATTTATTTTCCCAGAACGGGGTTGTGGAGTGCGGTATTTGGGATAATATCAAGGGAATATTTGAATAATTAAATACGAAAACGGGGGAAATGTGCATAGGTAGCCGATGGTTTATCAGGCGGCGGAAACGGGACGTGAAGTAACGGTTTACAATATAGGTATGCGTGGAGAATCAGGTGATGCGTGTAAAATCCGTATGGCTGAAACTTTTAAATGGCAACCCAATGATTTTTTCACTGGTTTCCATACATTTGTACAAACCGCACAAAATTTCAATATTTCAACATTGCGCAGGATCATTTCCATATTGCTGCTGGGGCTGTTGCTTTATAATATGGTGGGCTATTCGATAGTCTACCTGTCGGAGGAACGCTATACCATCAGCTCTGCCGGAAAGGACCTGGTCGAGCAAGCGGCTGGTTCTGCGGATATTGTGATTAAAGTGCCCGTGGCTGTTCCCTATCAGAACAACTGGGACGCGCCGGAACCTGTTCAGGGGCAGATCGAGCATGAAGGGCAGTTTTACCAGATGAAGAGCCGCCAGCTGATAAACGATACATTGTATGTGCATTGCGAGTTCGATCAGAATGCGCGTGACCGGTTTTCGGACCTTGTTTCGAAGATCAACGATCAGGTAACAGGCCAATCGGCAGATCCTCAAAAAGATGCCCACTCGAGCATTTTAAAGAATTTTGTTAAAGAGTACATGACCGCCGGTCGCCAGCATGTGTTTTATGTGCTGGAATGGGAGCCTTCCAATGATATGGCGCTCCAATTTCCCGTCAGATCTATTTTGCCTGAAAGATATTCTTCTATACCATCCCCGCCGCCAGATCTGGCTTAGTTAATCTCTCTTTACTCTTCCTGAACTTTGCCGGGCGTCTTCGCACGTATGTAATGTATATGCATGATACAGATGCGCATATGTATACATTCGCCGATGTAAATGCCCGCTTACAGGAGGAAAGCCCGATTTTCTAACCAGATATCTTCCCTCAAATGGCGCATATAGCTCTACGTGACGAATCGCTGCCCGGCATCGTCGGCCTGTTCAACTTCCGGCCCGAAACGGCTGGCCCCCTGCAATTGCTTGCGGAAACCCTGCTGCGCGGCGAGTCGCCCCTCACCAGCGGCGAGCGCGAACTGATCGCGGCACATGTATCGTACCTCAACAACTGCCATTTCTGCCACACATCGCACGCTTCGGCCGCCATGGCGCACCTTGGCTGCGACCTGAGCCTGATTGATGACATTAAAAAAGGCTTCGAGGTAATCGAAGTGTCCCCCAAACTCCGCGCATTGCTGAACATTGCTGCCAAAGTGCAGAAAAGTGGCAAAGCTGTGACTGACGAGGATATTGCAGCCGCCCGCGCCGAAGGTGCCGGGGACAGGGATATCCACGACACGGTACTCATCGCCGCGGCATTCTGCATGTTCAATCGCTATGTCGACGGACTGGGTACCTGGGCGCCGCAAGACAACGAGGCCTACCGCGAAATGGGGCAACGCATGGCGTTTACGGGGTATGTAAGGTATCCGGTGAAGCAAGATGCCGTCGAGGTGTGATTTGGTCCGGTATAGTCATTTGTAGTCATTGATAGTCAGATGTAGTCAGTGGTTGTGAATTTTTCTCTCAGTTTGAAAACAGGACGATTCCTGACCACTCTTGACAACACCTGACCATACTCGACCATTCCTGACAACCCCCGACAAAGTACAAATCGTAATAACACAAAACCAACAACGTACCGTGCCACATATACCGCTACCGGAGCATTTGCCCGGCATTACCGGATTGCTGGAATACAGCCGCGTAACAGCCGAACCCATTCGTCAGCTGACGCAATTTATCCTGCGGGGCGAGAATTCGCTGACGCCCGCGGAGCGTGAGCTGATCGCGACGATCGTGTCGCACAATAATGAATGCCGGTTTTGCACTGCTGCGCATACAGCTGCGGCCGATGCATTGCTGGGTGAAAACGAAACCTGCGAGATCATGAAGCAGAATATCGACGCCGCGCCGGTGAGCGATAAAATGAAAGCATTGCTGAAAATCGCTAGACAGGTGCAGGTGAGCGGGAAAGCCGTAACGGCCGAATCGGTGGCGGATGCAAAGGCGCAGGGCGCTACGGATACCGAAATCCATGATACGGTGCTGATCGCCGGGCTTTTTTGCCTCTATAACCGCTACGTCGATGGCATGGCAACAGTCGCGCCGGCTGACCCGCAATTTTACACCGGCCTCGGCCAACGTTTAGTGGCCCACGGTTACAACCGCCTGCCCAACGGCTATGACCATTTGAAAAAACAGAACCAACCTTCCTAATCTATTTAAATCGAACCTATGAAAAGAATTCTACCCATCCTCTACCTCATCATTACCCTGTGTTTCACGCAGATTGCCGTCGCGCAGACCGCAGTCGCGCAGACCGCCGTCGCGCAGACCGCAGTCGCGCAGACGACTCAAATTTCCGGCCACATCTTTGATAGCGAGTCCCAAAAGCCGGTTTCGGGCGTTTCGGTGTCTGTCAAGGGCAAGAATACCGGCACTATTACCAATCATGAGGGTTATTTTGAATTAAAAACCAATACACCTGCCACGCTGATCATCTCGCTGGTAGGCTATGCGCGCCAGGAAAAGGAAGTGGCTTCTTCGGAAGCCCTGCGGATCAACCTGGTGCCGGCCATTGAAGAGCTGAACCAGGTGGTGGTAACGGCCTCGCGGGTGGAGGAAAACATCCTGCGGTCGCCGGTGAGCATCGAGAAAATGGACTCCCGTGCCATTCAGCAGACGCCTTCCGCCAATTTTTATGATGGTTTGGTAAACCTGAAATCGCTCGATATGGTGACGAGCAGTTTGACCTACAAACAAATCAACACCCGCGGCTTCAATACCACGGGCAACAGCCGCTTTTTGCAGCTCGTGGATGGCGTCGATAACCAGCCTTCCGGCCTCGGTTTTGCGATGGGTAACCTTTTCGGCCCGCACGATATCGACGTCGAAAGCGCAGAGCTGATCCCGGGCGCGGCCTCGGCATTGTACGGCCCGATTGCATTCAACGGAATGCTCAATACACGCACCAAAAACCCATTTGAATACCAGGGACTGAGCGCACAGACCAAGTTCGGCATCAACCACATCGGCGACGGTACCGACCTCGGTGCGAAGCCGCTTTACGACCTGGCCGTCCGTTACGCGAAGGCATTCAACAACAAACTCGCATTCAAAGTCAATGCTTCCTACCTCAAAGGAACCGACTGGTACGCCAACGATTACACCGACATTGACCCGAATACCAATCCTGAAAACCGGGGCCCGAACAATCCCGGCCGCAATGCATTGAACATTTACGGCGACGAGGTGGCGCAGGCATTGCCGAACATCGGCCGCGTGTCGCGCACGGGTTACGAGGAAAGAGACCTCGCTACTTACGGCGTGTACAGCCTCAAATTGAGCGGGGCGCTGCATTACCGCATTACCGACAAGCTGGAAGCCATTTATCAGGGCAATTTCAACCAGGGCACCGCGCAGTACACCGGTTCCAACAGGTTTGTGATCAACGATTTTAAATTCGTGCAGCACCGTCTGGAATTGCGTGGAAGCAATTTCTACGTGCGTGCCTACACGAACCACGAATATTCCACCAATTCATATAACACCCGGGCGTTGGGCCAGCAGATCAACCGTACGTGGGTGAAGGACCTCGCAGGCAATACCGTCGCCCCGAACAAGGCCGATTCGACCTGGTTTGCACGCTATGCGGCTGCTTACAATGGCGGGATCTCCGGCGTGACGCAGCAGAACCATACCGCCGCACGCTCATTCGCGGATGAGGGACGCATCGCTCCGGGTTCCGACGCATTCAATACGGCGAAAGACCAGCTGATCAAAACGCGCGGACTGGCCGGCGCGGGCATTCTCAGCCAATGCAGCCTGAACCACGTGGAAGGCATGTACGATTTCAGCTCGCTGCTCAAAGTGGTTAATTTCCAGGTGGGAGGTAACTACCGGAAGTATTTTCTCAACACCGGCGGCACGCTGTTCGACGATAAGGATAAGGACCTTACCAATGAAGAATACGGCGTTTTTGCCCAGGCTTCGAAATCGTTCTGGAAAGACCGTCTGAAACTGACTGTTTCGGGCAGGTATGACAAGAATGAGAACTTCGCCGGCCGCTTTACGCCCCGTGCATCGGCTGTATTCTCGCCAAGTGAAGACCACCATTTCCGTGCTTCCTATCAAACCGGTTTCCGTAACCCGACCATCGGCGACCAGTATATCAAGCTGAATGTAGGCCCGATCATCATCCTCGGCGGCGCGCCCGTCAATTCGGTGGGTTTGAATGCCTATTCCAACTCGGTAACGATCGCGTCGTTCTCGGCATTTGCAGCGGCATTCGGTGCCGATATGCAGAAGGGTGTCCCGTTCCCGCAGGCTGTGGCGAACAACAAGGGTAAGCTGGTCAAATCCAATGTGCCTTACATCAGGTCGGAGAAGGTGAAAAGCTATGAAGTGGGTTATAAAGGATTGATTGCCAAGAAATTGCTTTTTGATATTAACTACTATTACAGCCAGTACACCGATTTTATGATCAATACTGTGGTGGCAGCGGCACCTTCCGACATCCTTTCTGCCGACGGTTCCGTGAATACGGCGGCTGCCATGGATTTGCTCGGTGCTGGCCGGCAGTTGTATCAGTTGTATACCAATGCAAAAGACGAAGTTTCCATCCAGGGTGTGAGCGCCGGTTTAACTTACTCTTTACCTAAAAATTACAAGGTATCCGCCAATACCACCTGGATCGATTTCAACATGGGCGATGCCGATCCGAACAACATCCCGGCATTCAATACGCCGAAATGGAAAACCAATGTCATGTTCGGCAATGCGCGCCTAACCGACCGCATCGGTTTCAATGTGGCCTGGCACTGGCAGGAGGCGTTCGACTGGTACGGCACATTCACGGAAATGCGTCCCGGCCGCGTGAATGCCTATAACCTGCTCGATGCGCAGATCAGTTACCGCATTCCCAGCCTGAAAACCATTGTGAAACTGGGTGGTTCCAATATCACCAACAAATATATCGTGCAGGCTTACGGCTCTCCGGCTGTGGGCGGGTTGTATTATGTCAGTCTGAATTTCGACCAACTATTCCGCTAACCACTATGGAAACATTGGAGATGACCCGCGTGGAACCGATCAGTGTCAGCCGTAAATGGCTTGCATTCGCGCTTTGCGTGGTCGCTTATACGCTGAGTGGTACAGTATCGACGCTGATGTCGGTGTACCTGCCGGTGGCGATCCCCGAGCTGAAAGGCGCAGCGGTGACCGAAGCGGAATTGGGAAAGATAGGAGCTTATGTCAATGCGATATACCTCTACGGCTGGATGTGCGGCGGGCTGCTGTTCGGCTTCGTGAGCGACCGCATCGGCCGTAAAAAATCGCTGACGCTGGTGACAGCCCTGTATGGTGTGTCCACCTGCCTCGTCACAATCGTCCCGGATTGGTATTCGTTGCTCGCTATTCGTTTCACGGCCGGAATGGGCGTAGGAGGCGTGCTGCTGATCACGACGGTGTACATTTCCGAGATCTGGGACGCGCGCAGTAAGGCGGTGATCCTCGGCGTACTCGCAGTTTGCTTCCCGATCGGCATCGTCACCACCGGCAGCCTGAACCTGCTGTTTTCCGACTGGCGCACCGCATTCGGTATCGGGCTGATTCCCGTTGTGGCTGCATTACTCATCTTTTTGCTCATTCCCGAATCCGACCGGTGGAAACATGTCAGGGAGGACAGGAATAGTCAGGAAGGTATTTTTGATCCTGCCAACCGGCCTAACCTGATCGCAGGCTCGGTAATTTTCGGGGCTGTACTGATTGGTCTCTGGGGCATCTTCTCGTGGCTGCCTACCTGGGCGCAGACGCTGCTCGCGAGCGGGCAGGATGGCCAGAAGGAGCGCGGTCTCATTATGATCCTGCTTGGAATGGGCGGCATTACGGGCGGTATTTGCTCAGGTATTCTGATAAACCGTTTTGGCAAGAAAAGGACCTTAATGGCCACATTCGCGGGCTGTGTTGTCATGTGCGGCGTGCTGTTCATAACCAACCGTACTTTTTCCAATATCATTTATATCGAAACGGCGATGCTGGCTTTTTGTTTCGGGATCAGCCAGGGCGCATTGTCCAGCTACATTCCCGAGCTGTTCCCGGTAGCGGTGCGCGGCACGGCCACCGGTTTTTGTTTCAACGTCGGCCGGTTCTTTACCGCCACGGCGGTGTTTTTCATTGGCTCCCTGGTGGCAGTACTAGGCGGTTTCGGGAATGCCTTGCTGGTGTTTTCGCTGCCTTTCCTGGTTGCATTATTTGTCACATTCAGAAGCAAATGAGTTTTGTTTTGCGTATTATCATAGGTTAATATATTAGGCAAAAGGGTCCGCCGCCTGGCGGGCCCATTTCTTCTTATGAAAAAGCTCTTCTATTTTGGTATTACAGGGATTATCCTTTACGAAATAGCCAAAGTCTACTACATCATGCCCATGCCGGGCAGCCAGCGGATGAACAGCATCGACGCCGCGTATTTCTTACATACATGGCGCTGGCCGCTGCGCATATTATGCTGGGCATTGATCCTGGCAGGCGGGTTTTCAGTTTTTTCTGGTAAAATGAAATGGCTACCTGCCATTTGTCTGCTATTGGCGGCAGGCATTACCTACGCTACGAATTACGAAATGGCCGCGGATACGATGTTTTACCAGCCCTCACAGGTTGTGCAGCACAATGCGGCAACCAACAAGGTGGAAATGGACCGGCTGGTGATCGGCGTGTCGGCCAATGGAGAAGCCAAGGCCTATCCGATCCAGTACATCGGCTACCACCACCAGGTACGCGACGTACTGGGCGGGAAACCCATTATGGTCACCTATTGCACGGTATGCCGCACGGGCCGCGTTTTTGAACCGACAGTGGACGGTAAGCCGGAAGTTTTCAGGCTGGTAGGGATGGACCATTTCAATGCGATGTTCGAAGATGGTGAAACCGGAAGCTGGTGGCGCCAGGCCAACGGCGAGGCGATAGCCGGTCCGTTGAAAGGCAAAATGCTCCCAGAACTGGCCAGCACGCAGACCTCACTGAGCCAATGGCTGAAATTGCATCCGGACAGCAAAATCATGCAGCCAGACCCGGTGTACCAGGCCAAATACGATTCCATGAGCCGCTACGAATCCGGCAGGGGAAAATCCGAACTCACCAGAACCGATACCCTTTCCTGGAAAGACAAATCGTGGGTAGTAGGCATTCAGACAGGCAGTGCAGCCAAGGCTTTTGACTGGAACCGCCTCAAAAAAGAACGCATCATCAACAGCGAGGTCGGAACGGTACCGGTAGCACTGGTACTCAGTTCCGACAATAACAGCTTTTTCGCATTCGACAAGGCCATCAATGCCCCATTCACACTCAGGAACGACACCATTTTCACCAGTACCGGCGCCCACGATCTGCTTGGCCGGCGTCTCACCGGTACGGGCAACGACCTGAAACGCATCAATGCCTACCAGGAGTTCTGGCACAGCTGGCGGACGTTTCATCCGGCCACCAGCAAATATTAAGTGTCTGGTGCTATTCAGTCACCACAAAGTATTTTATTACGATTGCCTATAATGAAACAACTATCTACTAAAATCATTCTCCTATTCACGCTGCTGAGCTCCCAGGCTTTGTGGGCGCAAACTGAAAAGAAAAAAGACTACGAAAAAGTCCTCGATCTGAACGAGGTGACCATAGGCGAACGCAAGAACATTATCCACACCGAACGCCTCCCGGATGTTCACAACACCTACATTACGGCTGGAAAAAAGAGTGAAGTAATCCAGATCGACGGCGTGAACGGCAACATTGCCGAGAAAACCGGCCGGCAGATATTCGCCAAGATCCCGGGTGTGTTTGTGTACGATATGGACGGCAGCGGTAACCAGATCAACATTTCCACCCGCGGCCTCGACCCGCACCGGTCGTGGGAATACAACATCAGACAGAACGGCATTATCACCAACTCCGACATGTATGGCTACCCCGCCAGCCATTACAGCCCCGCCATGGAATCTATCCAGCGCGTGGAATTGGTGAGGGGAACATCCTCCCTGCAATACGGCGCGCAGTTCGGCGGGATGATCAACTACGTTACCAGAACCCCGGACACGACCAAGGCATTTACTTTCGAAACGGTCAATTCTGCGGGGTCTTTCGGGCTTTTCAGCTCTTATAATGCCATTGGTGGCAAGGTGGGCAAGCTTACTTATTCGGCCTATTATCAGAAACGCCATTCCAACGGTTACCGCAAGAACGCCAAATCTGATGCGCAATCGCAATATGTGAGCCTGATGTACGAGTTCAGCAAATCGTTCCGCGTGAGGGCCGAGCTGGGGCGTTCGGAGTATGTGTACCAGATCCCCGGCCCGCTTACGGACGCGATGTTCAAGGAAGATCCCCGCCAGTCGACGCGCTCGCGCAATTATTTCAACCCGGACATTTACGTGCCGTCGATCGTGCTGGACTGGAAGATCAATCCGAATACGCAGCTGAAACTCACCACTTCGGGCGTGTACGGCGCGCGTAACAGCGTGATGTTCGACGCATTTGCCAATGTGCCGGACACCATCAGTCGCGTTACCAATGCCTACCGTGCCCGCCAGGTGGATATCGATAATTTCAAGAGCTTCACATCCGAACTCCGCCTCGCCCACCAGCACGACTTCCTCGGTTTCCGCAATGTGGTTTCCGGCGGCGTCCAGTATATGCACAACAAATTGCGCCGCCGCCAGCTCGGCAAAGGCACTACCGGCAGCGATTTCGACCTGACGGTAACCGACCCGCAGTTCGGCCGTGATATGTACCTGACGACCGATAACATCGCGCTTTTTGTAGAAAACCTGATTTTCATTACCCCGCGCCTCAGCGTATCGCCGGGGATACGGGTGGAAAAAGGCAGTACGGATATGACGGGCAAAATCACTTACTACGATCCGAAGACCCTGCCCAATACGATCAAACACAGCTTTCCGCTCTTCGGAATCAGCTCGCAATACAGGATCGGGGAGAACAGCCGCGTCTATGCCGGCTTCTCGCAGGCATATCGCCCGGTCGTTTTCAAAGACATTATCCCGGGATCTGTGCTGGAAAGGGTGGACAAAAACCTGAAAGACGCGACCGGCTACAACCTCGAAGCGGGCATCAGCGGCAACATCAGGGACGTACTGAAATACGACATCGGCCTGTTCCAGGTGATGATCAACCACCGGATGGGCACTATTTCGATGAAGGATGAAAACGGCACCGCCTATTTGTTCCGCACCACCACCGGCGACAGCAAGACCCGCGGCGTGGAAGCATATCTCGAATACACGGCATTCAAGCAATACAATGGCGGCGAACCCCAGACCGAACTTTCGTTTTTTACTTCCACTTCCTATTTCGACGCGAAATATGTCCGCGGAACGGCGGTACTGAATGGCGAAAACAAAAGTGTGACCGGCAACCGCGTGGAAGGTGTGCCTGCCTGGATTTCAAGGAACGGGATTCAATTTCAATACAAAAAACTATCCGTAACCGCCCAATACAGCTACGTAAGCTCCAACTACGCCAATCCGCTGAACACCGAAGAACCATCGGCGAACGGTACCATCGGCAAAGTGCCCGGCTATGGCCTGCTCGATGTGAATGCGACGCTTTACCTGGGCCAGCATTACAAGCTCCGGTTCGGCATGAACAACATTACCGACAAGCAATACTTCGCCAAACGGCCGACCATGTACCCCGGTGCCGGGGTGTGGAGCTCGGATGGACGGAGCATCGGGATTTCTTTCGGGATCAGGATTTAGAAATGGCGCGAAGCTCTGCTTCGCGCACACTATTTGAAGGCCTCCGGCCGGTTATTTGATCAGAAACCTCAACGAAACCTGGGAATTGGGTGATTTGACACGCTTAAACCCATTCAGCGACAAGTTCGAGACGGGAATGAGGATATTCATGCCGAGCTGCAAGCGGTTGTTAAATACCGTGGGTGAGTGTAGCAGGATACCGGCCCGGATATTCCACTGTTGCGGGTGAATATAGGATTTCAGCGATTCTTTGCCCCTAGCCGCTAGATATGAATCGTTGATGAACCATCCTGTGGAGTACTCGTTCTCTTTTCGAAGCAATGCCGCCGAGTATCTGGCATAGGAAACTCCGCTCATGAGCGAAAGCCATGATGTAGCCCGAAACTGGTATTGGAGCCCGAAATTGATTCCAAAAGCTTTGATGAAATTGGTATTCCGCTTGATAAAGTGAATTACCGAGTCGGAAACGTAAGCAGTATCTATCTTTTGAGCGACCCGCTCTTTATCCCCGAAATAGGTATGCAACGGATTGAAAATGAACGTGACTGAATGCCGGTTCCAGCTTTTGGAAACAAACAAGCCAGGGATCGCGAGCCGCGCCGCGTGCTTGACGCTGTCGGCACCGGTAAACATGTAATCCGTCGAAACTAACGACCGGTTAATATTCCATTCCGGCCCGAAATGCAAATCCTTGAAAATCGGCTTGCGTGTTTTCGGCGATGGTTGGGCTGCATTCAGAACAGGCTTTTTGACGAACCGGCTCAAATTATTTTCAGCACTTGCAAACTGTCCGGCCCGTGGTTGCAGAAAGTTCATCGACGTTTTTACAGGCAATGCGTCCATGTTATTTGCTGCGGCATTACTACTATTTTTTTCAGTGCTAAAAGATGCAAATTCTTGCTGTGTTACCAGGCTGTTGGCAGGCCTGCTGATGGCGTAAACCGCCGTATTTTGCCCGGCAGGGCGTTGTGAATTGGTATTATCCACTTTCGCAGGGGTACTAGCGGAAACGCCGGCGCCTTGTGCGATGCCCGCCTGCCTTGCGCTTACGGGCGCATTTGCGGTACGCACACGAGGCGAACCGGGCGGGGTGGTCCGGGCGCTTTCCGTGTTGTTTGCGCGAGCGGCATTATTGGACTTGATATGGCCGGCGACTTTTTCCGAAGCGGTTTCGGAGGTAGAACCTGCTACCGAAACTGCGTTGCTATCTGGCTGTAATTCAGTAGTTTTTGATGGTATTTTAATTAAACCAGCGCCTTGACTTTCAGCTGACGTGTTCGAATTCGGAATGTTATTTAAAGTATCTGAACCCTGATTCTTGGAGATAACTGATTGATTTAAAGTGATTTTCCGGTTATCTGTTTGATTAACCAACACAAACAATGCAACAATCGCGGAAGTAGTAGCAACCGTAGAAGCAACGATCACCAGGCCTTTAAACTTCGTGATCGACTTCCAAACCTGCGAAAGCCCTCCCGATCCATTCACGCCCTGACCTCCGCTGGCGTCCAGCATACCGTTTATGCCCGCCCATGCTTCGTCCGCCGGAATTTCGGGTTCCGGGAGCGGATCATGGAGAAACTTGTTGATATGTTTGTCTTTGCTGTTCATCAGAGGGGGTTTTCAAAAATTATTTTCAACCGGTTCCTGCTCTCACTTAAATGCCATTTGACGGTACCTTCGCTGATCGCCAGCGAATTTGCGATCTCTTTTACCGAAAATCCATCCATGTAGTACAAACTGCAGATCCTGCGGGTAGCTACGGGCAATTGCATCAGGTAAATATGGATGTCGGTGCCGGAAAGCTGTTCGAATGGATTTTCCTGTGACACAAACCCCATTTTGTCCTCGATCTCGACGTAATCGAATGCCTGCGTTTTCCGGTCGCGGAGCATGGTGAGGGCTGCATTGCGGACGATCGTGTACATCCAGCTGAAAAACTCGCCCCTTGTCGGGTCGTACTGATCGATATTCGCGAATACTCTCAGCATTCCGTTGTTAAGCGCCGTCACGATATCATGTTTGTCTTCAAAAAAATTCTTGCAAAGCGCAAACAGGACAGGGTAAAATTGCCGGTACAATTTTTCCTGACTCTGGCGCTCCCGTCGCCTGCAACCCGCCAATATTTGGTTTAATGGATCCAAATCGTATTGAAATGCATGACCGGCATTGTGCAGGCCGGTCATGCCGGTTTACTATCCGAACGTTTACAAAGACTTTTTGGTGAAGATCACCCCGCTGTCATAAGGCCACGTGAACGAAAACTGCTTTCCGGTTTTCTTGAACGAGCCCTTATAAGTCTGGTTGTTAAAACGAATTTCGATATTTCCTGAATGATTTTCCTTTAAAAGATACCCTGCCGCCACAACTGCCTTTGCGGTCGTGGTCCCGGGACTGCACAGGTTCCCGGCCGCCACACCTTTGACCTCCACATGGAGCGGGTTGCCCTGCGATGGCCAGGCCAGTTGCAGGTAGCTATTGGTGCATTTGTATTCTTTTTGTGTGACCATTCTAAATTCCAGAAAGTTGGCAGAGTCCTGGTTCGTGACCGGCGTCAGGAAAATCTGGTCCCCCTCCTGGATGGCCTGGTCGTAGTTCGGAATCGTGTGATTGTCTGCGCGGACGGTCACATCGTAGTAAGCGGTGTCCGTGCCCAGGCTATCGACAGCCAGAATGCGGTATTTGCCCGGCTTTTGAAAAGTTATGACTGCTTTGGTTCCGTGGTTGTTCAGCAAAAACTCCGCCGGAATGGTTCGCCAGACCACATCCTTCTTTGTTCCGCCGACAAACCTGAACACGGCGGGTGCCTTTGCCTGCACGGTGTCGGGCGTTTCTTTTATGATGTAGGGCTCCGCAGTTCCGGAAGTATCCGTACTGTCTTTTCCTTTCCTTGCCACAAACGGCGCAGGTTCGTTTTCTTCCATTTTTCCCCGTTCGCAGGCGACCAGCTGGATCAGCAGCAATGCAATGCACAATACCAGCCATTTTTCTGTTCTCATGACCATCAGTGTTTAAAATTTAATTGACATAAATCAGGTGGCCACCTGTCAATAAAATAAACTGCACGACAGGCCCGGGAGGTTGGGTAGCGTTGAAAAAAAATATTTATAAAGTCGATTAACGGGCGCATTTGTCAGTAAATACCAGGTGTTTGCGCGTTTTTATTTTCAAATGAATGCCCCCTAACTACTGCTCATGAAACGAATAGCCCTTTTCTGTATCCTGCTGATTACCCGCTGCCCCGTATTGGCCCAGAATTACGACGAAGCGAAAGTCCCGCATTATACGTTGCCCGACGTTTTGAAAACAGCCTCCGGAAAGACGATCCGCAACGAGGAAAAATGGGAGAAGCTAAGAAGGCCCGAAATCATGAAACTTTTCGAGCAACACGTTTACGGGCAAATGCCTACCGACTATGATAGCATACGTTACGCATTGACCGAGGACGACCAGCCGAAAATGGAGGGTAAGGCGGTTCTTAAACACGTTGGCGTCACTGTTTTCAGAAAAGGGAAATCTGTGCAGATCAATGTGGTCCTTTTCGTGCCCACACAGGCAAAAAGGCCGGTGCCGGTGTTTTTGCTGATCAATAACCGGGGAAAAGAAAATACCGATGCTACGAGGGCGAAGAAGAGCGAGTTCTGGCCGGCGGAAATGGTGATCGACAGCGGCTTTGCAATCGCGGCTTTTCACGTGAGCGACCTAGCGCCCGATAATAAGGATACGTACACCACGGGCATTCTGGACAAGCTCTATCCCGAACAGCTCAAAATGGATAATGGTATGAAGGCGATCGGCGCCTGGGCATGGGGCACGAGCCGTGTGATGGATTATTTCGAGACCGACAGGGATATAGATGCTAGGAAGGTGATCGTGGTAGGACATTCACGGGGAGGTAAAACATCGCTGTGGGCGGCTGCCCAGGACCAGCGCTTTGCAGCCTGCGTTACCAACTGCTCGGGGAATACCGGCGCGGCATTGGCGCGGCGTCAGTTTGGCGAGCGGATCAGCCGTATCAACGCTACTTTTCCGTATTGGTTTAATAACAATTATAAAAAATACAATGATAAGGAAAATGCCCTGCCGGTAGACCAGCACATGCTGATCTCGCTCATCGCGCCAAGGCCGGTGTACGCGACCAACGCATCAAAAGACCTCTGGGCCGATCCGAAAGGTACTTTTCTGGCATTGAAAGCGGCCGAGCCGGTGTATGCATTGTACGGTATCAAGCCCGAATTACCCAAAGACCCGCCAGGGATTGACAAGCCTGTCGGCGGCCCGCATTTCGGCTATCATAACAGGGAAGGGGAGCATAATATGACTGCGTATGACTGGGGGAATTTTATCCGGTTTGCCCGGAAGTTCTGATCATAACGTGTCCGGTTTGGCCATTCAGGGCATGTATTATTAATTGGAAGAGACCTTGTGGTCACGGCTGACAAAATTTCATTATTCGGGTGATAGATGTGATTTAAAAATGCAACGATTTAAATTAGCTTTGGGTCTAAGTAACCGTTGTCTCTTTATCTACCTCTATTGTCTATCAGTTTATGTTTCCAAAGTTTACGATCGCTACTCTGCTGGCGCTCATGATCGTTGCCGGATGCGCACCCAAAATCCGGACGAAAATCTCTCAAAAATACCAGCCGCTTGATTTCAGGGAAGAGGTTTGGGTACTTCCCAAAGATTCCGTCGGCGTAGGTTCGGCAGAATTGCTGGGGACCGTGAAGGTCGGCGATGCCGGTATGACCACCAACTGCAGCTATACCGTTGTACTGGAAAAGGCGAAGGAAGAGGCCAGGAAATCGGGTGGTAACGCCGTCCGTGTTATTGAGCACAAGACGCCGGATTTTATGAGTTCCTGCCACCGCATTACGGCGGAGGTGCTGCGGATCAATGCGGATCACATCGCTGCCCTGAAACAGGTCGAAATGGAAGCCGATTCGCTGATCGACCATGCTATCCTGTACGTTTACCGGACTGGCGGCACCGGGGCGCTGGTCAGCTATAACCTGAACCTGGGCGACTCGGTGATATGCCGTGTCACCAACAAAATCCGTCAGAAAATTGAAATAAGGACGGAGGGTGCCCATGAGCTTTGGGCGAAAACGGAATCGAAAGCTTCGATCCCCATCGAAATCAAGAAAGGAAGGACCTATTACGTTCGCTGCGGCGTGGGAATGGGTGTGCTCGTAGGCCGCCCGACGCTCGACCTGGTGGATCACAGGACGGGCAAGACCGAATATATTGGCAAAAAACGCAAATAGTCCATCTCCATGAAAAACATCTTTCTTACACTCCTGATCCTGGCGATCGGGGCCGGGGCTGTGCATGCTCAGGACCTCATCGTAACTACTTCCGGTGACTCCATTCCCTGCAAAATCACGCGCGAGCGCGACGGGTATGTGTATTTTACGTATAACAAGTTCGGTGTGCCGGCCAAAACGCTGATGGCCACCAGCAGCATTGCCGACAAACGCACCGACTTTTATGACGTACCCGTGAAAATGGCCAGGGAGGCGTCATTCACCCGCTGGCAATACCGATTTCAGGGAGGCTACTCGCGTCGCCTGGCGCGCATCAGCGACCAGGTACCGTCGGCTGCCAGGACTTATATGAATAAAATGAAATCAGGATACACGCTGGGAGGCGATATCCATTACTTTGTTTCGGAGCCACTGGGCCTCGGTGCGAAGTATAGTTACAACCATTACCAATATAAGACGACCAGTTTCGAGGACCGGGTCAATCTTAACTACATTGCGATATCGGCGTTGAACAGGTTGATCCTCCGTACCGGTAATGAGGTGTACTTCGGGGTCAATCTGGGCTACCAGTCGTATAAGGATCAGGTGAGTTCGGGTGGTGACCCGTTAAGCATTAAAGGCGGCACTGCGGGTGCCGGGCTGGAAGTTGGTTATGGGATCAGGATGAGTAAAGGATCGAAGCTGTACCTGAACCTCTCCATACTAAGTGGTACGATCACGAAGGTTAATGTGGAAGAAGGAGGCCGGAAAGAAACTGTAAAACTGGAAAAAGGCGAATACGAAAGCCTTTCCAGGCTGGAACTGACGCTGGGCCTGGTTTTCGGTCATTGACCCCGGCACGCAGGCACAAGATTTGACGGAAAAGAATAAAGGAAGGCAGAAATGCCTTCTTTTAACCTTAAAAAGCGACCATGATGAAAGACAGAAAGCTCCCGGAAGACCTATCGCAGGTCTTGTTTACAGACATCAACGGTATCCCCCGCGAAGGCACCTACAAGAAGGCATCGAAGGCATTTGTAGAAGCCATCGGCGACGAGGGGCCTGAGGACACCGGTAACATTTACCCTGAAGAAGACATTGTGTCCTGGGAATATCTCGACAAAAGAGACCGTCCGAACCCGGATATCATGGTAATCCTTTAAAAGGCCAGCAAAGCACCGCTGGTAGCCGGGGAGGATTTCGCTGGTCGCGACGACTTGCGGACAATCAGGACATTGTGCGGATCGGCGGGGGCGATATCCACTGTAATGACTTTCCCTGTCATCAGCTCACGCCATTCCGGGTACGAAGCATCGTAGTCAAACTGCATAACGTGCGGTTTCTCGGTCATGATCTGCACCTTCAACCGGATATTCCCGGTGCTGAATATGGAAGGTTTGACGGGCTGTGCGTTGAGGATGAGCGCTTCGTATTCCCTGCCGTTTTTCAAGACGCCTTTCAGTTTCCTGCTGTCCCGCATTTGCATCCATTTGCCCCCGCTGATTAAAGTGATGATGGCGAGTGCCAGCGCAGTGATAGTGTAGAGTGTGAGCATTTCCATGATTATGATCGTGTAAAAGAAATGCGAAATTGCGGCCGCCCGGGGGGAATGGCAAGAAACAATTAGTGAACGGAGCTTTTGGTATATTTTGGAGTGGCGCGGAATGCCTTTGGAAACGAAAAAAGCACCCTGGAAGGTGCTTTTTTCGTGGGCCCACCTGGAATCGAACCAGGCACCTACTGATTATGAGTCAGTTGCTCTAACCGAATGAGCTATAGGCCCTTTTTTAAACTTTCGTTTGGAGTGCAAAATTAGCGAATCGGTTCAATTCTCCAAACGAATACAATAAGATTAGCTGCATTTGTCCGTTGCTTGTTTATTACTTTTGCCAAAAAATCAATTTTGAATAAAAGGAAAATCATTAACGACCCCGTCTACGGGTTTATCTCGATTGCGTCGGATCTGCTCTATGATCTGGTCGATCATCCTTATTTTCAGCGGCTCAGGAGGATAAGGCAGCTTGGCCTGGCCGATATCGTTTATCCGGGCGCACTTCACACACGTTTCCATCACGCCCTGGGTGCTATGCACCTCATGGGCCAGGCTTTACGGACTTTGCAGGAAAAAGGGCACATGATATGGGAGCCGGAGCTGGAAGGTGCGCAGGCGGCCATTCTGCTGCACGACCTCGGCCACGGGCCGTTTTCGCACGTGCTCGAAAGCGTGGTGATACCGGGCGTCCCGCATGAGGCGATTACGCTGGCCATGATGAAAGACCTCAACCGGCAGCTCAACGGCCGCCTCGATATTGCCATACAGATGTTCGAGGGGACTTACCCGCGCAGGTTCTATCACCAGATGATTTCCAGCCAGCTCGATATGGACAGGATGGATTATCTGAACCGCGACAGTTTCTACACGGGAGTAATCGAAGGCTCCGTCGGGGCCGACCGGCTCATCAAGATGCTGGATATCAGTCACGACCAGCTCGTAGTGGAGGAAAAAGGCCTTTTAAGCATTGAAAACTTCCTGCACGCGCGCAGGCTTATGTACTGGCAGGTGTACCTGCACAAGACGCTCCTGAGCGCACAGGCGATGCTCACACAGATCCTGCACCGTGCACGCGAGCTCGCAGCGGCGGGGGAACAGCTTTTTGCCACACCCGATTTTACCCGGTTTCTTTATAACCGATATACCCTCGCCGATTTCGATAACCAGCCCGATTTGCTGGCTGCATTCAACGGATTGGACGATAACGACGTATGGGCATCTGTGAAAGGATGGAAGTCCCATCCCGACCCCGTTTTGTCGACTTTGTGTGAAATGCTCCTGGATAGGAACCTGTTCAAAATCAGCTTTTTTAACGAGCCGCCGGATGAGGAAGCATTAGCGCCGATCCGTGAACGCCTGACAGCCAGAGGGATCTCCGAAGAAGACATGAGATATTTCCTGATTACCGGTGAAACCACCAACTGGGCTTACGCGAAAGAACAAGACCCGATCCGCGTGAAAATGAAAAGCGGAAATTTACTCGACATTGCCGACGCGTCAGACATTCCGACCATCGACGCCCTGACTAAGATTGTACGCAAGTACTATGTATGTTGGGGTAAAAATGTATCTTTGCGTGGTTAATCAGGACCCTAAAAAGAAAGCCGATTTAATAAAATTTACGACATACTCGAATACTATTACCCGAAATTAGCCGATAAAATATGAAATTTACTGTCAGCGAGATTGCTCAAATGCTGAATGGAACTGTTGTTGGAAATGATAAGATTACAATTAGTTCGGCTGCGAAAATTGAAGAGGGCACGCCGGGTTGTATATCTTTTCTGGCCAACAGCAAATACGAGCATTATATCTACTCCACACAGTCTTCGGCAGTAATTGTCAATAAAGATTTTGTTCCTAAAAAAGATATCTCCGCGACGTTGATCTACGTCGACAATGCCTATACCGCCTTCACGATACTACTGGAAGAATATCAGAAACGTATCGCCGGCAGCAAGTCGGGAATAGAACAGCCCAGTTTTATCGGAGAAAACAGCGAGACGGGAGAGGACTGCTACCGTGGCGCCTTTTCCTATATCGGAAAAAACTGCGTTATTGGCAAAGGAGTGAAAATTTACCCGCAGGCCTGGCTTGGCGATGGTGTCGAGGTAGGAGATTATTCAGTAATCCACCCCGGGGTGAAAATATACGACAACACGGTTATCGGAAAGAATTGCACCATTTTTGCCAACACGGTGATCGGAAGCGATGGTTTCGGTTTTGCACCGCAGGCCGACGGCAGCTACAAAACGATACCGCAGCTGGGGAATGTGATCATCGAAGATAATGTGAGCATTGGTTCCAACGCAACGATCGATTGCGCGACGATGGGCTCTACCATTATCCGGCAGGGAGCAAAAATAGATAACCTGGTTCAGATCGCACATAATGTAGAGATTGGAAAAAATACCGTAATTGCGGCCCAGTCCGGAATATCCGGTTCCACCACCATAGGCGAACAATGCGTCGTCGCCGGCCAGGTAGGAATAGTAGGTCATATTACGGTGGCAAACAATACCAAAATCGGGGCACAGAGCGGTTTAGGCAAATCCATTAAAAAGGAAGGCCTGTCGCTGTCCGGCTCCCCTGCCAGGGACCTGAATGAGCATTTGCGGTCCATGGCATTGGTGCGAAGGCTACCCGAGCTGGAAGAACGATTGAAAGACCTGGAACGCAAGCAGGAGACTTCCGACTTCCAGTAATCGGACACTGATCGCACCTTACGTAGAAAAGGAAATAGATATAATGAACGAAAAACAACAAACCATTTCTAAGTCTGTATCCGTAACTGGAGTGGGTTTACATACCGGTGTTGTGGCTACAATGACATTTGTACCGGCACCAGCCAACCACGGATATAAGTTTCAACGCGTTGATTTGCCCGACCAACCAATTGTAGATGCAGACGTCGATAATGTGGTGGATCTGTCCCGCGGTACCACTATTGAACAGAACGGTGCACGGATTCACACAGTTGAACACACACTTGCAGCCCTTGTAGGTTTGCAGATCGACAATGTGCTGATCCAGCTCGATGGCCCCGAACCACCGATTATGGATGGCAGCTCGATCAAATTCGTAGATGCACTGCTCGACGCAGGTATCGAAGAACAGAATGCCTACCGCAACTATTTCGAGGTTCCCGAATACGTACATTATAAGAATAAGGAAAAGGATACCGAACTCGTTGCACTGCCGCTTTCGGACTACCGGCTGACGGTGATGGTTGATTATAACTCAACGGTTATCAGCAGCCAGCACGCTTCGTTGAACGACATTACCCTTTTCAAGGACGATATCGCAGCCTGCCGCACATTTGTGTTCCTGCATGAGCTGGAAGCCCTTTACAAACAAAACCTGATCAAAGGCGGTGACCTTACGAATGCGATCGTGATCGTAGACCGTGAGGTGAAAGATGGCGAACTCGATCATCTGTCGCAGCTTTTGAACAAGCCGAAGGTCAGTGTCGATAAATCGAAAGGTATCCTTAACAATGTCGACCTGCATTATTCCAATGAAATGGCACGTCACAAGCTGCTTGACCTCATCGGAGATCTCGCACTGGTAGGGCGGCCGATCAAGGCACAGATCCTCGCGGCCCGTCCGGGACATGCGGCGAATGTGGCATTGGCGAAAAAAATCAAAAAACTGATCAAATCGGGTAAAGGCGACATTCCACAATACGATCCCAACAAGGCCCCGGTGTTCGATATCAACCAGATAGGCCAGCTTCTGGCTCACCGTTATCCGTTCCAGATGATCGACAAGATCATCGCGCTTGACGAAAACAGTGTGGTTGGGGTGAAGAATGTAACGATCAACGAACAATTTTTTCTCGGACACTTTCCGGGTAACCCCGTTATGCCTGGCGTCTTACAGCTGGAAGCCATGGCGCAGACCGGCGGGATCCTCGTGCTATCCAGCGTACCGGACCCAGACAATTACTGGCCTTACCTGATCGGAATTGACGCATGCCGGTTCCGACGCAATGTTTTCCCGGGTGACACAGTTATCTTTAAATGTGAATTCACGTCTCCGATGAAGAGAGGTATCGTCAAAATGAGTGGCCGGGGATACGTAGCCGGACAGCTGGTATGTGAAGCCGATATGATAGCAAGCCTGGTAAAGAAAAAATGACTCAATCATTAGCATATATCCATCCTGACGCTAAGATTGCTCAGAATGTAGAAATTGAACCCTTTGCAATGATCCATGCCGATGTGGAGATCGGGGAAGGATCTTGGATAGGATCACACGCTGTAATCAATTCAGGAGCGCGTATTGGTAAAAATTGTAAGATCTATCCCGGTGCCGTCGTTTCGGCTACGCCCCAGGATTTGAAATACAATAATGAATACACCCTAACCATCGTCGGCGACAATACCACCATCCGCGAGTACGCAACGATCAGTCGCGGTACCGAGGAGCACTGGAAAACCGTCGTCGGTTCCGACTGCCTGATCATGGCTTACGCACACGTTGCGCACGACTGCCGGGTGGGAAGCAACTGCATTATCGGTAACAATGTGCAGATGGCAGGCCACGTGCACGTCGGCGACTGGGCCATTGTGAGCGCATTGAGTGCAGTGCACCAGTTCGTGAAAATCGGTATCCATGCATTCGTTTCGGGTGCATCGCTGGTGCGCAAGGACGTTCCTCCGTTCACCAAAGCGGCCCGCGAACCTATTTCTTATGTGGGGATCAACTCGGTGGGTTTGCGCAGAAGAGGATACAGCAACGAGAAAATCGTCGATATTCAGAATATCTACCGGTACATTTATATGAAGGGCCTCAACAATGCCGAAGCACTTCAGAAGATCGAACTCGAAATGCCGCCTTCCAATGAACGCGACGAGATCATCAACTTCATCCGTAATTCGGAAAGAGGTATCATGAAAAGCCCTTTCCAGACAAGCGGTACGAGCGAGTCGGAAGCGCAGTCGTAACTGATGTGTAGTATGATATATAAAAAAAGCTCCTTAATAACTGCACTGCCCCCAAAAAGTTAGACACTTTTTGGGGGTATTTTTATGGGCAAAAAC
>CBIHPQ010000027.1:0-27029 GCA_966211825.1 uncultured Dyadobacter sp. | reverse complement strand
GTAATTTGCAGGGCTAAAGGCACTCCTGGCCTGATTGCTAATCTAAAACCGACTAAGCTTACTGCAAGTATGTTTAAAACCAACCGTTCACTTTTTCAATTAATCGCCTCTGGGGTAGCGGCTTTCGCCATGCATACCGCCTACGCCCAGCAGCCCATTCCTCTCAACGACCTCAGTGCTTTTACGACCAAATCCAGTGACTGGAAGATCGTCGGCAATGCGTCGGCAGACATTACAAAAGAAAACGCGCTGGTAACCAGCCCGGGCAAAGGCGTGCTGGCTTGTCTTCACGAGAAAGGCAAATATGGCAGCGACTACGAACTGATCTCCAATTTCAAACACGGCGACCTCGACATTGAAATGGATTTCATGTTGAGCAAAGGTTCCAACTCCGGAATCTACCTGCAAGGCAACTACGAAGTTCAGCTTTTTGATAGCTGGGGTAAAAAATGGTGATAATTATAACGACTGTGGTGTTATTTACGAGCGCTGGAACGACTCCAAGCCCGAAGGCGAAAAAGGTTATGAAGGATATGCTCCCCGTTTCAACGTAGCGAAAGCGCCGGGTTTGTGGCAGCACATCAAAATCTCTTACCAGGCGCCCCGTTTCGATGCTAATGGCAAGAAAATCGCCAACGCGGTATTCCTTTCAGTGGTATTGAATGGCGTAACGATCCACGAAAATGTGGAAGTAAGCGGCCCAACCCGCGGTTCTCTCACTGTCGAAGACGTTCCGATGGGGCCGATCCGCATCCAGGGCGACCATGGTTCACTGGCGATCCGGAATATCGTTGTCAATAATTTTGACAAAAAACCGGCAACGCTTTCCGAGCTGACCTACAAGACCTATTACGGCGGTCCGGCTGAAACCGAAGACCTTTCAAAGCTAACTCCTGCCGAGACCGGCAAATCGGAGTCGCTGAACTGGGAGGTTTTGAAAGAAAACAATAACTATTCTTACGTATACAACGGCCGTTTCAATGCGCCTACCGAAGGCGAATATGACTTCCGTCTTCAGGCTTCGGGTAACTCTTACCTGAAAATCGACGGTAAGGATGTGATCAAACCTGAATGGAAACCAAATAATGAGTTCCGCTCGGGCAAAGTAACTTTGAAAGCGGGCGACCATACTTTTGAGGTTTTCAATAACAAAAAAGATGGCTGGATGCGTCCGGTGCTGGGCCTCTGGGCTAGCGGTCCGGGCTTCCGCGAGGTGGCTTACCATGCAAAAAGCTCTGCGATGGGCGGCGGTTCTACCGACCCGATCCTGATCCAGGCACCGACCAACACTATTACCCGTTCTTTCATGGATTTCCGCAAGAACGAAAAAGCGAAAAGAACACGCGTAGTGCACGCTGTGTCGGTGGGTAGCCCTGCGAGCCTGCATTATACCTACGACCTCGATAAAGGTGCTATCCTTCAAGTATGGCGTGGAGAATTCCTCGATGCTACTCCTATGTGGCACGACCGCGGTGACGGTTCTTCCCGCCCGCGCGGTAGCGTGACGTTGCTCGGCGACGATATGTTTTTGGGTAAATCAGGTAAATCCAAATGGGAAGCGGATACAACCGGCAGCGGTTACCGTCCGAAAGGTTATGTACTGGATGATACCGATGTGCCTACATTCCAGTATCAGGCATACGGCTCGACGATCACCGATTACATCTCTGTCGTAAATAACCAGTATTTCGAGCGCATTTTGAAGGTGAATAACCCTGCAAAAGATCTCGTTGCACGCCTGGCTGACGGTTCTTCGATCGAAAAGGTATCGGAAGGACTTTATGCAGTAGACGACAAATCGTACTACATCCAGCTGGCCGACAAAAAACTTAAACCGGAAATCAGGAGCGCCAACGGGCAGCAGGAACTCATTGTGCCTGTAACCAACGGCGAAGTGAAATACTCGATCCTGTTCTGATTTTAACCTTATTATTCCTGATTGACAATGAAAAAACTTGCTCATATAGCATTTGCACTTTTGGCCTCCCTGTCTACGCTGAAAGCGCAGGAGTCACCGAAAGAAGAAGATTTCTATAAAATCGTTACCCCGCCGATCCCGGAGGGCATTATCCTTGAAGTAGGCGGTCTGACGACCATGCCCAACGGCTCACTCGCCATTTCAACCCGTCGCGGTGAAGTTTGGATCGTCGATAACCCTACCAGCCGCACACCGTATTTCCGCAAATTCGCTACCGGCTTGCACGAAATCCTAGGCTTGGCTTACAAAGAAGGTGCATTGTACTGCGCACAACGTGGCGAATTGACCAAGCTGGTTGACAAAAACGGCGACGGCAAGGCTGATGTTTACGAAACAGTTTACGCCTGGCCACTTTCAGGTCACTACCATGAATACTCATTCGGCCCGAAACTGGCTCCGGATGGCAGCTTTTTCGTGAGTGGTAACGTCGCATTCGGTGATGAAGAATGGTGGAGAGGCGAAAGCCGTGTTCCCGGCCGCGGATGGATCTTCCACATCACCAACGATGGTAAATTCGAACCCTACGCAACCGGCGTGCGCTCCCCTGCGGGTATCAGCATGCTGAACGGCGAGCTGTTCTACACCGACAACCAGGGTGACTGGATGGGAACAGGTGCTATTTTTCAGGTTAAAAAAGGAAGCTTCATGGGCCACCCGGCAGGTTTGAAATGGGCAGGATTGCCTAACTCACCTGTTAAACTGACTGAGAAACAATTCTTCGCAGAGCGCGACAACCGCCAGCACCGCAACGCACAGGACCGCGCGATCAAGCCGGAAAATACGATGGGAGAAGAACCACAGTTCCTTTATCAACTAAAACAGAAGTATGACATGGTACAGCTTCCGGCTGTATGGTTGCCGTATGGTGTACACGGTGTTTCTACCGCGGAGCTTATTCTGGACGACACCAAAGGTAACTTCGGACCATTCACAGGCCAGGTTTTCGTGGGCGACCAGGGACAAAGCAACATCATGCGTATTGTTTTGGAAAAAGTAAAAGGCGAATACCAGGGAGCCAGCATCGGTTTCCGCAGCGGGTTCCAGTCGGGTGTGCTTCGTATGGCGTTTGATAAGGACGGATCGATGTTCGTAGGCGAAACCAACCGCGGCTGGGGATCGGCCGGTGATGCCAACCAGGGCTTGCAGCGCCTGGTATGGAATGGTAAAATGCCATTTGAAATGTATACCGTGAAAGCACAGCCCGATGGTTTCGAGATCGAATTTACGATGCCGGTTGACCGTAAATCGGCTGAGGACCTGGATTCTTACAATGTAAGCAGCTACCTCTATAAGCATTACCCGGTTTACGGAAGCCCGCAGATCAACTTGCAGGATGTGAAGATCGCAGGTGTGAAAGTATCTGACGACAACAAAAAGGTACGCATTGTATTGGACGGAATGCGCCAGTATTATGTCCATAAAATCTCCCTGGAAGGCGTTCGTTCGGCTACAAACAGCTGGTCGTTGGTACACCCCGATGCCTACTATACGCTGAACAATATTCCTGACGGCGAAAAAATGAAGGTTTCCGACCTGAAAACGACCCGCTCAGGCAAAGCGCAGGCTTCTGTATCTGCCGAGCCCGCAAAAGAGCACGTTTCTCCGGATGGAAAAGGCAAAACAACTCCTGCGAAAGCCGGAGCAGCGGCCAAAGCGCCGACCTGGGAAGAAGTGAAGCCATTGCTGGCCAAAAACACTTGCCTTGCCTGCCACGCCCCTGACAAAAAAGTAGTAGGTCCTTCCTACGCCGACGTTGCAAAACGTAAATACAGCAACGAGAAGATCGTAGAACTGATTTACGCGCCTAAGCCGGAAAACTGGCCGGACTACGCGACCCCAATGGCTCCTATGCCACAGGTTCCAAAGGCGGAAGCAGCAAAAATCGCGGCGTGGATCAATTCACTTGCCAAATAATCGCTTTCAACCGGGCATGGCCCGACTGATATCTTAAAAAGGCTGCTTCCGCATTGGAGGCAGCCTTTTTAGTTGAAGATCAGGATATTTGGATTACATTTTAATGCATTATATTCACATTACAAAACTGACTAATGCGGAGCGAATCGCACGTTTTACCGTTGAAAATGCGTTAGTTACTATTGAATATTACCCAAAACTATGTTTACTCTGCGTGGCCCGTCTTTCTTAAAATCCGTGAAAGGGAAAATCCTGATCGGGTTTTTCATCGCATCCCTCGCCCTGGCAGCGTCGTGGATTACGAGCAAACTGGCGTTCAGCAATATGCTCAGCACGCTCACCTCGCTCTCGCCCCCGGACAACAAAATGCGGCTGGTCAACAAGATATTCAAGGATATCCTTACGCTCGATCACCTTCAGAACGAACGCAAGCTAAAAGGGGAAGAACTGAACGACGAAGTACTCGCCCAATCGGTCGAACTGATAGCAGCCCTGGATTCGCTGAGCGAAATGAGCATCGGCGACGACATGCAGATAATCCGGATCGACTCGATGAAGAAAATCCTCAAAGAGCGTGAAAAAATATACGGCGACTATGTAAAAGTCCGCTCCAAACTCGTCAGCAACAAGGCCCTCGAAGACGAGGTCAAATCCATTTCCGGACTTATCACCACCAAAGCCCTTAAACCGGATAGCACGGTAGTCAAAACTGAAAAACGCACCACTACCACCACTGTCTACACGGAAGTACCCGACACGACGCAGAAGGCAGGCGCTAAAAAAGGCTTCTTCGGTCGCGTTTTCCGCGGCAGCAAAAAGAGCAAAACACCCGCTCCGGAACCTACCAAGCTCGTTCAGAAGCAGGAAGTAAATGTCCAGGTCGACACCATCCGAGTTGCCAAAAAGGACAGTACCATCGAAAAGGTAGGCGAGGCCGTACATGCTATTGAAAAATCACAGAAAAAACGGGCAGTAACCTTCGTCGACCGGGAGCAGGAGCTCGCTACGGCCGGTAACTCGCTGGTGAAGCAACTGCTGGATGTAATGCAGGATGTTGAGAAGGAAGTGATCAAAGAGTCGGGCGAGAACAGCATCGGAGCGAAAAAGATCGTCGAGGGCAGCATCGATTATCTGGAATGGATCATGCTCGGCTTCTTTTTCCTTACGGCAGTGATGGCCTATTTCATCTTTACCGACATTACCAAGAGCAACGATTACCGCGAGCAGCTTGAAGAAGCCAAAGAGGAAGCCGAATACCACAGCATGGCCAAGCAACGCTTCCTGGCCAATATGAGCCACGAGATCCGTACACCGCTGCAATCCATCATCGGCTATGCGGAGGCGTTAAAGAACGAGGAAAAGCCGCGCAAACAGGACCTCGAAACGCTGCATTCCGCTTCCGAGCATTTGCTATACCTCGTGAATGAGGTGCTCGATTACAGCCGCATTATTTCCGACCGTTTTACTTTCGAAGACAGGGTATTTTCCATAAGTCCGCTCCTGAACGAGGTCGTGCAGGTATTAAGGCCAAATGCATTATCAAAAGGCCTGATATTGAGGCTTGAAAATTCACTCAAACCAAACCTGTACCTGCACGGCGACCCGTTCCGATTGCGGCAGGTTCTGTACAATTTGCTGACTAATGCAATAAAGTTCACAGAAAACGGCGAGGTGGTTCTCAAAGTGACCGGACAAGAAAGCGGCAACCTCGCCAAAATCGAATTTCAGGTCTCGGACACGGGCATCGGGTTGTCGAAAGAGCAGGTAGAACGTATTTTCAATCAGTTCGAGCAGGCCGACCCGTCCATTCAGCGCAGATATGGCGGTACCGGGCTCGGTCTGAGCATCGTAAAGGCATTGGTAGAAGGCATGTCGGGCAGTGTGCATGTCACCAGCAAACCGGGAGAGGGCACGACTTTTTTTGTCACCACCAGTATGAGAAAGGCAGAAACACTGGAATTGGCGGAGGAAGCGCCGGAAAGAAGCTATCAGATCAATGGGAAAGTCTGGTTGGTGGATGATGACGCCTTCATACTTAAGTGGTGCTCTTCCGTTCTGGAAATGAACGGCATTCCGCATACGGCGTTCTCTTCGGCCGAGGAAGTCCTGAGCCGGCCATGGGACAATCAGGTCAAATTCTTGCTCACAGACATGCGCATGTCGGGCATGAACGGGGCCGAACTCGTGAAACGCCTGCGTAAATCGGCGCCCGGAGAAGTACAGTTCTTCGTGCTCACTGCGCAGGCATTACCCGAAGAGCGCAAAAAATTGCTTGGAATGGGATTCGATGGCTACCTGATGAAACCCTTCCATTCCAGGGATTTGCTGGAACTGCTCGAATCGTCGTCGACGCCGGAAACCCGGCAAACTGCCATTCATCCTGCCACGAACATTACAGCCGGCGACAATGCCGGTCATAATCTCGATTTTGACTTCTCCATGCTCACCGAAATGACTTTCGGTGATGAAAGCCTGCTCCGCGAAATCCTCGACCAGTTCGTCAAAGATTCCCGGAGCGATATCGATTCACTCAGATATCACATTTCGGCTAACGAACCCGAGCATGTGCAGGAGCTTATGCACCGGATGGCCGGCCGTACGGGCCAAATCGGCGCGCGGGACTTATCGGCGCGGTTCCGGAACCTGGAAATTGCGTTGCGTGAGAACCCGTCCGAAGTGGCGGAAAAAGAAATGACGCAGGTCGTAAACGACGCTGCGTCAGTGGTGGAGCAAGTGGAGGAAAAAGCGCTCTCCTACTCGATATGATATTTTTCGATCTTGTAATACAAAGTCTTGCGGTCGATGTTCAGTAACTTGGCTGCTTTACTTTTGTTGTAACGCACCTCCTGTAACACCTTTTCGATCATTTCCTTCTCGTGCGTTTCCTGCAAGGCTTTCAAATCTGAGCCCGGAGCAGGTTTCTGCTGATCTTCCATGGCCGTAATCATTTCCGACGGCAATGCATTCAGCGTAGCAACTTCTTCTTTTGATAGTAGCACCAGGCGCTTGATGACGTTGTTCAGCTCACGGAGGTTACCCGGCCAGTCGTACTTTTGGAATACATCCATCACTTCCTTCGACAGCTCTCTGATATTGCGGTCGAGCTCTTCATTGGCCTTATCCACAAAATGCTGAACAAAGATCGGCAGGTCCTCGCCGCGCTTGCGCAATGCGGGAACTTCGATTTTGAACTCATTGAGACGGTGGTAAAGATCTTCCCGGAAATCGCCGGCCGCAGCGCTGGAAATCAGGTCTTCGTTTGTCGCGGCAATGAGCCGCACGTCCACCTTCACCTGCTGGGTACTGCCGATCGGCACGATAATGCGCTCCTGCAATGCACGCAGCAGTTTGATCTGCACATCGTAGCTCAGGTTACCAATCTCGTCCAGGAAAAGGGTACCGCCGTCGGCCGCTTCAAACTGGCCTATTTTGTCCTGCATGGCACCGGTGAATGCGCCTTTTTTATGGCCAAAAAGCTCGCTTGCCGCCAGGTCCTTGGACAACGATCCACAGTCAATCGCGACGAACGGACCGTCGGCACGCTTGCTCAGGCGGTGGATCGACTTCGCGACGTGTTCCTTACCGGTACCACTCTCGCCCTGGATAATCACCGACATATCCGTAGGTGCAACCAGCCGTACGTATTCGAAAAGCTGTTTCGCAATCTTACTTTTACCTTCAATGTAATCCAGCGATTGCTTGTCGGCCTTCGCATTGTTTTTGGCCTTCGGCGCGGTTTTCACGCTCGTGACCTCTCCTTTATTAAGCGCCTCTCTCAGTACCATAAGCAATTCTTCCGGGTTCACCGGCTTAGTGATATAGTCGAAAGCTCCGATCTGCATGGCTGTCACAGCCGTCCGGACGTCATGAAAACTCGTCATGATGAACGCCGGCGTGCGGTTGCCTTCGCTCCTGAGCGTTTTTAGGAAATCCACAGAGTTCCCGTCGGGTAGACGGTAATCGAGCATCAGCACTTCAAACGGCCCTTCGGAATTGCTCTTTCCGAGCGCTTCCCTGGCCTCCTTGATATTGGAACAAACTTTTACCTGATGGCCATGCTTGCCGAGGAAATTGGTGAGCAACTTTGAAAATGTGGAATCGTCTTCAACGAGGAGCAGATGAGCCATGGGTGATACTATTTCTTAAAAAATAAATACTAATTAACGAGTGGGTATTCTGTAAAAGTACAAAAAACAAACACCAAAAAGCCGGAGGAGTCCCCGGCTTTTCGTTATGAGCCTGTCAGACGCGGGTAACGACCGTTTCCTAGTCGACTTTCTTCCCGTATTTGTCCAGATTAAGTGTAGATGTTTCTTCCGCTCGCTTGATATTGACTTCGTAATACTGTGAATTATCGTCGCGTGTTACCAGGTAAGCACTGGTTACTTTCCATTCGGCATAGGCGCCGGACAAAGTACTTTTGACAGCCTCCGGAAGGTCCTCAGGCCTTACGGCTACTTTGCTTTGCTCGGCAATAACGGTCATTCCTGCAGAAGATTGCGCAGACGCGTCAACATCAGGTGTGATGGCAGTAAGCAGAAGGGCGATGGCGATCGGGGTTATTCGCATGATGGATCGGGCATTTAATTTTTAATGTAAACTGAAAGAGATATTCGTGCCAATGAAAGTATACTACAAAAAAAGTTGATAATCAGATATTAACCAATTTTAATTCACAACTGTGTAACCGGAAGGAACGGGAGCTCTGCCTCAGGTTGTGGAATTTCACACCAGTAATGTGAAATCTGATAACCATTGTGCCCGCATATCCGTATCGTATTATGCGAACTCAAAAAAATTCAAAATTTTTTAAAAAATTATTTCTTTGTTAGGAACATATTCACTTATATTTGCGTAGAAATTGTTTACGCATAAAAAGTAGCACAACTACTACACACCGCTAGAAACTTAACGCTATACATTCATATATTGAATTATATCTCAGGCATTATTTACTCAACGTTATTTAATAATACCATCGGTTAGTCTGAAATCATCAAGAGTCCTCATCCGGGACTCTTTTTGTTTTTTACACTACCTCTTTCTCCCTTCCTTCCCATTCCTTCTTTTTTCCTTCGTTTGATCTAAAGCAATCTGAGCCGCGTAGGTCTGTCAAAACTCTTTCGACACACGGAGAGTGACTCAATAACCTTTTAATTGCTATGAACAAACACACGAAAACGAAAATCAACTCCGGCAAAGGAGAAGGGGAAATCACGTCGGTGGTTAACAGACGTCTGTTTTTGCGCTCGGCCGGATTAGCTACATCGCTGGGAACGATCGTGATCGCCGCCGGCTGTAACGACGACGATGACGATCCCATGATCCCAGGTACAGGCGATACTGTTGATCTGGGCTCGGGCGACATTGGCGTTCTCAACTACGCATACGCTTTGGAACAACTTGAAGCCGCATTTTACACACAGGTGATCCAGACGCCATACGCCGGCATGACCGATGCCGAGAAAGCAATCCTGACCGACATCCGCGACCACGAGATCGTGCACCGCGAGTTTTTCAAGGCAGCATTGGGCGACAAGGCGATCAAGGGCCTAACCCCCAACTTCGCCGCCATCGACTTCACCAAGAAAGACGCAGTGCTTGGCGCCGCCAAATTGTTTGAAGACACCGGTGTAGCCGCCTACAATGGTGCAGGAAAACTGATCAAGGAGCCGAATTACCTTTTGCTTGCCGGAAAAATTGTTTCCGTAGAGGCACGTCACGCCGCAGTTATCCGTGACCTGATCAACCCTAAATCTGCCGATTTCGCCGGTGACGACATCATCGACGCAAACGGAATGGACAAGGCCGTAGCGCCTGCCGACATTCTCGCGGCTGTAAAGGGCTACGTGAAGGATACCATCACCGGTGCCAACGTAGGTAAATAATCATTCACACTAACAGGATCAGACACAATGGATATTTTCAAAATCATAGATAAGTTTCAGCAAATAGACGGCGACGCTGTCGGAAGACTCGAATATGCTTCACGCCGTCATTTCATGAACAAAATAGGAAGCAAACTAGCCTCGGCTGCGATCCCTACTGCATTTGCATCGATCGTCAACAAGGCATTTGCACAATCTGCAGCGGCTGTGGACGTACTCAACTACGCGCTGACGCTCGAATACCTGGAAGACGAATTCTACAAAGCTGGTAATGCAGCCGCCAACCTTATTCCGGCATCGGACAAGGCTATTTTTACACAGATCGGCAAGCACGAAACGCAGCACGTGGCTTTCCTCGTGAAAGCGCTGGGTACCAAAGCGATCGCAAAGCCGACATTCGACTTTAAATATGGCGGTGCTTTCGCCGATGTGTTTACCAACTACAAAACTTTCGTAACCGTATCGAGTGCGCTCGAAGACACGGGGGTACGTGCATATAAAGGAAAAGCCGGCGCATTGATCGCTGATCCGCAGATCCTTGAATACGCATTGCAGGTGCATTCGGTAGAGGCGCGCCACGCAGCCGTAGCGCGCAGACTTGCAGCTACATTGCTGGGTAACCCTGCTATGAAGGGCTGGATCACTGGTAAAGAAGGCGCTGTGGCGGCAATCTACGCCGGCGAGGATAACATGACCCAGGGCGGTAAGGACCTCAAAGGCCTTGCATCCAAATCCGACGCGGCTATCACAGAAGCATTCGACGAGCCATTGACGGAAGAAGCGGTATTGGCTATTGCCGGTCCGTTCATTAAAAAGTAATCACACCCATTTACGTAAACTTTCCCTGTTGGGCATATACATGCACTTTTAATTGCATCGTGTTCAAAGTGCAAATAACACACTATTAAAAATCAGGAGGTTACCGGCAACGGTAGCCTCTTTTTTATAGGTAAACTGCCCGAATTGGCGCGATTTAATGGTTAAAGCCGCCCGGTTTATGTAAATTTGGAAATAATGTTTTACAAGTTTTCCTGAACCAGTTGATGAATTCCGAATTAAACAGAAGAGATTTCCTCAAACAAGGCAGTCTCACGGCGCTGGCTACTGCAATGGGCAGTCAGATCGTTTTCGCTAACTCCATGCCGGCCGGCTACCGTCCTATTTTCCTCGATGAAAAGGATGCGCTGAAAGGCAAAAGCACCGAAATGATCGTACAGGGCGACAAACCCTGGAATATTGAAACCCCGGTCCACCTGCTCGACGACCGCGTTACGCCGGTCGAGAACATGTTTATCCGCAATAATGGACTCGTTCCCGAGAAAATCGATGTTGCGAACTGGACGCTGACCATCGACGGCGAATCTGTGAAAGCACCCAAAACCTATACGCTCGCCGATCTCAAAAAGAAATTCAAACCATATACGTACCAGCTCGTACTCGAATGCGGCGGCAACGGGCGTTCGGGTTACCAGCCGCAGGCTTCGGGCAACCAATGGGGCCAGGGCGCAGTGCATTGCGCGCAATGGACGGGCGTGCGGCTCAAAGATATTTTAAATGATGTGGGGGTTAAAAGTGATGCCGTATATATAGGTTATCACGGAAAAGACCTTCACCTGAGCCGCGATCCAAAGAAAGAATCCATTTCGCGCGGCGTCCCGATCGCAAAAGCTATGGAGGACGAAACGCTGATCGCCTGGCAAATGAACGGCAAGGACATTCCCGAGTTCCATGGTTATCCGCTGAGGCTCGTGATCGGCGGCTGGCCCGCTTCTGTGTCAGGAAAATGGCTGAGCGGCATTTCAGTGCGTAACAAAGTGCACGACGGCTCGAAAATGGAGGGGCACAGCTACAAATTGCCCCGCAATCCGGTAGCTCCCGGCACCGAAATACCGGCGACCGACGAATACTACAAGATCATCGAATCCATGCCGGTGAAATCGCTCATCACCTACCCCAAATCCGGCGCCATGGTCGACTCCGGTAAGGAGCTCGCATTACGCGGGCATGCATGGGCGGGAGACCATTCGGTTAAGAAAGTGGAAGTTTCGATCGATTTCGGCGCTACCTGGAAGGAGTGCAAGCTCGAAGCACCTGCCAACCGGCTGGCGTGGCAGCATTGGAATACCAATATTAAATTCCCGGTGAACGGCTATTATGAAGTGTGGGTAAAAGCAACGGATGACAAAGGGACCGCGCAGCCCATGCTGGCACCGGCCTGGAACCCGGGCGGGTACCTGAACAATGCCTGCGAAAGAATAGCCATTAAGGTAGGTTAATGTAGTACAACAATGCTTCCGGGCAAATCCGACACTTTATGAAGATCCTATTGATTGCTATGCTCGGTGCAGGTATTGTATTCCAAACCCTGCCCGAAACACCGGCCAAATATAATAATGTAGTGGCTGCACCGGCCGATACCACGAAGAAAGACGCGGAAACAGGCCTCATCGTGGACGAAAACCTCTATATGGTGAAAGCACAATGCACCAGCTGCCATTCTTCCAAGCTCATTATCGCCAACCGCTTCACACGTGATGGCTGGAAGCAGAAAATCCGCTGGATGCAGGCTAACCACAATCTCTGGCAACTGGGCGATGCCGAGAAACCGGTACTCGATTATCTCGAAAAAAATTATTCGCCAACTGCCTCATTGGCAAGGAGAGCGCCTTTGAAGGACATCAAATGGTACAAACTGGATCAAAACTGATGGGAAACAATACCTATATTTGGTACTCAAACATGATGAATGATCCGCGTGCCTGATTTCCGTTTCCTGATTTCCCGATTTGCATTTTCCAGCCTGCTGTTCCTTGTTTTAACCAGTACCCCGACCATGCTCGCCTCGTGCGCGCTCACCTCGGAAGAAGGGCAGCAATTACGCAGCAACAGCGATTTACCCAACCCGCTTAAAGCCGAAGTAATTGGTATTCAGGATGGTGATACGATAGAATTGAAATATTTATATTCAGGCAGAAAGGCGGGGCGACGCATGGGTAAGAATATCCGGATACGCTTTTTGCACATCAATTGTCCCGAGCGCAGCATGCCTTTTTATAAGAATGCAAAGCAGTTTACAAGCGAAAAATGTTTCCGGAAGGTCGTAAGCATTCGTCATAAGGGAGAATTCGATAAATATGGCCGCCTGCTCGGGGAAGTAGTGCTGCCGGACGGTAAAGTTTTAAATAAAGAACTGGTTAAGAACGGCCTTGCGGTGCATTTCAAAAAGTATTCGCACGATCAGGAGTATGCCGGTCTTGAAATAACCGCTAAAAAACATAAAACAGGCATTTGGACCCTGCCCGGAATGGAGCTGGGGCATTTGTAGTCATCCATGGAGCATTCCTCAGTAGCACTTTTTCAAATCCTCTACCAGCACGAAACCTTGTTTCAACTGGAAGATCGTGCGCTAACCGAACGAGCTCCTTCGGTCATGGTGGAAGAGCATCCCGAGCCATCGGTCCCCGAACCGGCTACCGTACAAGCTCCCGTGCCGTCATTACCTGCCACACCTGCTATGCCGGTAGAACCGCCCGCATTGCCCCAGGCACCGGCCATTACCCCACCAATGCCCACTGCCGCCCCGGCGCCCGCTTTCCCTGCATTGCAGCATAAGGTTCTAGTCCTAACCGATGAGCCGAAGCAGCAGGAAATGCTCATGTCGGAAGCATTGTTCCTCGATAATATCCTCAAAGCCGTAGGCCATTCGCTTGAAACGAGCGACGTTCTCAATTTCAGCTTCATGCCCGGGCAGGACGCGCAAACCGTTCTCTCAGGCAAAAAAACCAACTTCTTCATCTCCTTCGGCGTACCGCTGATCAAGCTCAACCTCGACCTGCTCCTGGTGCCGTACACCCCAAAAAGTATCGAAGGGATCTGGTTCCTGCTTGTGGACCCGCTCGCGGTCATCGAGGCGGACCGGAATCTCAAGAAAAAACTCTGGCAAGCGTTACAGAAGATGTTTGAAATGTCCTAATCCCCAGGACGTTACCTTTTTTAATAGCCGGTCATCACAATATTATAGTGATTTTGTTTGTTTTCATGGATAATCGCAGGCTAACCCATGAAAAACTATGGCCAAACTGACTGAAATAATTGCCGGCTGGTTTCGTCCGAAAGAGTCCGACGAAAACCAATTCTATGACGATGAGCCTGTTGAGGCAAACGACACCCCTACCCAATCAGTGGAACAAAATCCCGTCACCCAGACAACCGTTGCCGAAAACCGGCCACCTGTAATGGCTGCCGTACCGCAGCACGCCGCGTTTAAACCGGCCACGCCAGCAGTACCCCAACCGCTGCCCGAAGCCCAGGAAATACCCAAAGTGGAAGTTCAGATTCCCTACTGGCTCGAAGACGAAGATACCTTGCGCGACGAAGGCGTCCTTTTCGGCCTTTCGGAGTCCGACCCGCATGAGAAAACCGACATTATCCATAAATACTTCTCGAACCTGGCCGCATCCCACATTGCGGGCATCGAGCAGCATAACGAGCGCATTCAGGAGCTGAACCTTTTTATCGGTCAGAAGAACAACCGGATCGAGGAGTTGCAGGAAAGGCTGAAAAACCCCGCTGCGCGTAAGGAAGGCGAGCATCAGCTCCCGCGTACGCTCATAGGTATCACATTATGCGCAGCCATGTGTGTAGGAAACTTTTTCCTGATCCGCGAATCACTGAAACCGGCCTTTGCCGATAATTCGTGGATCGCATTAGGCGTGTTCCTGGCGGGGATGTTCAGCTTGTTCGGCCGCATTTCGCTTTTCCATGACACCGATTCGAAAGTAACATGGAAATCGCTTTTGGAAGAGATTGGGTTGCCATTCGCAGCTGCATTGTTTGTGTTCGCCAATGTGATTACTTACCAGACCTGGTGGCAGGCGTTTGCCCTGTTCGTGTTCGTGTTTTTCCTCTTCCTTTTTGCCGGAAAACTACTCCTCAGCAACATTACCGTACTGCGCAATGACTTGCAGGCCTGGTTAAATATTCGCCGCGATCGCCAGGATTATGTTGAAAATAACTACAACTGGGAGTCGGAATGCCAGACTTTGCAGGAAGAGATCGACGAGCTGCGAGTAAAAAAATGGCAGGTACTGCGGGAACAGAGCCACGCAGAGACCGAGCGCGACCGCCTTTTTGCCAAACGGGATATGCTTATTAAGCTTTTTGAGAGCGAATTTTTCCTCGCGCGCCGCATGAAAAACGAGCTCACTACCCGGCAGCTCAACCTGATCCAGAAGGGCAAATAGTGGTGGAAAAATGATCAGGAAATGCGCCGATGGCGCGATTTTTTATCCCAAGTCACATTCGATCAACCCAAATAATGGTCATGAACGAGCAAAATCTGAATGAAAGCGGAGATTACCAACACGGCTATACGCGTGGAATGGAAGGTATCGACCGCGAGGTATATGAAAACTATTTGTCCAGTAATGTAACCCACGACTGGATCCAGGACCGCCTCAATGAGAAGAAACATGCGCTTTCTGAAACGAGGTCGCGGAACCAGCAGGCCGTTGCGGAACACAAAACCGCGTACGGCAAATTGCAGAACGAGGTCATGGGCCTCAACAATGCCGCCACGCAAATGAAGGATATGGAGCGGTCGGTCAACGAGATTGATACCCAGACGGAGGAATTGAAAGAGAAACGTGCCTCAAAAGCGCCTTCCTATTCGCTGATCGCCGGTTTGATCTTCCTAGCGGCCGGTATATCCTTCATCGCCGGTGACCTGATCATCTCCCACGAAATCGTGGCGTATGCGCTGAATATCCGGAATTCGAACGAAGCCTGGGCCTTTGCGATCGGTCTGGCAATGCTTTCGGTATTGTTGAAACCCGCTTACGACCGCCTTGTCGAGGAGCCTTACCACAAAGACGACTCGCCCAAAGCGAGATCGCGTTACGCCGGATTTAAACTGGTATTATCCATTTTCGCAATCGTGACGCTGATCGTGCTCGGCTGGTTCCGTTATGAAGCCTACCGTACCGATAAGCTGAAAGAGGCGATCAACAAATCGGTGAAAAACCTGCAATTGAATGCGGTTGACCCGCTCACAGGCGCTCCGGTGGACAGCCCCGCGCTCACCAGGAAGATCGAGCAGGCGCTTCAAAACTCCGATCAGCTGAACCTTGACCTGGTGAATAGTCCCTGGGCACTGCTGTCGTTCGTCATGAGCGGTGTGCTTTTCGCGATCGCAGGTGCCGTTTCGCTGGGTATGGCGTTGCCGGTACTGCAGGGATTCTGGTACCGATGGTTGCAGATAGACCCGAAATTGTGGCGTTTACGCAGAAGAAGAAAACGCATTTTGAGGCAAATGGAGCCTTTGCAGCAGGCTGTCACACAGCATATGACACAGAAAACTGTGCTCGAAAACGATATCGAACTTTTGCCTAAACTGGAAGAACTGAGAGCGGAAGAGGCGAAAACCAGGGCGGAAATCGAGGCGCTGGAAAATGAACGGAAGCAGGCATTGACCGACAGCCGTATCCAGTCGTTCGGCGATGGTTATGCCCATGGGCAGGTTACCCGCGATGTGATGAACGAGGAGGAATACGATGCCTGGCGCAACAGCCACCTGACAGTCTCGAACCTCGCATTGCGCGCCAAATCGAATGCATCTGCCGACCGTGCCGTACAACGCACACGCAGCACCGGAATGCGCCCGCACCAGGCCATACGCAAGGCAATTACCGACCGTTTTGACGAAAACAATTCATAGTTTCTTAAATTGGGGGGCTCATTTCCTTTATTATGATTTTGACCCCCCATTTAAGAATTATCTCGTGCGACGATACGCTTTTCGACGCTATACGCATGGGAAACAACACATTAGCCCGCGTAATGGGCGTTAATGTTCCTAAAAAGTGGACTGAATTCCGCGATACTTTCACACCGTCTTATCACCGTTGGAAAGCCCACCCGCCGCTGCGCGACTGGTGGGTTTACCTCATTATACACGTCCCCGACAACATGCTGATCGGTTCCTGCGGCTATAAGGGCGAACCGGACTCGAATGGCATGGTAGAAATTGGTTATGAGATCATTCCGACCTATCGCGAGAAGGGTTTAGGCACTGAAACAGCCAAAGGACTACTCGATCACGCGTTTCAGCACCCGTCCGTGCGCAAGGTAATTGCACACACGCTGTCAGAAGAAAATGCTTCCGGGCACATTCTAGAAAAATTGGGTTTTGCCCAGACGGAGGATATCGCCGACCCCGACGAAGGGCCGCTGTGGCGGTGGGAAATTAGCCGCCGGTAATCATATTGTCTGCGATTTAACACAAATTCGCAGGTTTTTAGCGTCAAAAATAAATTGGATTGGTTTGATATTTTTTTGGCTTAATTGATTACCTTAATTCACAAATAGTCGTTCACACCCTTTGCTCTTTATATTATGATCGAGATATCGAAGGATACCTATCCATGGCTGAAAAACTATCCGGAGGGCATTCCCTATGAAATAAATCCGGAAGCATACTCGTCGCTGCTCGAAATGATGGAAACGAGTTTTCGGGAAAACGCGGATAAGGCTGCTTATGCGAATATGGATAAAAAGCTGACTTTCGGGCAGCTGGATGAACTTTCACAGAATTTCGCGGCATATCTCCAGAGCATTGGCCTGAAACAGGGCGACCGCATTGCCCTTCAAATGCCGAATTTGCTTCAATACCCGATCGTCATGATGGGCTCTTTGCGTGCAGGCCTCACGATCGTGAACACCAATCCACTGTACACCCCCCGCGAAATGCAGCACCAGTTCAAGGATTCGGGTGCGAAAGCCATTGTGATACTGGCCAATTTCGCTGTTAACCTTGAAAAAATCATTGCCAATACCAATATCGAACATGTGATCATTACCGAGATCGGCGATATGCTGGGTTTTCCCAAAAAGCTGATTGTGAATGCAGTGGTGAAATATGTGAAGAAAATGGTCCCTGCCTATCACCTGAAAAATACCGTTACCCTAGCCCATGCATTGTCGATGGGTTCCGGGATCACGTATCAGAAACCGAACGTTTCAGGGCTGGACGTTGCATTTATCCAGTATACCGGCGGAACCACGGGCGTTTCCAAAGGCGCTATGCTCACACACCGGAACCAGATAGCCAACGTGGAAGGCATTAACGAATGGCTGATGTCCAAAATGCGGGTTTCTGAAACCACCGGGCAGCTCACCCTCATCGCCGCATTGCCGCTCTACCACGTGTTCGCGATGACTATCAACGGCTTATGCGGCATCAAATGGGGCGCATTGAATGTCATGATCACTAACCCGAAGGACATCCCGGCATTTATAAAAGGACTGAAAAAATACACTTTCCATATTTTCCCGGGCCTCAACACGCTGTTCAATGGCTTGCTCAACAACCCCGACTTTGCTTCAATCGACTTCACGAACCTGAAAATCACGATAGCAGGCGGTATGGCGCTGCAAAAGATCGTTGCCGAGCGCTGGGAAAAGACAACCGGCTGCCCGCTGGTGGAAGGTTACGGACTGTCTGAAACATCGCCCGTGCTCTCCGTTAATCCGCTGAATGGCAAGCACAAGCAAGGCACCATCGGGCTGCCTTTCCCAAGCACTGAAATGCGGATATTGTCCGAAGATAATACGTGGCTACCCGTAGGCGAACGAGGCGAAATTTGTGCAAAAGGGCCGCAGATCATGCTAGGCTACTACAACCGTCCCGACGAAACCGCCAAAGTGATCCTGGAAGACGAAAGCGGCCGCTGGTTCAAGACGGGCGACATCGGGATTGAAGATCCGGACGGTTTTTTCAAGATCGTGGACCGGAAAAAAGATATGATCCTCGTTTCGGGTTTCAATGTTTATCCTAATGAAATTGAAGACGTCGTGGCGCAATGCCCGGGCGTCGCGGAAGTGGCTTGTGTGGGCATTCCGGACGAGAAATCGGGCGAAATGGTGAAGATTTATGTGGTTAAAAAAGACCCGGAACTGACTGAGGAAAAGGTGAAAGCGTTCTGCAGGGAAAACCTCACAGGCTACAAATGTCCGCGTCAGATCGAGTTCCGGAAAGAGCTTCCGAAAACCAATGTAGGCAAGATCCTCCGCCGCGCGCTGCGGGAGGAAGAAATGGCGAAAGTTAGCCATTAGGGCCGCAAACGGGCGAAGGTTTAGTATATTTAGGCAAACAAGTTCTCAACCTTGAATGCAAATCTATATGAATCTACACCGGAAAACTTTGGTACTACTACATGGTCATGGCATAGATGACACGATTTGGGACAGCCTCGACGCTGCGATCAACGAGTATTATACGGTGGTAAGACCGAATATTTCACTCTTTACCTCATGCCAGTCGGTGGAAGATTATGCGGATGAACTGCACCGATTTCTGACTAACGCCAACATCCAGAAATGTACGCTGATCGGCCATTCGATGGGGGGGTACATTTCCCTTGCATTTGCCGAAAAATACATGGACATGCTCGAAGGGTTTGGCCTTTTCCATTCCACTGCCTACGCCGACGATGACACCAAAAAGCACCAGCGCGACCAGATGATCGATCTGCTACGGACTTATGGGACGGAGTCGTTCGTAAAAAGTACGGCAGCCAACCTTTTCGGTGACCGCTACAAAGAGCTTTACCCCGAGCGTATCAAAGAACACATTGCCTATTTCGGAAAACTGCCTGCCGAGGCGCTCATCGCCGGCATTACAGCCATGCGCAACCGCCCCGACCGTACCGCGGTACTGACGAGCATGCCGTTCCCCGTTCTGTTCATTATCGGAATGCAGGACAAGCTGATCCATTTTGAGAGCGTCATCGAGCTCACTGAATTCCCGAAAAAAAGCTATCCGCTGATCTTCGCCGAAGCCGGTCATATGGGCATGGTGGAACGTCCGGATTCGACGGCCAGGATGATTAACTGGTACATGACTAAAATTTAATAGGAGAAAAAGGCGAAAACCTCATCAAAAGCAGGCCATTATGCGTTACTACCCATGTACTAATGGCCTGTTTATCTTTTAGCTATGCGAAAATCTATCCCTTCCCTTTCATTTAAATACCTCTCTTTCCTGCTGCTGTGGAGTTTGCTTATCCTTAACTCCTGTAACGACGGCGACAATAATAATCCGGTCCCCCCGCAGGAGGAGAATGTCTATTTAAAGGAAAGTACTTCCATTGCATCGCTTAACAGGGAGCAAATTCTCCAAAAAGCAGGATCGTTGGCTTCCGTGGTGGCAGGTTATGTAAAAAACGATATCAAAGTTTACAAGATCACCTATAAGACCAAAAATACCGATGGCGCGGAGATTACCGCATCGGGCGCATTGGTACTGCCGTCGGTAAGCGGGCCGGTTTCGATGATCAGCGTTCAGCATGGCACGATCCGCAATCCGCAGGAGGCACCTTCGTTCTTCCGGGACGATACCGAAGCAGCCTCATTCGGCTCGCTTTTTGGCTCAATGGGCTACATCATCGCCTACCCCGATTACATTGGCTATGGCGCTTCGCAGGACCTCCCGCACCCGTATGAGCATGGCGCGAGCCTTGCTTCGGCGTCGCTCGATATGCTGCGGGCTGCCAAAGAGTTCCTCCGCGGCCAGACCGACGTGAAATGGGACGAAAAGCTGTACGTGGCAGGTTACTCGGAAGGCGGATATGCAACGATGTCGCTGCAAAGAAAAATTGAAGAGGAAGCTTCCTCGGAGTTCAACCTCCGGGCATCGAGCTGCGGGGCGGGCGCTTATGACAAAACCGCATTCATGAATCACATCATTAACTCCAAAACCGATGGAATTGCAGGTTACAATTCACTGTACCTGTGGGTGTTGCTTACTTATGACCGCATTTATAAAATCAACAAGCCTGCTTCCTACTATTTTACCGCGCAATATGCTCCTCAGATCACCGCATCGGGCATGAATGCTACTATTCCCGTGAGCTTTCACCTTTCCCTTAACGATTCATTCAGGAAGGCATTGAACGATGGGACGGACAAAGCGTTTATCGATGCTATTGCCGACAACGACGTATACAACTTCAAGCCCAAAACACCCACCCAATTGTATCACGGCACCAAAGATCCATTGGTGTTCTTCTTCAACTCCGAGAATGCGTATAATGCCATGCAAAAGCTGGGCGCAACCAATGTTGAATTTATCAAGGTTGCGGATGGCACGCATAGCAGTACGATCTTTCCGTTCCTGGTCGGCACCCAGGCATTTTTTGCCAAAACTCTCTAAATATTCAGGTATATTTGCATCCCATTAGTTTCATAGGGTAAATATGCTTTTAACCACCGCGTTTTCTACATTTTCTTCCGGACGGGCATTCTTTCGGCCTTTGCGATGTTGTTGATTTATCCTTAAAAAGAGAACCGGACTTCCGGCATTCTCGCACACGTACCTTTTTTGAATCACAACATTACGAATCTACGCATGTCATCATTACTGGATCTGGTAGGCAATACACCCCTGGTTGAATTAAAAAGAGTTAATCCCAATCCCAACGTCCGGATATTTGGTAAGCTGGAAGGCAACAATCCCGGCGGCAGCGTCAAAGACCGCGCTGCATACAGCATGATCAAAGGCGCGCTCGAACGCGGCGAGGTAAAACCCGGCATGAAGCTCATCGAGGCGACGAGCGGCAATACCGGCATCGCCCTGGCCATGATCGCCCGGCTTTTTGACCTTGAAATCGAACTGCTGATGCCGCAGAGCTCCACCCGCGAGCGCGTGCTTACGATGGAAGCATTCGGTGCCAAGGTTATCCTGACCGAAACCATGGAAAGCGCCCGAGACCTGGCTGAGGAAAAGGCGGCGGCCGGTGAGTATTTCATGCTCAACCAGTTTGCCAACCCCGATAACTGGAAAGCCCATTACCGCACCACAGGCCCTGAAATCTACCGCGATACCGACCAGCAGATCACACATTTCGTGTCATCAATGGGTACCACGGGCACTATCATGGGCGTTTCGCGCTATCTAAAAGAACAAAACAGCAATATCCAGATCGTGGGCTGCCAGCCCAACGACGGTTCGAGCATCCCCGGCATCCGCAAATGGCCGGTGGAATATCTTCCCAAAATTTTTGAAAAAGACCGTGTAGACAGGGTTATCGAAGTTTCGCAGGACGATGCCGTACGTACAACGCGGCGCCTGGCAAACGAAGAAGCGATTTTCGCAGGAATGAGCAGCGGAGGCGCTGCCTGGGCGGCCATAGAGCTGGCCAGGGAACTCAATGAAGGCGTGATCGTCTTCATCATCTGCGACCGCGGCGACCGATATTTGTCGAGCGATCTGTTTGGGTAAGGCGGCTGCGCCGCGACCATGGGCGATGGACCATAGACCATGGTTCGTTGCAGAATAGCAACATTTTCATGGTCTATGGTCGGCCACGGTCTCAAAATCAAAACCAGCCGGATCCGAGGTTGCGGAACGGCCAGGGGATGGCTACGAGGATAATCACCAATGCTAACGCGTAGAAGTACAGTACGGTCCGGTGTTTGGCGGCGCCGGCGAGTTTCTTCGACCGCACTCTTCCCACGGTAATGAGCACGATCGCGATCAGCATCATGAAGACGTGCTCTATCGAATAAAACCGAAATACTTTCTCGCTGATCAGATCAAAGTTAACTTTGGGGCTCATGAAATACAGCACCAGCCCGATCAACAGCTGTGTGTGTGTTGCGATGAGGGTAAAAAGGTACAGCTTGCTGTCTTCATGGCTGCCTTGCTGCCACCTGGAATATGCCGTAAAGATCGCTGCGATTAAAAGTCCTAACACCACATAACGGAGGCCCGAATGGGCGTGTAGAAGAATATTCATGATAATACTGGTTACGGTGAATAAGTATATGCATGCAAATGTAACTCGCAAACATAAATTTTTATAAAATGATCGTCTATAACATCACAGTCAATATCAGCTCCCAGGCCGAAAAAGATTGGCTTCACTATATGAAATCGGTGCATATCCCGGAAATCGTCGCTACGGAACTGCCGCTGGAATGCAGGCTGCTGCGGCTTCTGACGGAGATCGAGAACGAAGGATCGACTTACACTACCCAGTTTAAATTCAGGACGATGGAGGATTTCCTGGCCTATCAGACGCACTTCCAGCCCGTATTGCAGGAGCGACATCACGAGCTCTTTAATGGACAATATGTTTCTTTCAGGACACTTCTGGAAGAAGCGTAGGGCCATTGTCGGGAGAATTTATGTACAAATAATAGTGCCTTAAAAACCGCAGTTATTACTTGACATTAACTTAATATTTCCTTTTATTTAATCTACCGTTAAGGCAAATTTAACCAGGAGATCAGCCCGGGTAGCATGATTTTTTATAACTATCCGAAGATGAATAAAACTCCGGTTCAAATATCGCGAGACCGGTTGGAAATATGTTTTACTTTAAAATGATGTGTGCTTATGAGACTGCAGATGCAAGCAATTCACTTTGATGCCGATCCCAAATTGCTGATTTTCATTCAGCAAAAACTAGATAAACTGGATACGTTCTATGACCGGATCACCAGTGGGGAGGTATTCCTTAAGCTCGACAAGAATGATAATAACAAGTTGCATACCAAACTCCTTGAAGTGAAGCTCTACGTGCCCGGCGGAACGATGTTTGTGAGGGAGCAGGGAACCACCTTTGAAGAAGCGACTGACTTAGCAATAGATACCCTGAAAATGCAGGTTAAGAAATTTAAAAATAAGAGGAACAACGCCAAGGCTCCGAAAAGCCTCGACGGGCTCTCCGAGGATAACGGGGTAGTCGTGCTGACCGAAGACGTAGAGGAATAGGTCAGTTTTAAACTTGAAGCAAAAAGCCACCTGCCGCCAGGTGGTTTTTTGCGTTTATACCGTATTTTTGAAATTCCATCAATGTAAATGCCCCACCTATGCAAATAGAACCTGTTGTCGACTCGACGTTCGACCACCTTTTCAAATTCACACAGGAACAAGTGCAGGCGTTCGCCGACCTGACCGGTGACAATAACCCCGTTCACCTCGACGCCGAATATGCCGCAACCACGCAGTTCAAAAAACCGATCATTCACGGAATGCTGGGGATCACGGTGTTCACCAAAGTGCTCGGTACACAATTCCCCGGTTTTGGGTCCATTTACCTGAAACAAACTGTGGAATTTCTGCGCCCGATGTTCGTCGACACGGAATACCGCGCAGTGTTCAAAATCGTCTCCATTAACCCCGCCAAACATATCGCCGAGATATCCACCGAGATTTACGACGCGACTACTAAAAAAGTTACCGTTCGTGGTATTGCCACGATGGTTAACGAAGAAAAGTTTTGAAAAAGAAAAAGCCCCGTCGATGATCGGCGGGGCTCTTAAAATCTTCCGTGTGCTTCGTTACTTTTCGCTTTCGTTCTTCTTGTTCTGAACTTCCGCGCGAATGTCCTGAGCCAACGTCTTCAAATCCTGCATACCCTTACGAACACGGGTTCCGGCAGCCTGGTTGCCTTTGTTATAGAACTTATCGAAATCGCCCTCCAGTGAAAGAACCAAATCTTTTACTTCATCGAATCTTGCCATGTTTTCTTTGTTTTTTAGTTTTAAAAAATGCCTCTCACACGCTAAAAACGCATGTTTTGACCGAAATTTAGTAATTAAAACCATTTAAGCAACCCAAAAAACAAAAAAAAACACTTCTAAAATACAATTAAATGGCGAGTCACACATAAACAACTCAAATACAGAGAGTTACATACGCAAAGTTTTATTATCCGAACGTCAATAAAAAAGAGGGCTCTTTCAAAAAAAGCCCTCTGCACGCAAAAAAGGCGGTTTTATAACTATTCCACGACTTCCTGTACGTCGTCGCTTTGGTAAACCCGGTTCTTGAGTTTCTCGGCGAGCGTCGTGAATGCATTCAGTGTATATTCGACGTCATCCAATGTATGTGACGCGGTTGGGATGATCCGCAGCATGATCTGGCCCTTCGGTACGACCGGGTAAACGACGATCGAACAGAACACGCCCATGTTTTCGCGGAGGTCGCGTACCATGCGGGTAACTTCCGGCACACCACCTTCGCTGTGAAGGAATACCGGCGTTACAGGAGACTCTGTTTCACCGATATTGAAACCACGGCTGCGCAGTCCATCCTGCATTGCTTTTACATTTTCCCAAAGCTTCGCGCGCAATTCCGGCATTTGCTTGATCATCTCCAGACGTTTGCGGCAACCTTCCACGTAAGGCATCGGAAGCGCTTTCGCGTAGGTTTGCGAACGCATGTTGTATTTGAGGAACATGATGATCTCGGGATCGTCGGAAGCGATGAACGCGCCGATCGCTGCCATCGATTTCGCGAATGTCGAGAAGTACAGGTCGATTTCCTTTTGTACACCCAACAATTCACCTACTCCGGCGCCCGTTTCACCCATTGTTCCAAAACCGTGAGCATCGTCGACGAGCAAACGGAAGTTGTATTTCTTTTTGAGTTCAGCGATGGCTTTCAGATCGCCCACTTTGCCCGACATTCCAAAAACGCCTTCGGTGATCACCAGCACGCCGCCACCCTTCTCTTCTGCAAGTTTGGTAGCGCGGATCAGGTTCTTTTCCAGGCTTACCATGTCGTTATGGTTGAACTTGTAGTATTCACCCAGCTTGGCTTTGTGGAGGCGGATCCCGTCGATCAGGCAGGCGTGCGACTCGGCGTCGTAGACGATCACGTCGCGGTGGTCGCAAAGACATTCGATCGCCGACATTACGCCCTGGTAGCCGTAATTGAGGAGGAAAGCGTCTTTTTTACCGACAAACTGCGCCAGTTCCTGTTCAAAAGTCTCGTGCAGGGTAGAATTCCCCGACATCATCCTGGCGCCCATCGGGTACGCGAGTCCCCATTTGGCCGCGGCCTCGGCATCCGCTTTACGAACTTCCGGATGATTCGCCAAACCCAGATAATTGTTAAGACTCCAGTTCAGCACTTCCCGTCCCATAAACCTCATGCGCGGACCAAGCTCTCCTTCCAGCATCGGAAACGAAAAATAATGATGACTGTTCAGCATTTTGGCCGGAGTTCCGATCGGACCTGAGTTGTTGCGCAATTTCTCGAAAATATCCACTCTCTCTTATTTTATGTGGGTAACTGATGATTTTAATGTTAGATAAATGCAAAAATAAAAAATTTACATTTAACATAAAAAGACCGCAGTCATTGCAACCTGTGGTAAGTTAGTAAATTAATAAAAACTGCGCCTTTATTCTGCAAGCTGTATTCCAAATCTTACCACCAATTCTATGCCTCAAATCCGAAAGATCCTCGTCGCCAACCGGGGCGAAATTGCCTTGCGAATTATGCGCACCGCGCGTGAAATGGGCATTGTCACTGTTGCGGTGTTCAGCGAGGCCGATCGTACGTCCCCGCACGTACGCTATGCGGACGAGGCTGTGTGCATAGGCGCGGCGCCGTCGGCAGAATCTTATCTTAATATTGATAAAATTCTTAAAGTCTGTCACGATCTCGGTGTCGACGCGATCCATCCGGGTTACGGATTTCTTTCCGAGAATGCCGGCTTTGCGCGGAAAGTACAGGATGCGGGCCTGATATTCATTGGTCCTTCACCGGAATCGATCGAGATCATGGGCAGTAAACTGGCGGCCAAACAGGCTGCATCACAATACAACATCCCGATGGTACCGGGCACGCCCGACGCCATCGACGACCGCGACGAAGCAAAACGAATTGCAACGACCATAGGCTACCCGATCCTGATCAAGGCCAGCGCGGGCGGTGGCGGCAAAGGAATGCGTGTCGTCGAAAACGAAGCGGAATTCGATGCGCAAATGGACCGGGCCGTGAGCGAGGCACAAGCAGCATTTGGTGATGGCTCGGTGTTCATTGAAAAATACATTACATCTCCCAAACATATTGAAATACAAATCCTGGGCGACCATCACGGCAATATCATCCATCTTTTTGAACGCGAATGCTCGATCCAGCGGAGGCATCAGAAAGTAGTGGAAGAAGCGCCGTCGATATCGGTAACACCCGAAATCCGGGAAGAAATGGGGCGGTGCGCGATGGATGTCGCACGTTCGTGCAGCTACTATGGCGCCGGGACGGTGGAATTTATCATGGATGAGGACCGGAATTTCTATTTCCTCGAAATGAATACCCGCTTACAGGTGGAGCACCCGGTAACGGAAATGATCACAGGTGTCGATCTCGTGAAGGAAATGATTACGATTGCGGAAGGGCAGCCGCTTGCCATTTCACAGAACGATTTGCAGATCAGGGGCCATGCGGTCGAAAT
>CBIHPQ010000026.1:0-27270 GCA_966211825.1 uncultured Dyadobacter sp. | reverse complement strand
AGAACCTGCAAATAGACGAGGCCAAAAAGCAGCGGCTATGGCTGATTTCCGGCCGGGCGTTTGTGAGCCTGTCGCGGGTACTGCTGGGTGTTATTTACAGGAATAAACGCCGGACGGCCGCATTACTCGACGAAAAGAACGGGCAGCTCAACCGGCTGATCACCGAGCTGGAAGAAGCCAACCGGACCAAAGCCAAGCTTTTCGGCATCATCAGTCACGACCTCCGTTCGCCGATCAGCCAGGTGTACCAGTTCCTGAAACTGCAACAGCTGAATCCCGACCTGCTTAGTAGCACCCAAAAACAACAGCTCAGCGACAAGATCCAGACCGCCACCGGCTCGTTGCTGGAAACGATGGAAGACCTGCTGCTTTGGTCAAAAACCCAAATGAACCAGTTCCAGCCGAGCATCGCGCCCGTACCCGTTGCGCAGGTGACGGAACAATGCCTGAGCCTGCTGCATTTGAATATCGAGGCCAAACAATTGCAGGTAGAGCAGCACATTCCACAGGAGGCGATTGCGGAAACGGACTCCTATTATTTGCAAACCATCCTGCGCAACCTGCTGCAAAATGCGGTGAAAGCCGCCGACGAGCAAAGCACCGTGCGCCTGGCGTGGAACGAGGCGGAACAGGAACTGAGCATTGAAAACAACGGCCCGGCATTCACCCAGGCACAGTATGAAAACATCCTCGCCCATGCCGACAGACAAAATGGCCTCTCGGGCCTCGGACTGAGGCTGGTAGACGAACTTTCGGCCAAATCGGGCCTCGCGGTACGGTTCGAGAATCCGGCGGACGGGCTGACGCGGACGGTGGTAAAATTTATGTGAGTAAAAAAAATGCTTAGTATTGCGGATCATAAATACAATACTACCGGCCCTTTTGGGCACATTGTCATGAAATCAACCTTTTTGCCAGGCCTTTTACTGACCGCACTCCTGTACGCCTGCGCAGGCAGCAAGCCCGGGCCCGTTTCCGGCTCCAAAGCGGTAGAGGTCGACATAGACCTGGTCAACGTCGACGCCGACCGTGTTCGGGTTAACGTGAAGACACCGGCGCAAACCGGCGAGGTGGCCACCTACAACTTCCCGAAAATCATCCCGGGCACGTACGCCATCGCGGATTACGGCAGGTATGTCCACGATATTCAGGCTTTCGACAAGAAGGGAAAGGCATTAAAAGTCACCCGTACCGATTCGAACACCGTCAGCATTTCGCCAGCTAAGAAACTTGCGCGCATCTCGTACCTGGTGGGCGATACTTTCGATACGGAAGAGGAAAGCGACCCGTTTTCCGAGAAAAGCAAAACGATTTTTTCCCCCGCCGGCACCAATATTGAAGCCGGAAAGCATTTTCTGCTGAATATGGCGGGCTTTGCGGGCTATTTTTCAGGGCAAACCGAAACACCTTACCGCATTACCGTTTCGCATCCGGAGACGCTTTACGGCACCACGGCGCTCGTGGATACCGACAAGGATACCCGCAAGGATGTGTACGAAATCCCGCGCTATCCGGATGTGATCGACAACCCCGTCATGTACGCCGCCCCGGATACATTCTCCTTCAGGGTTGATGGAATGGAGGTGCTGCTGGGCATTTACTCGCAACGCGGCAATATTCACGCGTCGGCATTGAAGCCGGACCTCGAAAAGATGATGCGCGCGCAGAAGAAATTCCTGGGGAAGATCAACGATACACCTAAATACGCCGTCCTGACCTACGTTTCGTCAGGTGCCAACAACGACGCCAAAGGCATTGGCGCGCTGGAACATAATGCGTCCACGACGGCGGTTTTCAGGGAGCCGATGAAAAACAAGGACCTGATCCACGTGATCAGCCATGAGTTCTTTCATACCATTGCCCCATTGAAAGTGCATTCGAAGGAAATCCATTATTTCGATTTCAATGCGCCCAAAATGAGCCAGCATTTGTGGTTTTACGAGGGCGTTACCGAGTATTTTTCCAATCTTTTCCAGGTAAACCAGGGCCTGATCGGCGCCGATGCCTTCTATGACCTGATGGCGAAAAAGTTGGAGCAATCGCACTCCTATTCGGACAGCCTTTCGTTCACCGAAATGAGCCGTAACATCCTCGACCCCAAGCTGAAACCCCAGTATCCGAATGTATATGAAAAGGGCGCGCTCATTGCCATGTGCCTGGACATTGTGATCCGTGAAAAAAACCAGGGACAGCGCGGCCTGCTATGGCTCATGGGCGAATTATCCCAGAAATACGGCCCTCAAAAGCCTTTCGACGATGCCGAGCTGATCCCGGTCATCGCGCAGATAGCCGGGCCGGAAGCGGGCGCATTTCTTGACAAACATGTGGTCATGGGGGAACCGATCCCTTACGAGGATTTTGTGGGCAAAGTCGGCCTCAAAAAGCAGACCATCCCATTCCCCGAGCCGATCGTTTTTCTCCGGAATGATGTCATCTACATCAAGCCCGACGCTTCGCGTACACACGTACTCGCGCACCTGCCCGACGATCAAAACGAGTTCTATAAAAGCCTGGGCATTCAGGATAACGACATTTTCGTAGAATTCAATGGCATACCCGTCGACCCGAAAAACCTCATGGCGCTCGTATACCTCGGTTACGACCTCGACGAAGGCAGCCCCATTACGGTTAAGGTCAACCGAAATGGCCAGGATATGGAGCTGAAAGGCACTGTCAAACTAAACTATAAAGACGGCGACGGCTTCCGGTTCTCCGACGAAACCAAAAAGGCGCTGAACGAGGCCTGGCTAAAAAACTAGGCCAGGCGCTGCCGTTAATCCTTCAAAAAGTGTGCACGTGACGTTACAGGATCTCTATATATCCTTCCGTTCCGTGCACACGTATTTTTTGCCCGTCGGCAATCAGCCGGGTGGCATTATCTACGCCCACAACGGCGGGCAGCCCATATTCCCGGGCAATGACCGCACCGTGGGTCATCAGCCCGCCGACTTCCGTAATGAGGCCTTTGATGGAAACGAAAAGCGGCGTCCAGCTCGGGTCGGTGAAGGCGGTGACCAATATGTCGCCCTCTTCCAGATCGGCATCTTCCATGCGCAGCACTACGCGAGCCCGTCCCTCTACGACGCCCGAAGACACCGCCAATCCGGCTATGGCCCCGTCGGGTAAGTGGTCTTTATTGAAACTGCCATTCAATATTTCCCCATCCGAGGTGATCATGCGCGGCGGGGTTAGCTTTTTGAATGCTTCATAATCTGCTTTTCTCTCTTCAATTACACCATAATCAATAATTTGGCTGGCAAACAAATGCCTCAGCTCGTCAAAATTGAGATAATAAATATCCTCCTTTTCGTGGATCACGTTGACTTGTACAAGCCGCTCAGCTTCCCGCAATAGCGCCTGTTTGTAGATGAAATACCGGCTCACGATGCCATATTTGGGATATTCCCGATAACCCGCCAGGCTCCGCATGAGGCCGGTCATCCTTTTCAGTTCCCTGACTTTCTCTTCGCCCTCGGGCAGCAGTCGCAGGCGCTCCGCCAACTCTTCCTCCTTACGCAGCGCTTCCCGCAGGCCGTGCTCGAATTTCCGCTTGCTGGCGCCGGGTTCGAGGTTTTTGATATTGCCCAGAATCAATGGGATAAGCATCGTCGGCCGCTCGCTCCAACGCGGCTTCGTCACATCGATCTCTCCCGGGCACCGCATGCCGTATTTGTGTAGAAAGCCTTCGATTGCATCTCTCGCTTCGGCCCCGCCCTGCAAGCCGGCCATCTGTTCGGGGAAAGCATTATCATTGGTATTTTGCAGAAAATCAATCACTTCCGGATAGGAACGAACCACATCGCCCACGTCCAGCAATGCCAGCCCCATTTCCGAAGTGATGTTATGCGGTACCGAAAGTGAGAGCGTATCGGCGACATTCTTTTCGCCCAGCCAGCGCTCGATATGTTCGTTGATCCACGATGCGGCATTCATAGACGTCATAATGACGGCAAAACTTTGCGTTTCGGCCTGGCTTTTCTTCCGCTCTTGCAGGTCGTCCATGATAAAATCGATGAGCTCGGTGCCCGATTTCGTCCCGATATTTTGCGCCAGCGCATGCACGGAAGCCTCGCCACGGCGGATCAGCTCGCCGACGATGGCCGGATCGTAATCGTTCAATGCACGGTAGTCCTGCCGCGGCGGCGACTGGCCATTCGTTGCGGCTACGGGCTCGTCGTCATGTAGTTTGATAAAATCACCGCGCTCTAAAATCGTCGTCAGCGCATCCCTCACCAGCGGATCCGACTTCCCGAGCACGCCGAGAATGACCGCCCTGCCTTCCGGCGAAGCAATGTCCTCGGTAATGTCCACAAACAACCGGCCTGCTGCCATGCTCATCGGCCGGCCCGCAGTCCGCTCCCAAAGCGACAATCCCAGCGGCTTCATGGCGTCGGTCATCATTTGCTGGTGACCCACCGACACATACACGTGGTTTTCAGCATCATTCGCCTTCGGAATGGGGAATAATGTCGTGATCGGCCGGCTTTGGACAATGTAGAACCGGTTGTTGGCCAAACACCATTCAATATCCTGCGGGCAGCCGAAATGCGCCTCTATTTTCCTGCCGAGGCGTCCGAGCTCCAAAATCTGCTCATCCGTAAGTGCCTGGCTGCTTTGCTGTTCCGGCCCGATCTCCTGCGATTCCGTACCACCGTCCTCCAAGGCATAAATGGCCAGTTTCTTCGCGGCGATCTTCTTTTCGACTAGTTTATCGCCCTTTATTTTGTACACATCCGCATTCACCAACCCCGACACCAGCGCTTCTCCCAGGCCGAAACTCGCGTCGATCGACGTCACCTTGCGGTTGCCGCTCACGGGGTCGGCCGTAAACATGATCCCCGACACCTCCGGAAAAACCATTCGCTGAACCACGACGGCCAGGCTCACTTTACGGTGATCGAAGTCGTTTTGTATCCGGTAAACAATCGCCCTGTCGGTGAACAGCGACGCCCAGCATTTGCTGATATGCTTCAATACTTCGTCTTTTCCGATGATGTTCAGGTAAGTATCCTGCTGGCCGGCAAAAGAGGCATTCGGCAAATCCTCGGCCGTGGCGCTCGACCGGATGGCGTAGGCATTGCCTTCCCCGTGACGCGAAAGACTGCTGATAATCTCCTCACGAACCTCAGCGGGGATCACCGCATGCTCAATCGCGCGGCGGATCTCACGGCCCAGCTCAGCGATTTCGTTTTTATCCGCTACTTTCAAAATGGAGAGCCGTTCGAGCAGCTTGCCGACTTCCGCAGCGCCTGCTGCCTCTTGAAATGCTTCCGTGGTAACGCAAAAACCATCGGGCACGCAAATATCCTCTACCCCGGCGAGCTCGCCCAGATTAGCACCCTTCCCTCCGACCCTATCCAAGGCCTCCCTACCAATTTCCTGAAAATCAAGTATGTACCTCCCCATGGTTAACATTATTTAGCGTTGAGTTTAGTGGTCGTTTCATTCATCGCTTCAATTGCTTTCGAGAAATAGCGCTCAATCACATCGAGTTCCTGTGCTGAAAATGAAGCGATTACCTCTTCTGTTTTCGTGCGAAAATCCTTGTACAACGGCTGAAAAACGGCCATGATCTTTTCGGTGTTCGGCTCTACGATCACCTTCCGCCTGTCTCCCTCTGCAAATCGCCTTTTGACAAGGTCTTTTTGCTCGAACCGGTCGATGAGGCCTGTGACGGCCCCGGTTGTCAGGCCGGTGAGGCTGGAAAGCTCTCCGGCCGTCATCTGCCCTTTCTCGATAATGAAGCCCAGGTACTTGTGGTCGGTACCCGAGAGCCCGGCCTGGCGGCCAATGGCTTCGTGCATTTGAATGGAGTCGAATGCGTATTTCTGGCTGAGTTTGCGCACCCGGTTGGGCTGTTCCTGGACCATATTTATCTTTGTTAGTAAATATCTTAGTCGCAAAGATATTTTACCTGAATGGAAAATCAAAAATGCATGCGCTTTTTTCCAAAAATAAAAATCCCCGCCGTGGACATTCGGCGAGGACTTGAAGGCTGAAAATACTGATCGCGGCTTTACTTCCTGATGATTTTAAACACCCGCTCCCGGTCTTCGGAAACAATTCTGAGCAGGTAGATGCCGGGCACAACAGGCTCCGGTGAAAGGTCGATTTCCTTTTGCTGCCTGCTTCCGTCGGCCACCGCCTTACCCGTAAAAAAGACCCGTCCGGCAGCGTCGGAAACCGTAAATTTCAGTACGCTTCCGGGTTTTTCTTCAAACTCGGCATAAATCCTTTTCTCTGCCGGATTCGGGAATACTTTCCAAGGCTTTTCGCCATCGAAACGCACCTCCCTGACTGAGGAGTATTCGAAACTACCATCCAGATCGACCATTTTGAGCCGGTAATAGCTCGTACCATTCGCCAGGGGGGCACTATCCGTAAAGGTATACCGTGAGCGGCCTCCCAGCCCGGGCACCTCCCCGATTTTTGAAAATACATTTCTCAACAGGCCCTCCCGGTCTTTCGCAACCTCAATTTCGAAATGACTGAATGCTTCCTCTTCGGCTGTTTGCCATTCGACGAGCACTGTTTCCTTGTTTTCCGCATCGATCCGGGGCTTGGCGGAGAAACTGGCGAGGGTAACCGGCATAGGATCACCAATCCCCAAAAATCCTTTTGCCAGCCAGAATTCGGAGAAGCTTGTGACTTCAAACTCTATATAGTATCCATTCCAATACGGTACAACCTTTACCGCGGTTCTTGGAAAATAACCCCAAACTTTGTCGGCATTGTTCGTCAAATCCGCGTCCTCGTTAACTCCCGAGTACTTTGTAACGGTCATTTCATAGGCAGAAGCCGTCCTGGTAACACCCGGCTTTTCCGGCGCATTGATAAGCCGCTCGACATCCGTTTCCAGGAAATAAACCCGTACACCGACGGGCTTGGGAAAAGTCGGCTGTGATGCGCCAAACTTGTAGCTTCTACCCATATAGTATTGCCCGTTACGGTTTTTGACTTCGTCGTTTTGCAGGTAGGTCATCAATGAAATATCGCCCAAGGCCTGACCATCCGGGTTTATCGACGCTACTATCGATCCGGATTGCATAAAATCCACCCAGTTACTACCCTGAACATTTTGCTGCTCCATGGGAACCGGTGACGATTCAGTAGTTATTTCATAAGGCATTTCATAAATATGAATATCGTCGATTGCCATTCCCTCTGTAGGGTTCATCGGGTTTCCCTTTACTGAGATACGCAAACGTATAGGGCGATAGCCACCGAGATCGACGGACGCGCTACGCCCTTGTAAATCCCCCCATTTAACCCCATACAAATTGAACCATACACCATGCGTGTACTCATATTCTACGGTCGGCATTTCGCAACCGCCTTCACATGCCTCCTGGTCATAAAAAAAGCTGAAACTCAGACGTACCGAGGCGATCCGGGACAGATCTATACAGGGAAAATACAAGGCGGAGCTGTCGCTTTGATTGGTTCCGGTAAGGTTTGTTTTCCATGCGTTCTCCCCGCTCGCAGCACTTTTTACCTTGACAGAACTTGGCCGGCCAAACTGCCAGGCGGAATTAGGGTCGAGCGTCTGCCAGCCGCCCGGTCCTTTCTCAAAGTCTTCTAGGTAAGGAAAACTTGCTATCGCCGGCGGCGTGGTGATGCTGATTTGCCTGGAATCGTTGGCGGGGTCGACATCAAATCCGTAATCGAGAAGACCCTTTACGACATGTTCGCCCTCGACGGATAAATTGGAATAGGCATTGAACTTGTAAAGGGTATCGGATCCGGCCCTCACAACGGGAATGGCTTCCCTGGCTGCTTCATGACCGTCAACCGTGACCAGCAATGGCACATTGAATATATCCTCATTGCCATTATTTTTTACCCTTACCGAAAGGACCTGTGAACCATAGCCGCAAGCCGACAGCTGTGGCATTACCAGCTCCGCCAATGCAACGTCGCTGCGCGTCGTGTACAATCGAATGTCATCGATGGTCTGCGATCCTGTTCCCCAGTACTGCTGCCACCTTACCTGGAAACTGGATGAAAGTTCCTGCGAGTTGTTTTTGAGCAACTCGCTGACCTGGATTGTAAAAAGCTTGAAACCTCTGTCGACAGGTCGATATTGGTCCTGATTGTACGATGCTGCAAGAATCCATGGATCAGTGTCTTTCCCGCGTATGTACACTCCGACAGGGCTGGAGATTTGACGCGCCCGGAATGAAAGGCGAATTTCTTCACCTTGCACATCGTAGTCTTCGAGATTGTAAGTTCCATAAACTGACGACTCATACCCACGGTAATTTCCCCCATCGCCATCAAGCATTAATGCCTTTTCGCCGGAGTAAGCTCCCCCCGATTCAGCGTATGTCCTTAATCTTCCGATCTTTTGCTCCGAAGTAAAATCGTAACCGGGCCCGTTCACCAGACCTAGTTGGTCGGTACGCAAATTTTGCGGCGGCAGTGACTCGAAATCTTCTTTATAAGGTAAGGCGACGGGAGGATTGGGAAGCTGGACCAACTGGATTGCTCTCTCATTGTTGAGCTGAATAATGTCTCCATCCATTTTCAGAAAAACATTCACCCGATATTCCCCTGCTGCATGGAAATCAACTGTTTTATTAAACGTGTGCTCCAATTCCCCCAATGCAGCAATGCCGGCTGTAATGGTCTCCCAGTAAACAACGCCCCCCGGCTCGCCGGTTGAATATCCCGCCTGAAACGATCGTGTTACCGGTTGGTCATCGAAATTGCGGATGCGTATCGTTACGGCCTGCGCCGCTGAAAGACTGGTGGAAGTAAAAAGTCTGCCGGATCCTTTGGGGGAAATAATGGAGTCGACACCCAGATCATTGTCCGAAATAGCGCCATTGCAGGTACCATCGTCGGGTTTCCTTTTAACCGCGATGGCCCTTCGGCCGGGTATGCCATTCAGTCGCGGCCGGACGGAGAAGTAGTAGGTTGTATCCCGTGAAAGCGAATTGAATGTGTATTTCAATCCCGTCGTCACGCCCACCGGTTTCATTTCGTTGCCCTGTAAGCGCATTACCTCATAATCGGAGGCTCCGGCAACCGCCGTCCATTTCACCGCCGCATAGCCCTCGCATTGAACCGCATCGAGGGTGATCACGGGCAACGCCATAATGGAAAATGGCCCGCTTTCCCGGACAATGCCCGTTTCGTTTTGAACAAGTCTGATCCTGGCGGTCGCGGTAAATGCGTCAGGCACGGTCCAGGCCTGCTGACTGGCTCCCGCTGGCACTGCCGCGTTAATTGTGGCCCAGGAGGCTCCATTGTTGAGGGAATAGGAAACTGCATAGGTGCTGGCAGGATTCCCGTAGCTGTCCCAGGAAATATAGATAGCATCCCCTTTTGTAAAATGTTCCGAGCCGACAGGATAAGTGAGCGTCGTAGATTTTTCTATAATATCATAAACAAGAAAATACTCCTGCGGACCGGTGGGGATCGTTGCACCTTTCACTTTCAAAGTATAGGTACCTGCACCCGGATTCTCAATGACGATCTGCTCGGCATTGTTGACAGAATCCACACCGGCAATAGCGCGTGCTCCCGGGGCGGCCGGATTGGGTACCAGCGGAAACACGCTGCTGCCATCAGGCCGTAATGCTTCCAGGTCCAGATTATTTACCAGTGTTTTTTCTCCCGCCAACGGAGACGCCGCAACGTCGTTCCAATACAACATCGCCTTCACCAATGCCGTACCAGGAGGGACAGTGACCTGGAATTCATTCGTTGCCCGGTGGGCCAGCGTGCCATTCAGATAATACCCCTTATTGAGCATGGTCACAGACCGTAACAGGTTCATCAAACCAAAACCATAACTGAAATCGGGACCGGCTATACCCTTATCGGTCGCTCCATTGCAAAGCAAAGCCTTCACCAGCGCGCTCTTGGGATTCTGCTGATTGTGGAGTTGACGGTATCGCTGGTAAACCATTGCTGCACCGCCTGCCACCGCCGGCGCAGCCATACTGGTCCCCGAAGCCCCTTCGTAACCATCTCCCGGCATGGTGGAATAAATGGATGTTCCGGGCGCAGCCAGGTCGGGCTTGATCCGTCCATCCTGAACAGGACCTTTGCTCGAAGAGAGGGATATGCCTTCTGCGGCGAGCGTTCGCCCAACGCTGATTGTATTCTTTGCAGAAGCATATTCGCCATTCACGTTACCAAACCCTGCCGGAAATCCATTACAAGGAGCTGCCGTTCCGCTATTTCCTGCTGCGAATACATGTTGCAAATGGGGCAGTTCACTGGCCTGTCGGTCAAGGACATAAGAATTAAAAGTATAAGCCCCGAAGCCTGGACACACGCCCCCATTGCCGCTGCCATATGAATTGCTGGTTACGACCATCCCGAATTCACGAAACAGTGACGAAGCCTGCTGCCATATTTTTTCGTTTGGGCGGTTTACAATCAGTGCCTTAGGGGCGTAACCTCTGAATTTCTCATTGACAATTCCCGCGCCTGCGACCGTCCCGGTCACGTGTACCCCATGCCAGTCGCCCATGACGGGTATATGGCTGACGATACGGCCGCTCATGTCGCCATGCTCCGTTGGATTTCCATTGTCCCCAATACCTACCGTCACTCCTTCGCCATCGACTTTAACCCCGGAAGGCAAGCCAGCCGCCAGCATATTTGCCCGCGTCCCGGCCATACTCTTGTCATTCAAAGGCGCCGCCGGCGCGGCTATGGGCTCGACATATTGCAGCCAGGGCAACGCTGCCAATTGTTCCATCCGGCTGGTATCAAGCCGCACTTCCAGGACCTGGTAGGGGCTCATGGCTTCGGAAACGATTTCGAAGTTGTTCCTTTGAAGATCCTGTTTAACCTCCGACAATGCAACACACCGGGGGTAACTCACTGCGACGTCCACCGTGCCGGCCACTTTCACCATATACGCGGGAAAGGTTGATCCCATTAACGAGGGATGAGTTTTCTGGACGGGAGTGAGTTCAATAATTGCTCGGGCATTCACGGAAGCCAGCAATCGCGCATCCGGCGTTTGACGAATGACAGCGGTATAAGCATGGTCGGGAACGTAGTCCAGCAGTTCAACGCCTGCTTTTTTCAATTGACTGACAGTCGCTTCGCCTGGTATATCATTGAATTGAATAATGACCAGTCTTCCAATTCCGGAAAATGCATTTACCCGGAGGAGCGTACCGGCTGACCGGACTGACAAGTTAGCCGCGGGCGCGATCGTCCCGTTTCTTAAATAAAGCTTGTATTCACGGTTTTTCTGGGCAAAAAGGGCATGACCGCACAATAAGGCCGCAATCAACCAGGACAAGGAGCAGAATTTGAACAAACGCATACAGAAAGAGGGGACTCAAAAGTGATCTTCCTTCAAATCTAGAAAATCTTTTTGTCTACTCCTCGTCACAAAGTGTCATCCTGACCGCAAACCGCGGGCCATTGGCCGTCATAACAATTAATCCAAAAAAAAATAAAAATTTCACAAAACGACCGAGGGTAGCGATGACGCAAAGTACTCTTATCAATAACTTACTTACATCATCTGTATGAACCAGAAGTATTCCGTAGAAAATAAGACTGGTGCGGGCGAACCTGCGGGGCCGGCATCCGATTTTGCGGATGTCAGAAAGCTGCCGGCCGCCATTGTCGATTCGGAATTGTTTATCAAACAAGCATTTGAAACGGATCCTGCGCGGGGTTATGAGCTGCTTTTTAAAAGATACTATAAGCAGCTTTGCAGCCATGCCGTACGGTTTGTGTATGCCCGCGATGTAGCCGAAGACATCGTGGTGGAGGTGTTCAGCCAGTTCTGGTCCCGGCAGTTACACACGGCCGTCACCACATCCTACCGTTCCTACCTGTTCACTACGGTGCGCCATGCGGCCTTTCACCATATGCGCAAGAATTTTGGCAAATACGCCCTCACCGAGGAGCTGGGAGAGCTTCCCGTCGCTGCCTCGGCCAATTCGCCCCAGCAGGAACTGCAATTCCAGGAACTGGTACTGAAAGTCGAGCAGGTGATCCGGTCGCTATCGCCGCAAAGCCAGAAAGTGTTCCTGATGAGCCGGTTTGAAGGAAAGCGGAACCCCGTGATCGCCGAAGAGCTGGGCATTTCCGTTAAGACCGTCGAAGGGCACATTACCAGAGGGCTATCGATCCTTCGGAAAGCTTTGCAGGACCACGGCCTGCTTTCACTGATCCAGATTTTACTCCTGTTCGTCTGACGGCCTAACGCTATCAGATATATGTCATACCGAATACAACGAAGCATGAAGAAATCACTTCTCTCCAAACAGGTCATCCAGAATTTCTTTGAAGGGAAAACGACCCGGATGCAGAACATTCTGATTCAGGAATGGCTGGAAAACCCCGCCAACCGCGAGCTGTATTTTCAATGGCTGGACGAATGGGAAACCGAAAACCCGCAGTTCACGCCGGACGTGGAGAATGCCTACCAACGTTCACTGTATACCGTTCAGGAAAATGCGAACGTGCCAGCTCCCGGATGGTACCAGGCGGAAACGTTGCTAAGCCGGCTCATGGTTTTTAAATGGGTAGCAGCTGCCTGCGTTACATTCGTGCTGGGCGCCTACCTGCTTTCGGATTTCTGGCTTTATAAACAATATGAAACCGGTTACGGCGAGATCCGCACGGTGGTCCTGCCCGACAGCAGCCGGGTGACGCTCAATGCCAATTCCATCCTCAGCATCCCGCGTTTCGGGTTCGGTAGCGGTACGCGGGAAGTACGGCTGAAAGGGGAAGCGGAGTTTGCAGTGAAGCACACGGTCAATCACAGCAAATTCATCGTCCGCACGCCTGATAAGCTGGAAGTGCGGGTTTTGGGAACTGAATTTATCGTGTATAGCCGCGAACGCGGCTCCAAGGTGGTGTTAAGCCAGGGAAGTGTGCAGCTGCGGTCGCTCAACGAGCCGAACCCGAAACCCATGCTCATGAAACCCGGCGATGTGGCCACAATGTCGACCCAGGGAATGCTTACGCTCAAACACAGTGAGAGCCTCTCTCCACACCAGGCCTGGAAACAGCGCCGCTTTATGTTCGAAAACACGCCGGTATCGGAGATCGCCTACCAGATCAGCGAGCATTTCGGCGTGAATGTGGTGGTAGCCGACTCCACACTGGCCCGGCGGACGATAGGCGGCACATTCAATGCCAACGACCCGGCCAATGTCCTGAAAGTGCTCTCGGATGTGCTGAATGCACGCGTTACGCACTCGGGCGAAGACGGGGCCGAAACCTTCGTCCTCGACTCGGATCATTTGTAATTATCCTTAATCATTCATAATCATGACGAAACACGTTAAAGTTCTGGTAACCTTAATGATGGGATGCCTGTTGGATGGTGCGCCCCTGCATGCCCAGCTCATGGCCCAGAACCGCCCGAAAATCAATGCTGCACCCACGATAATTCCCGGCAGCCGAGTGGCCTTACGGGACGCATTAATGCAGGTTAAAAAACAATATAAGGTCGATATCCTCTTTGAGGAAAAGCTGCTGGAAGGCATTTTTATAGCACCCGCGCAGATACAGCCCGGGCAAACGATCGAAAGCAAGCTTACCAACATCCTCACGCCCTCGGGACTGCGCTACAAAAAGGTAAGCAAGCAAACGTACCTGATCCTTTCGGCCACCGAAGAACCCAAACCCGGCGCCCGGCAAAGCGAGCAGGAAAATGCAGCCGACACGCCGCCCGCGTCCCAGGTAACACTGGCAACCTCCGGCCAGCCAGCCGTTACCGCAGAGACGGTGGATAAAGCAGTCGACAGGACCATCGGCGGAACCGTGAAGGGCGACGGCGGCGAAATCCTCCCTGGCGTGAGCGTGCTCATCAAAGGCACGACCCGCGGCAGCACCACCGGTGTGGACGGCAAATACAGCATTTCGGTCGACGACGATCCCAAAGCGGAGATCATACTGGTATTTTCCTATGTAGGTTACCAAAACCAGGAAGTGGCCGTCGGCAGCCGCTCCGCCATCGATATTACACTGGCGCCCGACCTGAAAAGCCTTGAAGAAGTGGTGGTAGTAGGTTACGGCACACAAAAACGCGAGCAGATCACGAGTGCCATCGCGAGCGTGAAGTCGGAGGATTTCGTCAAAGGCCCCGTGCAGGATGCGGCCCAGCTTATCCGAGGCAAAGTGGCCGGGCTGAGCGTGATCACGCCTAGCGGCGATCCTACGGCCACCGCGCAGATTTCGCTGAGGGGCAGTGCGACGATCAACGCCAGCTCCGAACCCCTCGTGCTCATCGACGGCGTACCCGGGGGCCTGAATACGGTAGCTCCCGAAGATATTGAATCCATTGATGTGCTGAAAGACGGCTCTGCGGCCGCTATTTACGGAACACGCGGCACGAACGGGGTCATTTTAATTACCACCAGAAAAGTAAAGGGCGAAACGCCTGCTACCCTGGAAGTGAACTCCTACTTCACCACCCAAAGGCTCACCCGCAAGCTGGACTTCATGAATGTGGACCAGTACCGCGCATTGGCGGCCCAGGGAAAACCTGGTGCCATCGACTACGGCCATAGCACCGACTGGCTCGGCGCAGTGACACAGAAACCACTCTCGCAGGTCCACAACATCAGCCTGCGCGGCGGCTCACGTACCACGAACTATATCGTGAGCATGGAGTACCGCCGGCTGAACGGCATCATGAAGAAATCCGACAATACAACCGTGTTCCCGCGCATTGAAGTGAACCACTCGATGTTTAATGGTTTGTTGAAAGTGAATGCCAACCTGAGCGGCTACCAGCAGAAATACTTCGCGATCGACGGCGGTCCTTACTCGGGCCTGGTGTACCGCAATGCGCTCACATTCAACCCTACCGAGCCATTAAAGGACGAAAACGGCAAATGGACGGAGCGTACCGATAAAACCGATTACATGAACCCGGTGGCGCTGATCGAAGAATCCAATGGCCTGAACCGCAACAATAACCTGCGGACCTACGGTACCATTTCGCTTGCGCCCGTGGAAGGACTGGAAATCAAAGCATTGTTTGCACGCGATATGTTCAACAGCACGCGCGGATATTACGAAACCAAAAACCACTACTCGACAAGCCGGAATGGACGGAATGGCTTCGCCTCGCGCGGTACCAGCCGCTCGCAGGACGATCTCTTTGAATTTACGTCAAACTACAACAAGTCCATTCACGACCACAATTTCGTGATCCTGGCCGGGCATACCTGGCGGCGGTACAATACCGAATTGTACTGGATGCAGAACTGGGATTTCCCGACCGACAATTTCACCTACAACAATATCGGCGCGGGTCTGGCGCTCCGCCGCGGACAGGCGCCCGAGTTTTCGGAGCAGTCGGAGAACAAGCTGATCAGCTACTTTTTCAGGGTGAATTATAGTTTTATGAATAAATATCTACTCTCGGCCAGTATCCGTCACGAAGGCTCTTCCCGCTTCGGGGCCAATCACAAATGGGGTAGTTTCCCCGCGTTTTCACTGGGCTGGAATTTGAAAAGAGAGGCATTCCTGGAAAATTCAAATACCATCTCCAACCTGAAACTCCGCGGAGGATACGGCATAACCGGTACTGAACCGGGGCGTTCCTATATTTCTTTGAATAAAATCAATTTTAATACCAATGTGCTGATCGACGGCCAGTGGGTGCAGGCTATCAACCCATCCAACAATGCCAACCCTGACCTGCGCTGGGAACGGAAAGAGGAAGTGAACATTGGCATCGATTACGGCTTCCTGAACGAACGCCTCTCCGGTTCGATCGACCTCTACCGCCGCACGACCCGCGACCTGATCGCCGATTTCCCCGTGCCTACCCCGCCCTATTTGTACAGCACCATTACCGCCAATGCCGCATCAATGGAAAATAAGGGGATAGAAATCCAGGTGAATGCCATTCCATTCCAAACCGCCTCATTCCGCTGGGCTACCTCCGTCAATTTCTCGACCAATGCGAACAAGATCCTTTCATTATCCAACGACAAATTCGCATTAGCAAGCGGCTATTTCGACACCGGCAATACGGGAGAGCCTATCCAGCAAACCACCCACCGCGTACAGGTAGGCCAGCCGATAGGGAATTTCTGGGGTTTCAAAACGATCGACATCGACGAAACCGGTCACTGGATCATCGAAGGCAAGGACGGCGAGCCGAAACCCATTGCCCAGCAGCAGGCCGACGACAAGCAGGTCATCGGAAACGGCCTGCCGAAGCGGTATTTGAATTGGAATAACACATTGACCTACAAAAACTTTGACCTGAACATTACCATGCGCGGCGCATTCGGTTTCCAGATCCTGAACATGACCGAAATGTTCTGGAGTGCGCCGGTAATGCTCACCCGAGGCAACCTGCGCAACAATGCCTACGACCCGATTTACGGCAAACGCCCCCTGTCCGACGACCAGTCGCTGAACTACGTGAGCTACTATATCGAAAATGGCAATTACTGGAAGATCGACAACATTACGGCAGGCTATAATCTCCGGTTGAAAAACAAATACCTCAGGCATGCCCGCGTGTACCTGTCCGTGGCCAACCTCTACACCATCACCGGCTACAAAGGTATCGATCCGGAGGTGGGTATCAGCGGCATGTTCCCCGGCATCGACGACAAGAACCGGTACCCTGCTACCACCAGTTTCACGGCGGGCGTAATGCTGACATTCTAGTTTTTAATCCTCATTTCAAAAAGCATATTCACAATGAAGCCATTGAAATCATATATAGGAACCGCGCTTTTGCTGACCATAGCCGCCAGCAGCTGCAACAACGACCTGACCGAGAAAATCTACTCCGAAGTGACGGAGGATACCTATAATTATTCCAATGCCTACCAGGCGATGAGCATCAGCTATGCCACCATGCGGAACCTGATCTCGCACACGCATTGGTATATGGCGCAGGAATCCACGGCCGACGGCATTGTAATGCCTGCCAACGCGTCGGGCTGGGACGATGGCGGGATTTACAAGCGCATGCACCTGCACACGTGGAATTCCGAGAACCCGCAGATCAACAGCATGTGGAACACCTTTTATTCGGGCGTGATCAATGCCAACCGGCTGATCGACCAGTTATCGAATGACAAAATCGCTATTCCTGCGGGTGTTACCAAAGAGGCATTGATCTCCGAAATGCGGGCGGTGCGGGCGTTCTTTTACTGGCTCATCGCGGACAATTTCGGAGACGCGCCGCTCATTACCGACCGCTCCGACGAGTTGCTTGAAAAAACCGGCAGGAAAGCGCTTTACCAGTTCATCGTGAAAGAACTGACCGAATCTATTCCAAACCTGAGCGAAGAACGGAACACGCTGCTGTACGCCCGTTTCAACAAATGGGCCGCCAAAACGCTCCTCGCGAACGTGTACCTGAATGCAGGCGTGTACGCGGGCGAAGCGAAATGGGAGGAGTGCCTCGCGCAATGCAACGACGTGATCGCCTCGGGCAAATACCAGTTAGAAACCGGCCTGTCGGCGCCTTTTGTTACCGAGAACCAAAATTCGCCCGAGATCGTGTTTGCAATCCCTTTTGAAGAAAACCTGGCCGGCGGGTTCAGTGCGCACATGTTTTCGTGGCATGCGTCGCTGAAAAACAAGGTCAATATGCTCGCAACGCCCTGGGGTGCGGGCTCCGCGAAGGGCATTCCGCAGTTTATCAATACTTATGACGCCGACGACCAGCGCCTGAAAGCGACCTGGATGACCGGCCCGCAATTCGCGGCGGATGGCAAGACGCCATTGAAAGGTTCTTACGACCAGGCGGGCAAGAATGTGGTGCTTAACAACGAGCTGCCCGACGGCCTCTATACCGGCGAGGCGGAAGGTTACCGGATGAATAAGTTTGAAGTAAAAACCGGCGCTCAGGGCAGCCTGGGCAATGATTTTCCATTCTTCCGCTACTCACAGGTACTGATGATGAAAGCCGAATGCCTCCTGCGTACGGGCAAGGCGAACGACGCGGCCACGGTGGTGTCGCAGGTACGGGCACGGGCGTTCAACGGTAAGCCCGCGAAGGCAACGGTGTCGGGCGCCGACCTGCAAAAAGGCAGCAGCTATCAGTATGGTTATGTCGAAAATTACAAAGTGGTGGACCCCGGCAATGCTGCGGCGGTACAATACGGCCGGATGCTCGACGAGCTGGGCTGGGAGTTTGCCTGGGAAGGCTTCCGCCGCCGCGATATGATCCGTTTCGGGGTTTACACGACCAAAAGCTGGCTGTCGCACAAGCCCACCGGCGCATTCCGGGCCGTGTTCCCGATCCCGCAGATCGCCATTAACTCCAACCCGAAACTCACACAAAACCCGGATTATAACTAGGATGATAAAACAAGTGCTGATCGGATGTTTATTGCTGTTTCCCGCAAGCCACGGCGTTGCGCAGTCCGCAGACGCCCAGTCGGCAGACGCCCAGTCCGCAGACGCGCAGTCCGCAGACGCGCAGTCGGCCGCCCGGGCCAAAGTTCCGCAGCAGGTCATGCAGCATATTTTTGAGGAAATAAAAACCCCTTACAAATACGGCGTGGTAATCCCCCAGCCCGACAGCGGCCGGATGGTCGACAGCCCTACCGTGTTCCGCAAAGGCAGCGTGTGGTACATGACCTACATAATTTTCGATGGCAAAGGCTATGAAACCTGGCTTTCCAAAAGCGATAACCTGCTGCAATGGACGCATTTGGGCAAGATTATGTCCTTCACGGAAAACACCTGGGACGCAACCCAGAAGGCCGGATATGTGGGACTGGTCGATACGGAATGGGGAGGCAGTTATGAACCTGAAAAATTCGGAAACAAATACTGGCTCTCCTACCTCGGCGGCTCCGAAAAAGGCTATGAAGCGGGCAGGCTCGGCATTGGCATAGCCACGAGCCCGGACCTGACCAAACCGGAAGAGGTAATGCGCCTGCCGCAGCCGGTACTTTCGGCCGTCGACAAGGACGTCCGCTGGTACGACGACAAAACGATCTATAAAAGCCTCGTGATCCGCGACAAGACCCGCAAAACCGGCCATCCATTTGTGATGTATTACAATGCAAAAGGCGAAAAAGGCGACGCCAAAGGCAATGGTTTCGAAAGCATCGCGATGGCCGTATCCAACGATATGGAACATTGGAAACGCCTGGGAGACAAGCCATTGATCACCCGAAACACGGGTATTTGCGGCGACGCGCAGATTGCGAAGATCGGTGATGTATACGTGATGTTCTACTTCGGCGCATTCTGGAAACCGGGTGCATTCGAACGCTTCGCCTGCTCCTACGACCTCCAAAACTGGACCGACTGGACCGGCCCCGACCTGATCTCTTCCTCCGAGCCCTACGACAAAACTTACGCCCACAAACCCTGGGTGATCAAATGGAAGGGAGTGGTATACCATTTTTACAACGCCGTCGGAGACAAAGGCCGCGTAATCGCCCTAGCCACCTCCCAAAACCTCCAAAAAACCCAATAATCCAAAATCACCTGACAAAAACTGACCACACCTGACCACGCCTGACAAAACCTGACCACCCGTCAAAATGAAAAAACTCCTATTCGCCTGCCTGTTGCCCCTTTGCATGCAAGCCAACGCCCAAAAAGAGGCAACCTATACCCCGGCCAAAGCCCCGCTCCGCTCCAACCCGTACAGCGAACTGCCATTAGGCGCCATTAAGCCCCAGGGCTGGCTCAAAGAAATGCTCGTCCGGCAGAAAACGGGTTCCACCGGCAAGCTCGACGAACTGTACCCGCTGGTCATGGGCAAGCGCAACGGCTGGCTCGGTGGCGATGGCGATCAATGGGAACGCGGACCTTACTGGATCGACGGCCTGCTCCCCCTCGCCTACATTCTCGACGACAAGGAACTCATCGCCAAAACCAAACCCTGGGTGGAATGGGCGCTCAGCAGCCAGCAGCCCGACGGGTATTTCGGCCCTTCGAAAGACTACGGTCACGAACCCGGCGTACAGCGCGACAACAGCCGCGACTGGTGGCCTAAAATGGTGATGCTCAAAATATTGAAACAGTACTATTCTGCCACCGGCGACCAGCGGGTTATCACCTTAATGACCAATTATTTTAAATACCAATTAAAAGAACTGCCTTCGAAACCGCTCGATAACTGGACATTCTGGGCGCGGTACCGCGGTGCCGACAACCTGGCCGTCGTGTACTGGCTCTACAACATCACCGGCGACAAGTTCCTGCTCGATCTGGGCAATATCATCCACCAGCAGACATTCGACTACACGAATGCATTTCTGAACACGGATATGCTATCGACGCGCGGCAGCATTCACTGCGTCAACCTTGCGCAGGGTATGAAGGCCCCGCTGATCTATTTCCAGCACCATCCGGAGCAAAAATACCTGGATGCTACCCAAAAAGGCTTCGCGGACATCCGCAAGTTCAACGGCATGGCCCATGGGCTGTATGGCGGCGACGAAGCGCTGCATGGCAACGATCCTACCCAGGGCTCCGAGCTTTGTTCCGCGGTGGAAATGATGTTTTCGCTCGAAAGCATTCTCGAAATCACCGGCGATGTGGGCTATGCCGATATGCTCGAAAAAGTGGCGTTCAATGCATTACCGACCCAGGCTTCGGACGATTTCATGACCCGCCAGTATTTCCAGCAGGCCAACCAGGTGATGATGACCCGCCACCACCGCAATTTCGACGTGAACCACGGCGGTACCGATGTATGCATGGGCTTACTGACGGGTTACCCATGCTGCACGTCCAACATGCACCAGGGCTGGCCGAAATTTGTACAAAACCTGTGGTACGCCACTGCCGATAAAGGCATTGCTGCATGGACCTATTCGGCCAGCGAGGCGAATATCAGGCTTACGGGTGGTATTAGTGTGGCTGTAAAGGAAGAAACCGCCTACCCTTTCGAAGAAACCATTAAATTCACCCTGAATCCTTCTGCCAAAGCCGTATTTCCGTTTCATTTGAGAATCCCGGCCTGGTGCAAAAAGGGTGTTATCAGGGTAAATGGTAAGCTCTGGCTCGAACCCGACGGCAACCAGATCGTAAAACTGACGCGTGAGTGGGAAAAGGGAGATATTGTTGAATTGACATTGCCTATGCATATTTTCAGGAATACCTGGGTTGAAAACTCCATTTCCGTAGAGCGCGGGCCGCTTACCTATGCCTTGAAAGTGGGGGAAACTTCCAAACTGGTGAAAAACGATAAAGACCCGGTCGAATACGGCACTTCCTACACCGAGGTGCGGCCTACCACGCCCTGGAACTACGGATTGATCCTCACGCCCGACAGCAAACTGGAAGAGCAATACAAATGGGAAGTGGCCAAACCGGTTTCAAATTATCCCTGGAACCCGGAGAATGCGCCATTGCAGATCAAAACCAAAGCCCGGCGCATCCCGTCGTGGGGCTTATATAATGAAATGACAGGCCCGATCCCGTACAGCCTCACCTATCAGCTCGAAACCGGGGACAAAGAGGAAGACATCGTGCTGATACCATACGGCTGTACGAATCTGCGTATTTCGCAGTTTCCTGTGATCCGGAAAAAGTAGGTTTTTTGATTAAACTAAAATTTAACATGCATTACTCCGCTAAAATATATGTGAGCACAGCGCTCCTCTGGTGCACTCAGGCAGTGCAGGTGCAAGCCCAGCAGCGCATTCAGCCCGTCCGGTTCTCGGAAGTTACTATCGATGACCATTTCTGGAAGCCCAAGCAGGAAAAAGTCGCAACGGCAACCTTGAATGCGTGCATTATCCAGACAGAAGAAAAATCCGGCCGGATCCGAAATTTTGAAAAGGTGGCCCGCAAGCAGGGCGAAAAGCACGAAGGGATATACTACGACGACAGCGATGTGTACAAAGCCATCGAAGCCATAGCCTATTCCCTTAAAAACCGTGCGGATGCGGCGCTGGAAAAGAAAGCCGACGAGTGGATCGACAAAATAGCTGCCGCCCAGCTGCCGGATGGTTATTTGAATACCTACTACACCTTAACCGACCTCAAACAGCGCTGGACCGACATGGAAAAGCACGAAGATTACTGTGCGGGCCATTTGATGGAAGCAGCGGTGGCCTATTACAACACCACCGGCAAGCGCAAGCTGCTCGACGTCGCGATCCGTTTCGCCGATCACATCGACTCCACCTTCCGCGTCGCGAACCGCCCGTGGGTATCGGGCCACCAGGAAATTGAGCTGGCATTAATGAAGTTATACCACCAAACAAAAGAGGACCGCTATCTGAAACTGGCCGACTGGTTCCTGGAACAACGAGGCCACGGCAACGGAAAAGGCAAGATATGGGACGAATGGAAAGACCCAAAATACTGCCAGGACGACGTGCCCGTAAAACAGCAGAAAGAGATTACCGGCCACGCCGTACGCGCCATGTACCAGTACACGGGCGCCGCGGATGTAGCGTCCGTCACGCAGGACCCGGGTTATATGACCGCCATGACGGCCGTGTGGGAAGACGTGGTTTACCGCAACATGTACCTCACCGGCGGAATAGGTTCCTCGGGCCATAACGAAGGCTTCACCGACGATTACGATCTGCCCAACGGCGCCGCGTACAGCGAAACCTGCGCGTCGGTAGGAATGGTGTTCTGGAACCAGCGCATGAACTCGCTCACGGGCGACGCCAAATACATCGACGTCCTCGAACGCAGCCTCTACAATGGCGCATTGGACGGCCTGAGCCTGAGCGGAGACCAATTCTTTTACGGAAACCCGCTTTCTTCGACCGGTAACAATGCCCGCAGCGCGTGGTTCGGCACGGCTTGCTGCCCGTCCAATATCGCGCGCCTCGTGGCATCGGTGGGGGACTATATTTATGGAAAATCAGACGGCAAGATCTGGGTAAACCTTTTTGTGGGCAGCAATACCCGTTTTCAGATAGGCAAAACAGCGGTTCCCCTCCAAATGACAACCAATTATCCCTGGGACGGCAATGTCAAAATAAAGGTTACCCCAGGCCAGAAGGTAAAATATGCATTGAATGTCCGCATTCCCGGCTGGGCGGCTAATACGCCAGTTCCGGGTGAGTTGTATAGTTTCACATCGTCGGGAAATGCAAAAGTAGAGGTGCTGCTGAATGGCAAACCGGTAACTTATCAAACCGAAAAAGGCTACGCAGTCATTGACCGTACCTGGCAGAATGGCGACGAAATCGAAGTGAGGCTGCCGATGGAAGTGCGGCAAATTAAAGCGCGCAAGGAAGTGAAGGCAGATGCCGATCGCATTGCGCTTCAACGGGGCCCGTTGGTGTATTGCGTCGAGGGCGCGGATAATGCGGGTGAGGTATGGAACTTGCTTGTCCCTGAAAACCCTTCATTCAATACCCAAAAAAGTCAGATCCTCGACGAATCCGTGATCGCCATTCAGGCAAACCTGCAAGTGGTAAAAGCCACCGCCGACGGTCTGAATGTCAAACCGGAACCGCAGACGGTGACGGCAATCCCCTACTATACCTGGGCCAACCGCGGACGCGGGCCAATGCAGGTGTGGCTGCCCGTGCGGATGAAGAATATCAGGATTGCGGAGTAAATCCGCCCTGGTACCGTCAGTCGGGCAGCGCGGGCTACTTCATTTCAATGCGCTAGCCAAATGCAGTGCGGCAAGTTTGAAGCCACTTTTGAGATACACTTTCTGGGCCGTGTTATTGGTAAAATCAGTGTCCAGCACCAATGCATCCTGATTGTTCAGCCGGGCAATCTCTCTCACGTGGTCGATCAACCTTGTCGCCAGCCCTTTCCCGCGGTACTCGTCCAGCGTGCACAGGTCATCGATGTAAATCATGTTGCCCGTATGCAGCGACGTCATGAACCGGCAGCCCGCAAATGCCACGAACCTTCCCCTGTCGAAAGCACCGGCGATGAAGAATTTCTCGTTCTGCATCATTTCCAGCACGGTTGGTACCCATTTTTCCTTTTCCAGATGCGGCCTTAGCAAAAAAGCCACGTCCCAGCACTGGGCAATCTCAGCTTCCGTTTTAATAATCCTGATTTCAAATTGCTCTTCCATATACTTGTTTTTTCAGCAAAAGTAAATGCACGCAAGAGCCTGGAAACGTACCAGTAATGAGAAAAGCAATGGCCCAAAGGTTCGTTAAATCTGTCTGCGACTGGATTAATGAAAAGCTAAACAGTACCCGGCAAAACCGATTTCAGGATTTTCAAAGCCTGCCTGATCTCCGCTTCGTTCAGCGACGCAAAACCCATCCGCAATGCATTGGCCGAATAGCTTTCATTTTTATAAAAATCCCCGTCATCGATGTACAAACCCTTTTTGCGGGCGATGGCCGACATTTTGTGCATGTCGATATCCTCAGCGAACGTCGCCCAGATACCTAGGCCGCCTTCGGGCACTTCGAACGTTAGCTCTTCCCTGAAACCGGATGCCAGTATTTCGCAAAAAAGGTCGCGGCGGTCCTTGTAGATTTTCAGGGATTTTCTGAAATGCCTGTCAACCTCCCCATTGTCAAACAGCACGGAAAACGCCTCTTCCATGAGCGTATCACCCTGGCGGTCGATGAGCTCCCGAAGCGATCCCGCCGCTTTGATGAACTCCGGCGGGCCGGCCATAAACCCGATCCGCAATGCGGGGGCGAAGGTTTTGGAGATCGACCCGATGTAGATCACATTCTGGTTGTGATCGATACTCGCCAGCGGCAGGTAAGGCTTGTTATCGTAATGAAAGTCGAAATCATAGTCGTCCTCAATGATCGCGAACCGGTGGGTTTTGGCCAGGTTCAGCAGTTTCAGGCGGCGCTCGCTGCTGAGGGTAACCGTAGTAGGCAGGTGATGGTGCGGAATGATGTAAACGGCCTTAATGCCCGTTTTTTCAAGACTTTTTTCCAAAAAATCAATATCCATTCCAAATGCATCGACGGGAATTCTCAAAATGCCCGCTCCCGCATGCCGGAACGTTTCGTCGGCTAATGCATAGTTGGACATTCCTGCCGCAACCTGATCACCCGGGCTAAGGAGCAGTTGCGCCGCCAGGTAAATGCCCATCTGGCTGCCTTTGGTAATGAGCACATTGTCGGGCGGCACTGTTACGCCACGCGTATTGGCAAGATAGTCGGCAATAGAAACACGCAGTCGCTCCGAGCCCGCCGAGCTGCCGTAACGCAGGAAGTTTTTGCCATAAAATTTCCGTGACATGCTCCTGTACTCGCGCATGAGCTGGTCAATGGGCGCCAGGCGCACGTCCGGGAAACCGTCGTCAATGGCCAGTCCGGCTTTCTGAAGGTTCTTGCTAGGCATAGCATTGCGGAACCGGTTAGTCCACTGAAATGCGTCGTGCCTGCCGTCGTCCATGCGCGTATCCGGGAGCGCGGTCGTGGATGGCACCGGCAGTTTCGAATTGACAAACACACCTTTTCGCTCCACCGATTCCGCCCAACCCTGGCTGATCAGCTCTTCGTACGCCAGTTTCACCGTGTTCCGGTTCACGCCGATCAGGTCAGCGAGGATCCGCGAGCTCGGGAGCATGTCGGCAGGCTGCAAAGTTCCTTTGGTAATCAACGCAATGAATGCATTGCATAACTGAATATAAAGCGCAACCGACGCCTGACGATCGGTCCGGATCAGGGTTTTGTAGGGCAACATCTGGGCTATCTGTTTTATCAAAACTGGGTCTTAAATATAGCCCAAAGCAGCCATAGTTTTGGAAAAAAAACAAGAAATGAAGAAACTATTGGTCATCAACGCAAGCGCCAGGATCCACCGCTCTCACAGCCGCGAACTGACTGGCACCTTTATTGAACATTGGAAAAACCGCTACCCTGCGTCGACGATTTCTTTCAGGGAACTGGGAACGATGAATGTGCCCCATATGAGCGAAAAGTGGATTTCGGCCGCATTCAAGCCAGCAGCTGCACGATCGGGTGAGGATTTACTGGCCCTTGAAATGAGTGACATTTTTGTGGCTGAGTTAAAAACAGCCGATGTGATCGTGATCGGGTCGCCGATGTATAACTGGTCGATCCCCAGCCCGCTGAAAGCATACATCGACCAGGTGATGCGCATCCACGAAACCTGGCGGCCCAATCCGGCCGACAAACTGAACCCCTACACCGGTCTCCTTCGCGATAAAACGCTCGTACTGCTGCTCTCGCGAGGCTCCGCAGGTTACGGACCGGGTGAGCACAACCAGCATATGAATTTTCAGGACACCTATTTGAAAACAATCTTCAACATTATGGGGATCACCGACATACACACCATTGCAATCAATGGCGCCTCTGCTCCTTCCGACGAGCTGACCAGCGTTATCGGGCACGCCAAAAAAGAGATCAGGGCGATGATCGGCAACATTTCAGAACATCAGGATATTCATTCAATTAGTAATCATTAATCTTAATCAATATCCCAATGCAAACGCGAATCCACATCGACAAGGCTGAACCAGCCGGATACAAGGCAGTACTCGGTCTCGAAAAATTCATTGAAAGCACCCCACTGACCCGGACGCACAAAGATCTGATCAAGATCCGGGCGTCGCAGATCAACGGCTGCGCATTCTGTATCGACATGCATACCAAAGAAGCGCGCAAGGCGGGCGAAAGCGAGCAGCGCATTTATGCCCTCAATGCCTGGCGCGACACGCCGTTTTTCTCGGAAGAAGAGCGGGCGATACTCGCGCTGACAGAGGAGGTAACGCGCATCGGCGACCATGTGAAAGACGAAACCTACGCCCAGGCCGCAAAGTTTTTCGACGAGGGCTACCTGGCGCAGCTCATCCTGGCCATTATTACCATTAATGTCTGGAACAGGATCGGCATTACCACGCAGCTCGTGCCGGCGTGATGGCTTTTCATAAATAATTTCATTGTAGTTTATAATGGCGGAGTGAATTTTCATTCCGTCATTATCCTTATATGTGCATATCCGTTATTTTCAAAAAGCATATGTACCAGAGTCCGGTAATCGACAAACTCATCCAATACCTTACCGATAAAATTACGCTTTCCGCCGGGGAAACGGAGCAGATCATGCAGGTATGCATCGCCAAAAAGGTGCGCAAACGGCAACTTTTGTTACAGGAAGGCGATGTATGGCGATTTAATGTATTTGTCAGCAACGGCTTTTTAAGGACCTATTCCATTGACAATAAAGGCAATGAACATATCCTGAACTTCTCGCCGGAAAACTACTGGACCGGCGACCGCGAGAGCCTGACCACCGGCAAGCCTTCCCGGTTCAACATTGAAGCCATTGAAGATACCGATGTCGTGCTGATCACGAAGGACAACTTCGACCAACTTTGCCGCGCCATACCGCAGTTGAACGACCTCGTGAATGCTATTTTACACAAAAGCTTTATCGTATCGCAGG
>CBIHPQ010000025.1:0-27380 GCA_966211825.1 uncultured Dyadobacter sp. | reverse complement strand
TCTCGGGTCCCAAACGGGCATTGAAGCCCTGCAAAACCTGTGTTCCCAAAGCCGCGTCATTCCTTTGTCCGATTGGACGGACGTACATCAGGCTGCCGACCTCTGGTATGGCCTCCTGGCCGACGTCATCCGCCCTCTGGCGCGCAACGACTGGGAGTTCATTTTCTACCTCGGCGACCCCGCCAGGCGTCACTTTTTTGATGTGGACGAAATCCTGGATGTAATGGGCAGCTTCACCCGCAGCGGTAATGTAACCCTCGCTCTCGATGAGCGGGAGGCCTGGGGTGTGTGGTCGGTGCTGTTTGGTGGAAAGGATGTACAGGAGTTTAATATGCAGGACCCCGATGCGAACGGGCGCTACCGGGCCCTTTTTCAGATGCTGGACGTCCGTCGGCTCATTATCTATTCCGAAACCCACGCGGCGCTGGTTATGCAGGATTCCTATTTCGGGATCACCCGCCCTCCCGTGCCTGCACACATGCATCACGGGCGCGAGCGCGACAATTTTATCGAAGGCTACGCATCAGGCCTTAAAACCGGCATGGAGCCGGCGCATTGTCTCATACTAGGCATTGCCACAGCGGGCTCGATCGCCGGCAATGTACCGGCCAAAACCGCGGTGCAGGGTTTCCTGGACCATTGGCTGGACAGCATTTGAGCCGGTCGATACGGCATTACGGTGGCTGCTCTTCCCAGTAGCCTTTTTGCATTCCTACTTTTATTAAATTCGTATAACAACTACCGTCACGCGGCATAGTACTTCCGCGCGAACGGGGAGACCAGCAACCCCATCCATCATGAAAGATCATATTCAAAACGGCCATGATTCGCAGGCAGCGCTTCCCAAAGATCCCGAAACCAAGGAATTTCTGGAAAAACAACGAAAAATATTGCTGGACCTGAGCGACGATATCACGCAGATCCGCGACAAGAATGACCTGATCGTCCTGTTTTCCTCCCGCATCAAAAACCTTTTCTATTTCAAACATACAATCGTGACCCTGATCGACCCGGAACGGACTTCGTACCGCCCGTTTCTGCTCGATCCGAAATCATCGCCCATTCAGACGCACCCGATTTATGCCACGCTGGTCGATTCGGATTTCCCACTCAGCGGCCAATTCATTGAGGGGGTACTTGACGCCGGCAAACCGGTTTTGTACTGGATGGAAGATGTCATGGACCTGCCCGGCAGCCCCACGTTCCTGCGGGTAAACTATGAAGGAGGCATCCGGGAAATCCTGATGACGCCCTTGAAAAGCAAGAATGAGATCATGGGCTTCCTCCACATGTACACCGATCGCCCGGGAAGTTTTACAGAGGAATTCGTCAGCATTATAGAAGGGATCGCGCCGCAAATTTCCAGCGCCGTTACCAATATCATCAAGAACGACGAGATCAGGGAGAAGGAATGGATCAATGAAATCCTGCTCGAATGCAGCATTGGACTGGCAGCTGTACGCAACCGGCAGGAACTTGCCGATGCCATACGAACCACCCTCGTCCGGTTCAACCTCATGCGCGGGTTCGGTATCCGGCGGATCAACCCCGACCAGGAAACGATGACCACCTACGTGCACGACCTGGGGATCAACGACGTTTCCAGCGCCGACATGATAGAGCTGACCCAGAGCCAATTCCCCATTTTTGACGGCCTGCAAAACCGCGTGCTCGACAGCACCATACCGCTGCAAGTCAACATCGACGCCGAGATCAGGCGGGGCGTTACGAGCCGGTACCTGTTCCTCTGGCAGGTTATGGGGCTGAAAACCATGGTGGGAATTGCCTTGCGGAACGGCGATGTGACGCTGGGTGTGCTGTGGCTGGGTATCGAGCAGGCCAATCTTTCGTTGCTCCAGGCGATCGGCTCGCAAATCTCGGTGGCAATGTCGAACGTGCTGGCCGCGGAAGAGATCATCGAACGGGAACGGGAAAAAACCTTCCTGCTCGGTTTCAGCAATGAAGTGGCGCGGGTTCGCACGAAAGAAGATTTGAAGAATGCCGTTTTCAAAGTGCTGAGCCGCGTCCTGAATGTCAAACTGGCGATGATAAACCTGATCGAGGATGATAATTTTACATTAAAACCGTTCATGTACGACAGGACGCTTTTCGAAAACGCGCTCGAACATTTCGACGCGCTCGTGGAAGCTTCCAACAGCATTCATCAACCGCTTCCTGCCCGGGTACTGGCTTCCGAAGTCCATTTGATCCTGAAAGTAGCCGACGAACTGAGAGCCTGCCCGGACAATGCATTCGTGCAGCTTTGGGCAAAAACAGGGCTGAAATACATGTTCGCGGCACCGCTGCGAAGCGCCCAGGCCGACCTCGGTACGCTCTGGCTGCTGACCGATAACCTGAAAAGCGAACTCCTTCAAGGCATTTGCTCACAGATATCGACGGCCATCGCCAATATCCAGGCCAATGAAAAGATATTGGCATACAAAAGAATGCTCGAAATGGAGAACAGCCAGTTGAAAGAGCAGATCGAACGGACCTATAATTTCAACGAAATAGTAGGCAGCGGCCCGGAAATGCAGCAAGTGTACGACCTGATCAACCTGGTGTCGGAATCCAACTCGACGGTGCTCATTACCGGCGAGACGGGCACAGGCAAGGAGTTGATCGCCCGGGCCATCCACAGCACTTCACCGCGAAAGGATAAGCTGATGATCAAGATTAACTGCGCCGCACTGCCGGCCAATCTCATTGAAAGTGAGCTGTTCGGGCATGAAAAAGGCGCGTTCACCGGTGCGCTGGAACGCCGCATAGGCAAGTTTGAGCTGGCCGATAACAGCACGCTGTTCCTTGATGAGATTGGTGAAATGCCCCTGGAAGCACAGGTGAAACTGCTGCGCGTTTTACAGGAAAAAGAACTGGAAAGGATCGGTGGCAAAACGACGATTAAGGTGAACGTCCGGATCATTGCCGCTACCAACCGGAACCTGGAAGAGGAGGTAAAAGCCGGCCGGTTCCGCTCCGACCTCTATTACCGCCTCAACGTGTTCCCGATCCACCTGCCGCCCCTCCGCGACCGCCGCGACGACATTGTGCCGCTCGCCCACCTATTTGTGGACCGGTATAGCAAAGCTACCGGCCGGAAAGTCAGGAAGATTTCGCCGAAAGTGCTGCACGAGCTCACGAGCTATCCATGGCCCGGCAATGTCCGCGAGCTCGAACACCTCATGGAACGGTGTGTGCTGCTCTCGACCGAGCCGATGATACGGGAAGTATACCTGCCCAACAAGAAGGCCAATGCAGAGTTGCAGTCCGCTACGATGGTCGGTACGCTCGAAGACGTGGAGCGGGTACACATTATTGAGACGATCAAACGATGCCGCGGAAAGCTCGCTGGTCGCGGCGGGGCCGCCGAGTACCTGGGAATGCCTGCCACAACCCTGCATTCGAAAATCAAGAAGCTGGGTATCACCAAACGGCAGTACCTGGCAGATTGATCTGATAAAAACCAAATCACGCGATATTTAAAGCCGGCCCATGTCATTAGGCGAAATATCGCGCGATTTTTGTTATTAAAAAATACGTAAACTATTCATTATCAATAATTTAATAGTTTGGCACGGCGATTGATCCTTATAAAGTGTTTTCAAACCAAAATCTCAAACACTTATGAAAATCGTTGTAATCGGCGGAAGTGGCCTTATCGGCTCCAAGGTCGTCAATAACCTCACCAACCTGGGCCACGAAGTAATCGCAGGCTCACCCGCAACGGGCATTAACACCATTACGGGCGAAGGCCTGGCGGACGCTTTGAAAGGCGCCGACATTGTGATCGACGTAGCCAATTCGCCTTCATTCGAAGATCAGGCCGTGCTCGATTTCTTCACTATCTCGGGTACCAACCTGCTGGCGGCCGAAAAGGAAGCGGGTGTAAAACATCACATTGCCTTGTCGGTGGTAGGAACGCAGCTGCTGTCGGAAAGCGGCTATTTCCGCGGCAAGATCGCGCAGGAAAAACTCATCCGCGAATCGGGTATGCCCTATACCATCGTCCATTCCACGCAGTTTTTCGAGTTTCTGGGTGGCATTGCCCAGTCGGCCACACAAGGACAGATCGTAAGGCTGTCGGCGGCATTTGTGCAACCCATTTCTTCCGACGATGTGGCCTCGGCAGTGACGGAAGTTGCCCTCGATACGCCGCACAATGGCGTGCTCGAAATTGCCGGCCCGGAGCGTTTCCGGCTTGCAGAGCTTGTCCAGAAGTTCCTTAACCTCAAAGGCGATACCCGCTCGGTGGTGACCGACAGCCAGGCCCGGTATTACGGCGCGCTGCTTTCGGACGTGGTACTGTTGCCTGCGGGCGACGCGCGCGTAGGCTCCGTGAACTTCGCCGACTGGTTTAAAGCGACCAACGTATAACAACCACAGTGAGCATTCTTTTTCAACCTGATTTCTAAACCAAAAACAACTACGGCTATGAACCTGTTTATGCAAATGATGCACGACAACGGCAATGACGACTACAAACGCGAAGTCGAAATCCTTTCGACGGAAATCCATCATCATGAAGACCATACTTCCGAAGGAAGCGAATTCATGGACGATGCGCTCCGGATGCACGACCAACTGCTGGAAGACGAAGAGTAACCAGTCGCCGGCAAGCAGGCCCTTCCTTTCCAGACCGGAGCAATCCGGATGGCCCGAATAGTTTAGTATAGTTTTTCCCATTCAGTCATGAAGCATTTAGAGGTATCCAAGGTATTTCAAACAGTGAGTGCGGGCGACCGGCAGTTTGCTGCCCGGAAAGTACGCTCGATCCATTTCAACGGACTTCTGGACCCATTGATCGGTTTCGACCATTTCGAGTTGACAACCGATGTTTTCGGCCCGCACCCGCACGCAGGCATGTCGGCAGTGAGCTACCTTTTTGAAGATTCCGGACATTACCACAATCTCGATTCGTCCGGGACCGACATCGTGATCACACCCGGCAGCCTGATGTGGACCTGGGCGGGACGCGGCATCGTGCACACCGAATTTCCCGTGCCGGAAGGCTCCCGCGTGCATGGTATGCAGGTATTCGTGAACACGGCCGCGGGCCGGAAACAGCAGCTACCGGAGGCGTTGTTTATCGACAGCCGCGACATGCCGGTGGTAAGCCAGGACGGCGCGACTGTGAAAGTGGTTACCGGGCATACAGACGCCGCGCGTAACCCCACCGAAACACCCGACCACCTGACATTCCTTGACATTGCCATTGAACCGGGTCAATCTTTCCGGCATGACCTGCCGACGGGGTGGACCGCGACCATTTACATCGTGTCCGGGAAGGCCGTTTTCGCCAACGACCACAAATCCTGGATCATCACGACGGGCCAGGTACTGGCCGCGGGCCGCTCCGACCGGCAAGAAACGCTTCTGTTGACCGCTGTTTCCGGCGCCCGGATCATCCTGCTGAGCGGCAAGCCCCTCGGCGAGCCGATCTTTTCCGCCGGTGCGATGGCCATGGGTTCCGAAGAGGAGCTTGGCAAAGCCATTTCAGATTTCGAGGAGGGCCGCATGGGCTTTATCCGCATCGAGGGGGATGTGAGAACAATTGTTTTAGCCACCTAAATTTTAACCAGACATGCAGGAATACAATGTAAAAGTGCTACCCGGCGATTGCTCGGGGACGGTCATCAGCATGCTCCAAGACCTCGCGCTGGGGCATTTCATAGAACTCGATCCGGTTTCATCCTCTACGACGCTCAGCGACGACCAGGTCCTGGAAATGATCGAAGAAGCAGACCTTACCGCACACTATTCTCTGGAAGAAGCACGCGACATCCTGCACATTGGAAGCCGCTATTAGTCAAGTATTTATCTTTTCAATTTTTATTAACCAATTCAATTTCTAAAACAATGAATGATTTCCTGATTGCAATCCACAGAGACATTACCAGCTCAGATCCGATACCTACCGCTGCGCAAATGCAGGCTGCTATCAAACCCTACCAGGACTGGGTGGCGGGCATCGGTGCAAAAGGTCGCCTCGTGGCCCCTCCTAAAAGATGGGACCTGGACGGCCGCGTGATCAAAAAAGGTAACGAGGTATCTAAAGGCCCGTTTGTAGAAAACAAGCAGTCCATCGGCGGGCTGTTCCTGATCCAGGCCGAGAGCTACGACGAGGCCGTTGAGATCGCGAGCGGCTGCCCTATTATCGAGTTCGGTGCATCGGTTGAAGTACGCATGGCGATCCCACCCGTGCAGTAAGCCCAACCCCCATTAAAGCACGAACGCCCCGTATATTGCGGGGCGTTCGTGCTTTAAGACTCAGGGTAAAGGTTATTTTCCTTGCAGGACCTCCACCAACCCGCCCAGGAGCAGTATTGGACAATCCCTGGCAATTTCGACCGCCTCGGCATAGTCGCAGGCTTCGACAAAGATCAACCCTTCGACCGTGACGCTCCTTTCGACCATCTCTTCCCTGCCGACCGTAATGCCCTGCGCGTCCCACCGTTGAACGGGCCTTGCAAGTCGCTGCCGGGCGGCGAGGCTCAGGTACCAGTCCTGCCAATGCTTGCGGTACATGAGCAATTCCTCCTCCTGCAATGGCGGCACGGCGCATTGATCATCCCTTCTAAAAACCAGTACGAACTCCATTGTTTTCTGTATAGCTAAGTGGTCAGAGCACACAAGGCAGCAAGCGCCGTGCCAGATACCCAACCGGCTATTTACAAGGGTGTTACCAATAGGGCACAATGCAAAACGCCGCGGTATTTAGCCATTTGACGATCACACAGGCGAAATACCGCGGCGTTTTTTCTCCTTTTCAGAAGTAATCTGCCTTACTGATTTTTAGTTTCTTGATTTTGGAATGAAGGGTGGTGGCAGGAATATCGAGAAATTCTGCGGCGCCATCAAGGCCCGAAATTTTGCCTTGAAATTGCTTTAATACCTCAATAATATAGGCGCGCTCCACTTCCGAAAGCGTTTGCGTGGGCAGCACGGCCGTCGGCTTGTCTTCCGGCTCATGTTTGGGCAAATGGATTTCGCGAACGACGACATCGTCGTTCAACAGCACACTGCGTTCGATGAGGTGTTCCAGCTCGCGGACGTTGCCGGGCCAGGGGTATGCTTGCAGCTCCTGAATGACTTTGGGCGCGAAGCCGGTAACTTTCCGGCCTGAATTTTTACTGTACCGGTCCACAAAAAAATGCGCCAGCGGAACAATGTCGTCCGGCCGGTTGCGAAGCGGCGGGAGCACGATGGGGAATACATTGAGGCGGTAATAAAGATCAGAGCGGAAGCGGCCGGCCTTCACCTCTTCTTCCAGGTTGCGGTTGGTGGCGGCGATTATGCGTACATCCACCTTAATGGTCGTTTTTCCGCCGATCCTTTCCAGTTCCTTTTCCTGCAAAACCCGCAGGAGCTTTACCTGTGCTTCCAAAGGCATTTCTCCGATCTCGTCGAGGAACAAGGTGCTTTGGTCGGCCAGCTCGAACTTGCCGATGCGACGCTCCACTGCGCCGGTAAACGCTCCTTTTTCATGGCCAAACAATTCACTTTCAATAAGATTGGCTGGCAATGCGGCGCAGTTGACCTTGATCATCAGCTTGTTCTTGCGCGGCGATGCATTGTGAATGGCGCGGGCGATGAGCTCCTTGCCGGTGCCGGTCTCGCCGAGGAGCAAAACGGTGGAAGCCGAATCGGCCACAAGGGACATCAAATGGTACACGTCCTGCATTTCGGGGCCGCTGCCGACGATCTCCGAGAAGTTGTAGATCGTCCGGATCTGTTCTTTCAGCTGGTCGTTTTCGATTTCCAGCAACTGTTTGTAGGCCAATATCTTTTCATTGGCCCGGATATTTGAAATAGCAATGGAGATTTGGGCACACAGACCTTTCAGCACATTCAGATTGAGCTCGTCGGAAAGGAAAAACATCGTCCCGACGTTTTGCTGGCCCACCCGCAAGGCCGATGCATACACGTTTTTCAGGCCAAGGCGTTTCCAGAATGTGATATAAGCCGGACTGTTGCCTTTCTGCTCCTCCGCCGCAATATCGATCACGATCGGCTCCTTGCTCACCAGTACCTGGGCGAAGAAATACTCGTGCACCGTGGCCCTCCGATTGGTAAGCTGATCGAACAAGTCCATGACGTTGGTAAAAAGCGAGATGTCCCACAAATACGGCGTCAATGTCTCGCCGTCGTCTTCGATAATGCGGATCATGGCGAGCCGGGTGCTGAGCAAATGCTGCAGGGCTTCGGAAATGGCCGTTTCAAGGTCCGCTTTTGTTCGTACTGCGGCGATATTCTGGCTGAAATTGAGCAGAAAGGATTTTTCACTTTCCCGGTTCAGAATTTCTTCGTTGGCTGTAATATTGCTGGCAGCCGTCGACAGCTGACTGGAAATGCGCTCGATAATATGGATGGCGCAATCATCGAAAGTACCGGTTTCGTCGGAAAAAAGAATGAGGCTATGCCTGCGGGCATCTTCCCCGGGCAGCGCTTTGATCATCATTTCCCGTGCACCAGCCGCGTAATGCAGCTTGAACCATACCGGCGCGTGATCTACATCAAAATTTCGCAGATCGAACAACACAGGTCCTTCCGACTTCGCCGCCACATCGTAAATGCCGTCTGCTACCGGGTAGGGCGTGCTGATGGCCTCGTTATAGGCATCGTAATCCCTGGATTTGGACTCGGGGTCCGTCAGAAACGCATTATAGGTCTGGTGCGCTTCGTCGAGGATCGTCATGACGCAGGCCGTGAAGTTGATCACTTTTCGCAAGCCCGAATTGATGACGTGCAACAGGTCTCTCCGGTTACGGACTTTCACCATTCTGTTGCTCAGTTCAAGCAGGACTTCGTTGATCCGCTCCTTCTCCGCAAGTTGTTCGTTTCCAAGCATAGTACATTGCCTTTCAACAAGTCCCCTATCCGGTACTCCTCATTCTCGCTTCGTTAACCTGTTGCTGTGGGAATATTTTTTTTCCAATGATTGATGGTATTACTGGTAAAGATACATGATTTCCTGCTGTTGAAGGTCGTCTGACCATTGATCAATGTAGTCGAGAAGTCCCTGCCTTGCAGCGCCAGGTCCCATTTCACTCCGAGAACCAAAGACGATCAGGCCCAATGCAAGGCACCGGACGATGTCCATCTGCCGCACGAGGCCCATGCAGAACCCCTCGATAAAATGCTCGCGTGCCTCGGGCGCGATCTCAAACGTCGACGCCACTTTTTTACGGGCGAGCAACAATTGGGTATGCCGCGTAAAAAGCATTGCCTGCGTGGCCGAGTACACGAGCAGGCGATCGATATTGATAGTCCGGAAAATAGAAACGAATTTTCTTTTCAAATCGGGAAAAGTCTGGTTTACGACGCTGCCGTACTCATGCACGCCGTTGAGTACCATCCAGAGTTTAATGGCCTCGTCTTCGTCGAGCGCAATGGTAACCTGTCCATATTCCGAAAAATCGGCGATAATATCGATCGCCTCTTCTACCTGGAACGAACGACGGGTAAGCGGGTCGCCGAGGTAGAAGATAAATTCGAGGCCCTGCGTTCCCACGGACCTGATGGCGCCGCGCAGCAGGCTCTTCCAAAGGTCTGAAGCGCCGGCAAGGCTCGCCCAGTCGTGGAATGCAATGGCGCGGCAATTCCTTATAAAAGACTGCAACACCTTCGCCACGGCGTCGCTCATGAGGTAACGCCATTTGTCCTGGTCGTTGCCGTTGTGCGGGATGCCGCTGCTCAGGCGGTGGAGCGGGCTCAGGTCCTGGGTGTTGTTTAACGTGACGCTCCGGATGCCCATCAATTGCAGCACTTCCGGCAGGGCCGATTCGCGGATACCCAACGGGTTGATACCAAAGTCCCATACCGAAAAATCCGGCGAACCGCTGGCCGTCGGGCGGCGCAGGTAGCTCTGCGGCGAAACGCCCGGCTCGCGGAGTTGTACTTTCAGGTATGTCAGGATCGGGCCAGGATTTAGAATTTCAAGGTTAAGAGTTTCCATGTTCAGTTTTTGATTTAGGTTTAAAGAATAATGTTATGGTGAGGCTGTAAGTCGTCGGGCAGGTTGGTCTCCCCCAGCATTTCACGAAGCTCTATATTGAGCTGCTGGCTCATTTGCGAGATAGGAACGTCGTTTGCGCTTCCCTCGAAAGGGTTTTCTGTACTCTCGCCGACTTGTTCGAGTGAAATGTACATCCACGAAATGAGCATGCTGAACGGGATCGTCACCCACGCCATATACCCGCGCAAAGGTGCATCTACGACCTCATTGAGCAGGTCAAAATCATGGACGATCCCGAACGGCAGCATAAAGCAGAACGTCCACACGAAAATGTTGTTGATCACGGCATATTGCCGCGGATAGGGCGAATCTTTGAGCTGCTCGCATTTGCTCTGTGCGGCGTAAAAGTCTTTCAGCATCTGCTGCAATGCGGCATATTGGGGCGCGATCAGCTCCGCACTCTCGATCAGCGATTTGATGGTCTTGCTTTGCAATGCCAGTATTTTACCCATCCTGTTCCGCGACCGCAATACCAGTTCCAGCTCATGGTCGGGCAGGAATTCTTTCAGTTCCGTTTCCAACGACCGTATGCGTTCGGGAATATGAAAAAACTGCTGATACTCCTTGTTATGGCTCTTTTCGTTGCTCTCCCACACACGGTCCTCGCGCAGGTAGTAGCGCAGGGCCGTGAGCCAGGCGAGGTGGCGGTAAACCAGCTCTTTGCTCCGCACGGAATTATTCAGGAAATCAATGCTGATGGTGCCCCAAAAACGGCTCAGGCTCAGAATGTCCGTCCAGAGCCGCGCCCCTTCCGCTGCCCGGTTGTAGGTTTGCGCATTCTTGAAACCCACTGTAAAAGCCGTAGCCGTACCGAGCAACGCCACCACCGGCCAGGGCACATTCAGCCATTTCAATCCCCATATTTCATGAATGATCACGGGGAAAAGTCCGAGAAAAAAGAGGATGTACGTATTCCGTCGCGTCCAGACGAGAAATTCACCCAATCGATAAGATTTGCCTATGTGCATCTTATTTTACAGTTGTTTTTGGTATTAAAAAAATTATTAATCCTTACCTGAGCCGCGACGCCAGCTCCCAGACTGCCGCTGCAAATGCGCGTGGATTTTCCTGCGGGAGATTGTGACCGGCGTGCGGCACGATCCGGTGTTGCCGCTCTCCGGAAAATCTCGCAGCGGTTGACTTCCCATCCGTAGCTGCTACAACGCCATCGGCGCCCCCGTCGAGGGTGATCGTGGGCACGGAAATCGCCGGTTGGGCAGCCAGCCGCCGTTCCATTTCTTCATAAACCGGAAAACCTTCGGCAAACCCCAGCCGGTGACGGTAGGAATGAATGGTAACGTCGACGAAATCCGGATTGTCGAAAGCGGTAGCGCTGCGGTTGAAAACCGTGTCGTCGAACTTCCATTCGGGCGAATTGCGTGTCCACATCAGCCGGGCGATCTCGCGCCGGTTGGCCGTAAGCCCGGCATGTCCGCGCTCGGTCAGAAAATAGTATTGGTACCAGAATCCCGCCTCTGTTCGGGCAGCTAGCGGCAGCGCAGCTTTTGAAATATCCTGGATCAGATAGCCATTCACCGATACCAGGCCTGCACAACGTTCGGGCCAGAGCGCGGCTGCCACGCAGGCAGCCCTCCCACCCCAATCGTATCCGGCCAGTACGGCGCGGGGGATTTTCAATGCGTCCATTAAGGCGATCACATCATTGCCAACCGCCGCCTGCTGCCCCGACCGCGGCGTGGCATCATCCAGAAATCGGGTGGACCCATGGCCCCTCAGGTGCGGTACAATCACCCGGCAACCGCGGGAAGCAAGCATCGGTGCTACCGTTTCGTAGCTATGGATGTCGTACGGCCACCCGTGGAGCAGCATGACGGGCGTGCCGTCTTTCGGCCCTAGCTCGGCATAACCGATGGACAGCTCTCCTGCCTCGATCTGCCGGATGTCGGCCAGCGGATCTTCATGGAAAGTTGCGGCAACATTCGCCTTCCTCCGGCCGATGCGGTACATATGAATGTAGGAAGCGTCCGGCACCATCAATGGTCCCGCGGCGAATGTGAGTGTATTCAGGAAATTTCGGCGGTTGTATCGGGCTTTCATCGGCGTAGTCTTATGTAAAATCAGATGAAATTCCCGGCCACCTTGTCGAAGAAGTGAAAGGTGACCTGGGAATTTCTGGAATCCTATTTATTTGGAAGCTAACCCTTTGCTATCCACATTACTGGCTGCGTTGGCGATGAAAGCGGCCACTTTTGCAGGTTGTGAGAGCATGGGCACGTGGCTGGAATTCAGTTCGAGCGACTGTGCGTTCATTTTCTTTGCCAGAGTGCGCTGCAAACCGGGATTGATCATCCTGTCGTTCCCGCCTACAATGAACCACGACGGTTTCTCGTGCCAGGCAGCCTTGCTCACTTTCTCGCCCGTCGTGAATGCGGCCCACTGGCCTTGGGTGGCGAGGATCAGCTTGCGTTCGGGCATGGGCAAATCCTGTGCGAAATCTTCGAAAATACCCTTGGGCGTGAGGGAGAGAAAGCCGGCAGCGTCTGCCTGGACTTGCTCGTTACCAGGTGCGGGGGTCGCAGTTTTGGCCACGTCGTTCAGCGACTCGCCATTGTCCGGCGCGAACGCTGCAACATATACGAGACCAGCCACTCTCGGGTCGTTGCCCGCTTCGGAGATCACCACGCCGCCCCACGAATGGCCCACCAGCAGCACCGGCCCGTCCTGCAAAGCGATAATCCGTCTGGTAGCAGTTACGTCGTCATTGAGCGAAGTAAGCGGGTTTTGCACGGCAGTCACTTTGAAGCCTTTTGCTTCCAGGAGCGGAATCACCTTCGACCAGCTCGAACCGTCCGCGAATGCGCCGTGTACCAGTACGATGTTTTTAACACCCTTTTTCGGGTCTTCGGGCTTTTGCCGCGATTCGATTTGATTGCGGGAAACGAATGCTAATAGTGCAGTAGCGATCACTCCGACGAACATTAAGTTGAATTTTGACATGAGTTAAAATAATTAGGGGTGAATTTTGAAAACGATGAAAACTAAACGAGGTACTTTTTGAGCTCCGCACCGATTTGGCGGATGTGCGAACGTACCGCCGGCAACGTGGCCAGGCCATTGAGCAGGCCGAAATCGTGGATCATTCCATTGTAGCGGACGGTGGTCACAGGCACGCCGGCTTCGTCGAGTTTGCGGCCGTAGGCCTCACCTTCGTCGCGAAGGATATCATTTTCGGCGGTCTGGATCAATGCTGGCGGCAAGCCTTTCAATTGTTCCAATGTCGCTTGCAGCGGTGAGGCGTAAATGGTTTTGCGCTCTTTGGGGTCTTCAATGTAAAGGTCGTACATCCATTTCATCAGCGATGTGCTCAGGAAACGGTCTTTCCCAAATTTCCGGTAGGATTTGGTTTCAAAATCGGCATCCACAATCGGCCACATCATTACCTGCAGCTTGATCTCCGGCCCGCCTTTTTCCTTGGCCATCAGGCAGGTAACGGTGCTCATATTGCCGCCTACGCTGTTGCCTACGATAGCCAGTTTGCTGCCGTCGACGTTGATCATATGCCCGTTGGCGGCAACCCATTTTGTAGCCGCATAAATTTCATTGATCGCCTGTGGATAGCGCGCCTCGGAAGTGCGGGAGTAGTTGACGAACACAGCCGCCATGCCAGATTCGAGCACAATGTCGCGGACGAGACGGTGGTGCGTCGGGAAGTCGCCCAAAATCCAGCCACCGCCATGGATGAACATGAATGCAGGCAATGTATCGACGGCATTTTCGGGACGGACAATGTGGAGATCCACCGTGTATCCGTCACTGGTGATGGTTTTCAGGTCTATTTTAACACCCGAAACATCCACTTCCACCGATGCCTGTGCATTGGCGAGGCCAGCTTGTGCATCGGCAAGCGGGAGCGTTTCAAGGGCTGGACCACCCGACGTGTTGACGATTTTCAGAAATTCCCTGACTTCTCTGGACAGGTTGGGGTCGGTCGCATAGTCCTTCACGGACAGCTTTTTTTGTTTCTTTTTCATGTTCTTTTAATTCTTTTTAGTTAATCCTGAAAATTTCCCCTCCATTGAATCACCGTGTTGCTGATCGGACTTCGCGGGAACGGCGCGCCGACGTTGGTTTGTCCCATGCACGAACGGGTGGAAAGTGCACACCCCTTACAGCAGCCTCGGTGAGCTGGCACCCGTCATCTTCGTTTCGATGAAAGGGAAACCGGCTGCAAAGCCTCGTTGCCAAACGATATGAGTTATACGTTTGAATTTAATGCTGACCTATGGTCTTGGTTTTGGTTGCCGGGGTAGGATTCTCGAACTGTATCACCAGTGAAATCTGCCCCGACGATATATTTAATTGCAAGGCGCGTGCCATTATTTTAATAATCTGATATCCAGTTATTTAAATAATTTAAGCCACAAATTTCATGACGATATTTCGTGCAATAACTTGCTGCGGCGCTAAATACAGTGCGCATACTGCCGCTCAGCGCTCCCCGATCCATAACCGACCTCAGCAGAGGGGACAACTACCATTAACAGGTGGATAAAAGACGCTTCATCGCCTTCATTTTACAGTTCATCTGGTTGTGCCTGGACACGGCGGGGCGGCGGCCGCTATTTTTGTCCCATTCAAAACAGAAAATATTAGCCATGAAAATTCAACGTATACTTTTTGCAACCGTTCCGTTCGACGGGCGGCTCCGGCACGGAGACATTGCGCCAGCGTTATCCGCAGGCCCATTTCCTGATCGAGGATTTCATCGATTACGATGCGGTAATGCCTTATGCGAGTGTGTATGTGACGAACGGGGGTTACGGGGGCGTTATGCTCGCGCTGCAACACAAGCTGCCGATCGTCGCGGGAGGAATTCATGAAGGTAAGGACGACATTGCCGCGCGCGTCCATTTTAATGGCGTCGGGATTGACCTGAAAACCGAGACACCCAAAGCTGGCCAGATCCGCCGGGCCGTGGAGACAGTACTATCCGACCACCAATACCGGCGGCAGGCGCAGCAGCTTAGTGAGGAATTTCGGAGCTACCCGGCCAATGAAATCGCCACAGGCTTTATCGGGCAGCTCCTTTGAACGGGCAGACTACCGGGAAGCTGAGACTTCCTCTTTCCGCGGTGCTCCCATGATCATCTTTTCAATGGAAGCCATTTTTGCGTCCATGGCTTCCAGTTTTGCTTTCAGGCGGTCATTTTCTTCCTGCAAGTCCCTGGTGCGTTTTTCAAGTGCCTGGATGGCGGCCATATTTACGCCGTCGATATCCAAGGAGTTGATCGTCGTATCATTCCCGATGCCGTCCAGACCAAATGCTGCATAGAAATCCTGCGCCATCGGGCCGATGTGCCTGGTGGTTGCAGGCTGGCTTTTGTAGTTCCAGCTGGTAAGCGGGAGCTGCGCTACTCTTTGAAGGACGTTTTCAGTATTCAATACTTCGAAATTCTCTTTTTTCCGCCGGTCGCTGACTCCACTCCACGATCCTCCGCCGGAAAAAATTTCGACGCCGCTCGTGAGGCCCTGATTGGTAAACACGCGTGCACCTCCGGCAAAACGCATAGTGAGCTGGTTATTGGTGGTACTGTAAGCGCTGTCGCTACTGAAACTTGCACTGGCGTCGCTGATTACAATCGACCCCTGATGCCTTACCCGTGCATTCTTGCCGAGCGCCATTGAAAATTGGCCCCTAGCGCTGTTTTGCAAGCCGATGGCAATCGCAAAATGGCCGGTGGCAATGGACGGACCGATCGCAACGGAAGCGAGTCCGCCCGAGATTGATGACGGCCCAATGGCGACGGCATCGTCATTGGTCGCCTGCGCGCCGCTACCCAAAGCAATGGCTCCCGTGGCACTGGCAGTTCCATTGAAAGTTAACGCACGATCTCCCGACGCGGTGCCATAGTTTCCAAGCGCCGCGGATGCCTCGCCGGACGCAGTGGTCCCCAGACCGACAGCGAACGAACTTGACCCCGAAGCACGGACGTGCTGGCCCGCTCCGAACGAGTAGTTACCGACATTGGCAGCATCCCAGTAGCTGCTCGAAAATGAGCCCACATACCCTGCCCGGAATGCGGCCTTATCCACATACCACATCATTCGCCGCCCTTCGCCTGTAACGGGTACGGGTTTGGTCCCGGAGACGTCACCGGGAGCGGCGAAAACTACGCTGCTGTCGGCCACGTGTAGGCCTGCCTTCGGCGTAAGTGTGCCAATCCCCACCTGGGCATTGGCGTAAACGGATGCAATGACAAAAAGTGAAGTAACTATGATGCGTTTCATATTGAATGGATTAAAGGGAGGAAAGTTCATTCGACAACCAGCTTATGGCTTACAATGCCCTGGCTGGTAGTAAGTTTGAGAAGATATAATCCGGAAACGACGCCGTTTAGATCAACCTGCAACGATCCGTCGGCCAGCGACGAGGTGCGCACCGGAATTTTACGGCCAAGCATGTCCCAGAGGCCGACTTCACTGGCCAGAACGCCGGATGTGACGGTTACCATGCCCGCCTTCCGCACGGGGTTGGGGTACACGCCCGCGAGCTGGCCTGCGCCGCGCGGCTGCAGGGAAACAGCCCTTGATAAACTGAAAGTACCGTCCAGGTCAACGGAACGGAGCCGGTAGTAAACGGTTTGCAGCTGGTTGCCAAATGAACGGTCTGTGAAACTGTACCGTTGCAGGCCGTTGCTAAAACCAGCCGCAGCTACCTCGCCGATTTTCTGAAAGCTGCGTGCATCAAGGCTTCTTTCCACTTCGAAATGGGATGCATTTTCCTCGCTGGTGGTCTGCCATTCGAGCAATGCGTTGCTTTCAACAGCCTTCGCATCGAAACTCACCAGTGTCACGGGCAGACCGGCTTCCGGGATGGCCCCAAGTGTGAACGGGCTCCACGACGAGATCACCTCGCTCGTCACAGTACCGGCCGTGAGCGTGCCGGTCACATTGTGTCCCTCATTAAGCCAATTACCCCCTATGCGATGGGCTACGCTGAAAACGTTCGGGTTCTCGGAGGCGGTGATGGACGGGTTTTTATAATCATCATAGGTGATGATCACCTTGCCTGTGGCGGTGCCTGCGGGGGCAAGGTCCCAGTATTCTTCGTTGTTGTAGGCTTCCAATGCAATAGAAGAACCGCCGGTACTGGTAAATGGGGCGGTGCCTGCATCTCCCGCAAAGTAACGTGCGCTCATGCCGGCGCTGTTGTCGGTGAGCTCCACCGTAACGGGCTGGTGCCGGACGCCGTCACCGACCGGGTAAACAAAACTCCCCGTCCCGGTTTTGACGACATAACCATTTACGTGCCTTGCATCGGACACACCCACCACTGCTGCGGTATCCCCGATGACGAGCGCGGCGACGTTGTTGGTAGCATCCACGATCCCGTTTGAAAGGGTAACCCTCCCTCCGACTTTGATATTATTTTCCAACACAATACCAGCGGGGTTGTTGATCGTCAGATAACGGGTGAAATAAGGCTGAGTACCGCCCACCGTCTGCGGGGCGACGCCGTCTAATGTCAGCGCCCCGGTATCCGCCTCCGCCATCGCCTGGTTATTGACCAGGTTCCCGGAAACAAAAACGTTGCCATTATTAATAAAAGAGCCCCCGCCTAGTTGCAAGTCGCCTTTCACCTGCAAAATGCCGCCCTGGACGGTAACCGTCCCACCGGCACTGGACAAACCCTGCGCAACGGCGCTCCCGCCGAACCCGGCCAGCAGTGCCATCATATATATAGCTTTCATTTGGAATATTTTAGATTAAAACAGGAAGTTGAACAGGACTAAATGCGTATGGCCGGGGAAATCCGGCTTCCGCCCAACCGCCGTACCATTAACAGGCCTGCTCCCAGGGCGAGGGCCAGCAACCCGATGCCGGCAAAACCCATCCAGGAGTTACCGTTGTTATCGTGCATTTGCTGGCGAAGTGCCGCATTATCCGCTTTCAGGCTTTCCAGTTCGGCCGCGAGGTTCCGGGTACGTTCTTCCAATGCTTTGATACCCGCCAATGCCACGCCGTCGGCGTCCACGGTTCCGATGCCGCGGTTATCGTTGCCGAGTCCGAATGCCGCATAAAAGTCCTGCGCCATCGGGCCGATGTGCCTTATGTTGTCGGTTTCCGCCTTATAGCTCCAACTGGTTATCGGCAGCTTCCGGAGCTTTTCCAGAACCTCTTCGGTTGATACCGGCTGGAAGCGATGTTTGCGGTTGACGTCCGAAACATTCGTCCATACGCCGCTGGTGGACAGGAAAGCGCCAGTAGAAGTAGAAATGACAGCGTTTGACTGCCCCCAGTTACTCACCGAAGCGCCGCTCTGGAGTGTTACGCCGGTGCTGAGATTGGACGAGGTGAATATGCGAAACCCGCCACTGGTACGCCAGTTGGCAGAGTGGTTTACGCCGGCGCGGATGGTATCCACAGAAGACCGGTCGGCAAACACGAAACTTCCCTGGCGCGCATTCGTATGAGCGTGATAACCCATGGCCACCGATGCGGCCCCGCTCGCGACGTTATTTTCGCCTACCGCAAAAGATGACTGCTGCGCTGCCGTTGTTCTTAGGCCAAAAGCAGTTGCATGGTTGGCCGATGCCAGCACATCTTGTCCCATCGCCACGGAAAAGTCTCCGATAAGGGGGGCATCCCAATGATTATTGCTCACCGCTCCTGCGCGGAAAGCGGCTTTTCTTGGATACCACATCATGCGTGTACCAGCTCCTTGGACGGGTACATCAACGCCCAACCCGTCTCCGTTATATTCACCGCCCAACAGCAACGCTCCGTCTTGAAAAACGACCATGCTTTTGTTCTGACCGGCATCCCGCCCGACCATGAGGGTGTCCTTCTTTTGCGCATACGTGCCCACAGGTGCAAGTAATGCGCATAGTAATACATTCAGGGTTGGTCGTCGCAGGGACAGTTTCACTGATTTTTTATCAAACATCTTTGAAGTAAAATATACATTCATAAAAAAACAGGATTAGGTTCTGTTATAAAAAGTACAACTAATTCCAAAAATACAACTATGGCCTTGAAATACTTTTATAAATTCTACAATACCATTTGTAGAATACAACTACAACCGGATAATACTACTTCAAACCCGCTAAACTTAACCGCAATGAGCAGAGGTACGAGACTTAACTTATTGATTTACCGGCAATAGCTCACGGTAAAGCTTCGCCTGTAACCGTTTAATAACTATTAATGCCAAAGCGCCGCGAAAAAGGATTCCGCGGCGCTTTGGCATTTGCTATTCGGTGATATCACTGCGCAAACTTGCGCTGTTTGGTTTCGGTTTCCGTCGGGAAGTCCGATGGGATGGGGATGTCCACCTTGCCGGTAGCGGCCCATTGGCTGCCCCGTTGCAGGCAGGTGATAAAGCCCACGCATTCCACGGAGTAGTCGGCGTGGCCCAATGCCATGTGAAAAATGCGGCCTTTACCATACCGGAGCGCGATCAGCATGGGCTCGTTGCGGTCGGTGCCGTTGTTGGTTTTTGGGGAAAACGCTGTGGCGAGGATCTGCATGTTTTCGGCAGGGCCACGCAGGCGGTCGTACAGCTCGTCGCGGCTGTGCAGCCAGGTTGCCGGCATACCTTTGGTAATGGGGTGGTTGGGTTCGCGAACCGTGATCTTGAATTCCATTTGTGCACCGTGCGAGCCCGCTTTGCCCGGCTGCGTGTCGCGCACCTCCTTGCCATTCTGGTCGTAGTAAACGTACGGACCGTCTTTTTCTGTCCGGTCGCCCCAGCCGCCGAGGCCGATCATCTGGTTATAGGCAGGCCATTGCGGAAATGAGTTGTTGGCCGCGTGAATGACCACGAGGCCTCCCCCGTTTTTCATGAATTTCTCAAAATCCTTCTGGGCATCGGCCGACCATGGCGCTGCATTCCAGCCGAAGTTGCAGATAACGACGTCGTAATTGGAAAATTTGGGATGAAAAGCCGAATCCATTTTCGGCTGCTTCAACGCCTGCGTCTCCGGGCCGTTTTTCACCGGATATTCCTGCGCGAGCTTATCGCCCTGCCAGGTGTAGCGCGTGCGCTGGATATCCACCGCGAATTTTTTAGTGTCTTCCAGGTAATACTTCATCATGGCCGTGATCTTTGGCCACTGCTCATGGTTATTCTGCCCATCCACGATAAGCACTTTCACCGGCGACTTTTGCGCGTGGGACGAAACAATGCCCGCGCCGAGCAGCACGAACAGGAAAATCAGGACTTTGTGATTAAATGTCATAAATCGACGGGTTACGGGATAATTCACCACTTTCGTTGCCGGCAATGTGCCGGGGCTGCCAAGGTAAAATAATGTATGTTTCAAATCAAGGGGCATTTTTCTTGGCTACTTCCCCATTACCGGCAATCCGCTCGGGACGCTTTCCGGTACTGATTTGTCAAATGAATCGTCGTTGAGGGTATTCAAAAATTCGACGATCCGGGAAATGTCTTTAAAATTGACGTCCATATGGGTAGCAAGCGGGTCGACCTGGCCTTCTTTCACATGGGGGTTCAGCAATTTGCCTCCGGCAATATCTTCGTAGAACATCAACACCTGGTCGAGGGTGGCAAATTTGCCGCTGTGCATGTAGGGGCCGGTAAAGCGAAGGTTGCGAAGCGACGGCGTCCTGAACGCATATTTTTGATCAGCCCCCGAATCACTTTCCTTTCTGTTTTCGGTGTCGGGCACTCCGAGCGTATGTAGTTTGAAGTCGGAGAGCATCGGGCCGGAATGGCATTTGGCGCAGCCGGTGACGAGGAATGCATTCATCCCCTCCTTTTCACCCGTCGACAATGCATTGCTATCGCCGCGCATGTACTGGTCGAAACGGGTATTGGGGGCGATGAGCGTCCGTTCATATGCGGCGAGCGCGCGGCCCAGGTTCACCTTGCTGACGGGCGACTGGTCGTCGGGAAAGGCTACCGAAAACAGCCGGCGATAGCCCGGAATACTCGAAAGCCTTGCTATTACTTCGTCCAGAATGCCGTTTTCATGAAAACCGCTGCCCCGCATTTCTTCCAGGGTCCTGATGGGCTCCAACGCCTGCTGCTCCAATCCTTTCGCCCTGTTGTCCCAAAACATCGGAGCGGATGCAGGGTCATATTCCTCATTATTCCTAAGTCCGTTGAAAGCGGTGTTCAGTACGCTTTGGGAGTTTCTTTTGACAAAAGGAATATCGTTCGGATCCACAAAACGGCGGTTCTGCCCGCGTCCGACACCATTGACGCCGATAGAGGTTTCAAGAAATTCCGCATAATTGAATTCCGGTTGATGGCAGGTCGCACAGGCGACGTCCTTGTTGCCCGAAAGCACCGGATCAAAAAACAGTAACCTGCCCAGCGCAACTTTGTCGGGCGTCGAGGGATTATCCGCCGGGTCGGTTGCCTTCGACGGCAATGCACCCAAATCCGCGACCGTTTCAACACGCTCCTCCACTTTTTCCATTGCCGCATTCCGCTCTCCGCCGCATGAAAGAAGTATAGTGGCGGTCGCAGCGGCCAAAATACATTCCCTGAACATTTGAATCGATATTCCTGCCATTCTCCATATTCAAACTCAAACCCACCTATATAAGGCGAACGGGGACCGAAATTACCATTCACACGGCATTAATAACGATGTCAGGCCCCATAACTGAACGGTATGGGACGACTTTGGGGGAACGACATTTGGATTTGATTTGTATAATACCAAAAAAGCCGATGCATACCGAAACGCTGCAACAATTCTACGAACGCACGAAGCAACCGATGCCCGCGGAACTTGCTTCGCAGGCCAATGTCAGCCATTTCAATGTCAAACAGCGCACCTGCCTGAACAGGATGACGCCCTATAACCGGCGCGATTATTATAAAATATGCCTGATCGTCGGGCAAGGCGTGCATTTGGCGGGCGATAAGGAAACACCCATCGAAGGCGCAGGCATTATATTTTCGAACCCGGGGGTACCATCCGCCTACCAGGCCATTTCCGAAACGCAATCGGGGTTTTATTGCCTTTTCAACGACACGTTTTTACTGAATAGCGTCCGGCAGGAAATCCGTTACCGGAGCGCATTGTTCAACCCGGCCATTCAGCCGGTGATTAACCTGGACCTGGCCAGCCGGGAGCGTTTCAGCCAGCTGTTCAGCGAGATGGAAGGCTTATTATCAACCACATACACCTACCGGTTCGACATGATCCGGAGTGTATTGCAAATGATTATTCTGGAAGGCATCCGCTTGCAGGGGCCGGTTGTCAATGAGAATACCAACGATCGTTTGATCTCCCGGTTTTTCGGGCTGCTCAACCAGCAATTTCCCGTAGACTCGCCGGAAAACCCCCTGCGCCTGCTCTCCCCTGCCTCCTACGCCGACCAGTTGAGCATTCATGTCAACCATTTGAACAATGTACTTAAAAAATCGACGGGCAAAACGACCCGCGAAATCATCCACGAGCGCATTGTAGAGGAAGCTAAAACGCTGTTGCTGAACACCGACTGGGATGCCGCCCAAATCGCCTACACGCTCGGGTTCGAATATCCTTCCCATTTCAACAAGTATTTCAAACAAAACACACAAACCACTCCCCTGCTTTTCCGTGAGCAGCTCAGGCATTGACATTTGATTTGTATAAGCATTGCTTTGATTCATATTACCTGCGGATTTGCTTGCAGCCCTAACTTTGGGACATTAATAGCAAGCATATGAAAACACTTAAAGAATCCAATAAAGCAGTCAGCACCGTTCTGGCCCTCAGCCTGATCCCTATCACAGGCTTTGCGCTTGACGTGTTCATTCCCTCATTGCCGGCCATGAGTGCCCAGCTGCACGCCACGCCCGAAGCAGTGCAATTGTGCATCTCGATTTTCCTCGCTACCTACGGCGTGAGCCAGCTGCTGATTGGCGGCTTGCTGGACAGTTACGGCCGTTTCTGGCCTAATATCTTTGCACTGGCGGGTTTCAGCGCCGCGAGTTTTGTCATTGCCAATACCGAAAGCCTGGAAGTGATCTACGTGATGCGTGCCGTGCAGGGCGTGATGTCGGCGGTGATCGTGGTGAGCAAAAGATCCTTTTTCTTCGACCTTTTCGAAGGCGAAAAACTGAAACATTATACGAGCCTTTTTTCGGTGATCTGGTCGGCGGCACCCATTATCGCGCCGTTCCTGGGCGGTTACTTGCAAACGAACTTCGGCTGGCAGTCCAATTTCTACTTCCTGGGCTGTTTCGGGCTGGTATTTCTCGTGCTGGAACTGTTATTCAGCGGAGAAACCATTGCCGCAAAAACCCCGCTCCGTCTGAAAACGATCAGTAATGCCTACCGGTCGATGCTCGGCACCTGGGATTTTACATCTGGCTTGCTTATTCTGGGCCTGTCGTACGCCGTTCTGATGATCTACAACATGTCGAGCCCTTTCCTGATCGAGGAGGTAATGCATTACCCCGCAACAGTTACCGGCAATTGTTCCATGGTTTCGGGCCTGGCCATGCTGAGCGGAAGTCTGCTATCGAAAGCGCTCATTTCCAGACCATTCTACAAAAGACTATTCTCGGCTGCCGTGGTGCAGCTCGTGGTGTCGGGTGCACTCATTTTGTTGACGATGCAGCTCAATAACCTGTACACGCTGATGGTTTACGTGATCCTGCTCCACTCGGCATCGGGCTTTATCTTCAACGGCATGCTTGCCTATTGCCTCACGCGCTTTACGCAGTTCGGCGGGTTGGCAAGCGGGCTGACCGGCGGAGGCTACATTCTTTCCACCTCCGCGTTCAGCTACATCGTCGTCAAAACCATTCACATCGACAGCCAGGTGTGGCTTGGCGCAGGTTATGCGGTACTTGTTATCGCCGTACTGGCCCTGATTGTCCGCACCAAATGGATCGAACGCGGCGCAAAAAGCGAGGTTTTTGAAGCGCAGGATGTAAGATTGGCAGTGGAATAATAAGTTGTGCAGAGAAACAGGTGATTGCCATTACCCGGTTAATTAGCTGTTTCTTTGCCTGCATTCTCTTTTAAAAAGTCAACTGCAATTCTGCAAAGCATTTCACTTTTCTCCTCCGGCATACCGTGTCCTATATTGGGATAAATACACAATTGCCCTTTTTTAAGTGACCTGTAAATATCGATACTGTGTTCCAGTTTGATCATATCCCGGTCGCCGCGGATAATCAAAACCGGGGCATCGATAAGAACCAGTTTATCATCCGGGATTTTAATTTCGCGCGCCCAGGCTTTTTGATTATCCTCCCAAAATTTGATCCATTTGTCGGGCTGGGGATTGAGGCTTTGGTAATTCGCCAGCCAGTCCTTGTCTTCCTTTACCGCCTCAACGGTATACTCTTTTAACAAATCGCGCCCCTCCTGGGTCAACCCGCTGGCCTTTGTATTGGAGGCGCCGCTTACTACTTTCTTTACTTTATCAGGCCTGTCCGCAGCGAGCAAAAGTGCCGTATTTCCGCCCATACTCCACCCCATTACATAAACGCTATCGAGTTTCAGCTGATCGATGATCCCGGAACAGTAGTCGGCCAGCAACGCACCGCTCAGGCTATCGGCCTGCTCCGAACGCCCGTGGCCAGGCGCGTCCGGCGCTATTACTCTGAAATGTTTTGATAACTCCGGTAATATATCCCCCAGGTTTTCAATGGAACCAAGTCCCTGATGAAGCAGCAGCAAAGGCGTGCCCTTTCCGTATTCTTCGTAATAAATCTTTGTACCCTTAATCGTCAGGTAACTGCCATTATTCGAGCCATATTTAATTTTCGGGTTCTCTTCTTTTGCCTTGCTGCAAGAGAAAAATGTAATGCTTAAAATCAGGTATCCAATAAAATGTTTCATGTCATGCCGGTTTTCCTCAATCAATACGCAAACCGGCTTCAATCTGAGGCAGTTGTTATAAAAGCTTTTAATATTCCCCTGAACAGGTCCTTACATAATTAAAATGCTATAAATTTGATAGACCAAGAATAGATTTCGATTTATGCGGATAACAGGTCTTTTAAAGTTCCCTATTTTACCAACGCTGCTACTTCTCAGCGCAGCATTCGATAGCCAGGGCAGGCACAAGCCAGAGGCCAAACCCAATGTGCTTTTTATTATGGTCGACGACCTGCGGCCTGCATTGGGCTGCTACGGCGACGTCCTTGCACGCACGCCACACATAGATGCGCTCGCCCAAACGGGCACGCTCTTCCGGCGCGCGTATTGCCAGCAGGCGGTTTGCGCCCCTTCGCGGACATCGATCCTTACGGGTTTGCGGCCCGATCAGACGGAGATATGGGGGCTAAAAAAGTCATTTCGGGAAACTATGCCCGATGCGGTGACACTCCCGCAGTACTTCAAAAACAATGGCTATATCACGGCCCAGATAGGGAAGATTTTTCATGATCCGGCGTCGCATCAGGACAGCGCCTCATGGTCGGGGCCCGTCTTGTATAATGTAACCGGTAATGTGAAAGGACACAAATACATCCTGGATACCAATCTCAAAGGCGGAAAAGGCGCGTCCACGGAGCGGCAACCTGCAGCCGACTGCGCGTATATCGACGGCAAAGTGGCCGACGCCTCCATCGGGGTGCTCAGACAAGTAGCCGGAAAGCCGTTTTTCCTGGCGGTAGGCTTCCGGCGGCCGCATTTACCCTTCACGGCGCCGGATAAGTACTGGCAGCTTTTTGATAAAACCAACTTCCCTTTTACCCGCCAGACAAGACCGAAAAACGCGCCTGCAATCGCATTCCATCACTCGCAGGAACTGCACGGCTATTCGGATATTCCGCAGGAAGAACCCATTTCAGAACAACTGGCGAGGGAATTATGGCAGGGCTATTACGCGGCGGTGAGCTATACCGATGCCCAGATCGGGAAAGTGCTTGCGGAACTGGACCGCTTGAAACTCCGATCCAACACCATTATCGTCCTCCTGGCAGACCACGGCTTTCACCTCGGCGAACAGGGCCAATGGGCCAAATCGACCAACTTTGAAAATGCCGTGCGCGTGCCGCTGATGATCGCAGCGCCCGGAATTTCAAAACCGGCCAGGTCGAATGCGATTGTGGAACTGCTCGACCTCTATCCAACCTTAACCGAACTGTGCGGCCTGCCTGCACGAGAAGGATTACAAGGCAAAAGTTTGTCCACCATCCTTCAAAATCCCCAGGCTCCGTTTAAAGGTTTTGCATTGAGCCAGTTCATTCGTCCTTATTCGGCGCTGCAAAACGAGGGCAAGATCCAGACAATGGGCTATACCCTTCGCACCGACCGCTACCGCTACACAGAATGGTATCCCTTCAAAACGGATTCGATCGTCGCCCGCGAACTGTACGACCACCGGAATGATCCGGGCGAAACTGAAAACATCGAAGCACAAACCTCCAAAACCCTGCTCGATTCCCTGCACAACCAGTTGAGAACGCTCATTGCGACGAAGTAACGGCGAGCTGAGATCGGTGACGGCCAACGAAGTCACCCATGCGCATTTTTGAGACTGGAAAGCGCAAAGATCTGAAGCAGATCTTGACATTGCCCCAAATGCCCTCAGGCACGGCCGGGCGCAGCATGCATACCTACACGTATACGGATGAAACGCCATTCCGGGGCAGCAGCTATTATTGTTGGAAACAAATGACCCTGGACCGCAGGGCGACAGCCTGCCACCGGCGATCGGTGGCGAAAGGTCATTATTATACGATCTTGCCAAATCTTGTAAAATCAAAATGCTTCCGTCTGGACTCGACAGGCCGGGTGATGAGACCATACGGATCTACAACTTGAATGGCCTTTCGGCGCCGTTTAATGTACATTCAGGACATAAAATAATGGAGGCACAACTCCCTGAAAGTGCCTCGCCGGAAACAGCGCTTTCGCATGTGACCGAACACGAACAAGGCTGTCAGCAACGAATAACGGTCGATTTGGCTTAAAATCCCCTTGTTTGAAAGCAAGCTATGATTGCAGAAAAGAGTCCCGCGGGTATGCAAATACCACGGTGCTTTTTCAAGCATCAATTTCCAGACCCGCATCATACCGCCATCCGCAAAAGATTAAAAATAAATTAGAAAAAATAAGAAACCGCTTTACAGTAATTATTATACTTTTTCGATCTTTATGACGTCTCAACCCGAACCAGACGATCAATCCCTAACAAACGTAAAGCATGTCCCCTATCAACAATTTATTCCCTAGCCTGTTACCGCCGGACCGGTCAAAATACGGGCAAACGTATAGCAATGTAAGTAACTGGCGGTTTCCAAAATAATCCCCTGCTTCACGGCCTGAACTGCCTTTTTCCATCTTTTGCAGTATTCACACTTTTTTTGACCGATCACTTACCGATCGGTTACAACCATGGACAACCCATGTGTGTCAGGAGTTTGCTATACCTCATATAAAGGAAGCAGTTGGCCATCAGGTACAGGAATGTT
>CBIHPQ010000024.1:0-27527 GCA_966211825.1 uncultured Dyadobacter sp. | reverse complement strand
TCTATCCTTTTAAATAAAACGATTCTCGGTCGCTACATGTACGCGGTTGGGGGTAACGAGCCCGCTGCGCACGCGTCGGGGATACGGGTGAGTCGCGTTAAAATGTGGGTATATACCATTTGCGGGCTGCTTTCTGCAATGGGAGGGATATTGCTGACTTCCCGCATTACGACTGGTCAACCCAATGCCGGGGCCGGTTTTGAGCTGGACGCCATTGCAGCTGCGATTATCGGCGGTACGAGCACCTCAGGCGGTACAGGCACGATGACCGGCACGCTGATCGGCGCATTGCTCATCGGGGTGATCAGCAACAGTCTTGACTTGCTAAATGTGACTTCCTATTATCAGCAGGTGGTCATGGGCGTAATCATCATCGGCGCCGTAGTGCTGGATGGTGTTGGGAAGAAGGATTGAGGAGGAGGTGGAGGGGATTTTACAGTGATTTTGAGGAATGAAATATAAACTCGACGGCCGATAGTTGAATGCCGACAGACTTATGAAACGCAACGCAATTTTTGCCGCACTCATTGCCACAGCCCTTTTGACAGGCTGTAACCAATCTTCCAACAAAGAATCCGGTTCTGAGGCCGGGGACAAGCTCGTAATTGGTGCTACCATGCTGAGCATGCAAAACGAGTTTATCGTCAATGTAAGCGATGCGATGGAAGCGAAGGCGAAGGAAATGGGTGTGGAACTGATCACTGTAGATGCGGAACGGTCGGCATTGAAACAGGTGGAGCAGGTGGAAAGCTTTATTGGTCAGGGTGTGGATGCGATCATCATGAATCCGTGCGAAGTGGAAGCGAGTTCGCCGGCGGTCAAATTGGCGATGGACGCCAAGATCCCTATTATCAATGTCAACTCTGAAACCTCCGCCAAGCCGACGGCATTTGTAGGGTCCGACGATACAGAATCGGCCCGCATCGCAATGAAATATATCGTTGAAAAACTGGGTGGTAAGGGCAATGTGCTGATGATGCACGGCTTTATGGGTCAGGCAGCGCAGATTAAGCGCGACAATGGCGCCAAGGAAATCCTGAAAGCCAACCCGGGCCTGAAACTGTTGGCGGAGCAATCCGGCGAATGGGACCGTGCAAAGGGGATGTCGCTGACAGAAAACTGGATCCAGTCCTACGGCGACAAGATCAACGCCATTTTCGCTCAAAACGACGAAATGGGCATGGGCGCTGTGAAAGCTTTGGAAGCCGCCGGCCTAAAAGGTAAGGTGCTCGTCGTGAGCGTCGACGCGATTCCCGATGCGTTGCAAGCTGTGAAAAAAGGAACATTAGATGCCACTGTTTTCCAGAATGCCAAAGAGCAGGGAGGAAAAGCGATTGAAACTGCGGTAAAAGCGGCTAAGAAAGAGGCATTTGAAAAGGATGTGCTGATTCCTTTTCAGTTGGTGACGAAGGGGAATGTTGGGGAGTTTTTGAAATAAGTTAGCGTTGTAATGCACGAAGCCTTTCAAGACCTCCACTTTCAACGAACTCACGGGTAGTATCCATTTTATCTTTAAGTATGGCCTGTACCCTGGGATCAGCAAGAACCTTCCTTTTGCGTTGTTCAATGCTTTCAATTTTTGCTTTCATAACTTCCTAAGCTTTAAAATGTAGACTTTATAGGTTTTATTAGGTTCAAATGGCTCAGCGAAATTACCATCGTCTCCATAAATTTCGTAATACTTTTGAATATTTGAAAGCTCCCTTCCCAACACAATCCTATATAACCGACTTTTTGCCGATGTATTACCTTGGATCTTTATTTCCGCGTCTGGGTAGCGTTCTAAAAAAATACGGATGCACTCCGATACAGTCGACATGACTTTCTTGATGTCGAGATTGTTTTTTGCGGAAGCAATATCACTGAATTCTCCATTCGGGAGAATATCTAGTAACGCGAGATTATATAGCTGCTTGCTGTACGGGAACTCCGTAAAAAGCACAGCTTTCCGAATCTTCTTTTCGCGACTAACACTCAAAAACTCAAAATAAAGCCGGTCATCATCCGACTCAAAAGGATAAAACTCTGACTGCATACAAACACGCGTTTTACAAGTGCCATATCGAATGCAGGAAGTTGAGCGGTTGTATGTGTCGCAAATGTAAAATAATCTCCCCTTAAAAGTAAAACGTGACGCTTGCCGGGCTTTTACCGCCGTATGGCATTTGCCAGTTTTCCTAAAACCAATCAAAATCACGAATGAACACTTTCAATATCAACCGCCGCAGCTTTCTTCACGGGGCCACGGCCGCATTGGCACTTTCAAGTTTCGGAGCAAGTGGAATGGACCTCATAAACCCGGCTAAAACATGGCGTGTAGGCTTGATCGGGACAGGTTGGTATGGTAAAAGTGATCTTTTCAGGCTGATTCAGGTGGCGCCGGTAGAGGTGATTGCATTGTGCGATGTTGACAAAAATCAGTTGAATGAAGCTGGTAAGCTTGTGAGCCAGCGGCAGAAATCGGGTAAGACGCCGAAACTGTATGGCGACTATCAGAAAATGCTCTCTGAAAATGAAATGGATATCGTGCTGATAGGCAGCCCCGACCATTGGCATGCCCTCCAGATGATCGACGCCGTGAAGGCTGGCGCGCACGTGTATGTGCAAAAACCAATCAGCGTGGATGTTCTGGAGGGTGAAGCAATGGTAGCCGCGGCGCGTAAGTACAAGAAAGTGGTGCAGGTGGGAACGCAGCGGAAAAGTACGCCGCATTTGATCGATGCCAAGAAAAATATCGTGGATGCAGGCTTGCTGGGCAAGATTTCACACGTTGAAATGTGCTGCTACTACCACATGCGGGCCAACGGAAATCCGCCGGTAGAAGCGGTGCCCGACTACCTCGACTATGAAAAGTGGACCGGCCCTGCGCCGCTTCGTCCTTATGACGGCTCGCCGCACGTGCGCTGGTGGAGAACTTTTATGGAGTATGGCAATGGCATTACCGGCGATATGTGCGTACACATGTTCGATACTGTGCGCTGGATGCTGAAACTGGGCTGGCCGAAAAAAATCTCATCGACTGGTGGTATTTATGTGCAGAAAGAGGGTAAGTCTAATATATCCGACACGCAATCGGCGATTTTCGAATATGACGGCCTCAACTGCGTATGGCAGCACCGCACCTGGGGAACGCCTAATAATCCGGATTACCCATGGTCATTCACACTTTATGGTGAAAAAGGAACGCTTTGGGCGAGTACAATGGCCTACGATTTCATCCCGCAGGGCAAAGGCGAGAAGATCCACAAGGATGTTGTTTACGAAAAGGAAAAATATCCCGAGGACCTGAAAGAGGACAAGATCGAATTGAATGCAGCACCCGCAACGCGCCTGCATATGCTCGATTTCCTGAATGCCATAGAGAACAACGGCAGGCCCGTAGCCGACATCGAGGAAGGGCACATATCTACGTCAAGTTGCATTTTGGCAAATCTTTCGATGAAAACAGGCCGTTCGATTGTTTATGACCCAATAAAACGCGAAATTGTCGGAGATAGAGAGGCTAATGCATTACTGGCCCGTGCTTACCGGGCTCCTTACAAGCATCCTGACTATAAACACGTCTAGGATAGGTTATTAAAGTTCGTGGTCCCTTATATATTCCCAGTACATCGCGTCCGGCAAAACCCGGGCGCGTTTTTGTTTACAGATTTTTTCGATCGATATATCAGTTTTAATTGTTTATAAGTTTAATAGATGTTCCATGGAGATTTAAACCATTTGCCCCCTGAAACTGTCAGAGTAATGTAACAAAACCAAACGTTCAAAACACAATGAAAACCATAGTGAAGTTGATAAAATCCGCTGGTATGGCGGTTGTGGCGGGAGCATTCATCATGGCGTGCAGCAATGCCCTCCAAGTCAGTTACGATCACGATTCCTCAGTGAACCTGAAACAATTCAAAACCTTCAAAGTGGAGGCCGAGCATAACATGGAGCAGGATCCGTTGCTGGGTAGCGAATTGAACCGTCGCCGGTTGGGCGATGCCGTCGTGGAAGTGATGGAAGCCAAAGGCTACAAGCTGGATAACAAGAGCCCGGAAATCGTGGTACGTTTTATGACCGACGTCAAGGATCGCCAGCAAGTGCGCTCCAACAACATGTATTCGCCTTACATGTGGTGGTACGGGGGAGGTAACAATATTTCGACCTACAACTACCAGGAAAGCCGTTTCATCCTGAATATCTATCAAAAGACCACGGAACGAATGGTATGGCAAGGCTGGGCTTCCGGAAAAGTGAAAGCCCCAACCAAGAAAGAAGATCAGAACACAATGATCAAAAATACCATGGCCGACATTCTGAGATCTTTCCCGGAAGCGACGCTGGACACTTACAGCAGGAAGTAATTTTTAAAGGTTTAAAAATCAACAATGCCGGGCTAACGTCCGGCATTGTTGATTTTAGCCAATTGTGTTTATAAATCCTGCCCGTTACGATATTCCTCCGAAGCCTTCTTCACGATCGCATCGCCGTCGTGCAGGTCTCCGAAAACCTCCACAAGCGTATCCACGACCACGCCGCGTTTCACGGGTACCCATTCGGCTTTTTTTCCTTTGTCGCGGATGACGAAGACCTGCTCGCTGGAATTGACTACCGAAGTGACGGGAACGAAAAGCGTGTTGCCGGTGCGCTCGGTATTCAGCTGGACTTGCGCGTACATGCCGGCTTTCAGCTCGTTGGAACGGTTGTTGACGTCGAATTCAGTGATCATCGACCGGTTTTCTTCGGCCAGTGTACGCGAACTGCGGGCGTAAACAGCCTTATACACTTTTTCGGGACTGGCCGAAACGGTGAAACTCACTTCGCCTTTATTAGGAATAGCGCTCGACATGTTTTCGGGAATGGCGAGCGTGAGTCGGAGCTTGGTATTGTCTTCCAAAATAAACAATGGCTTTGCACCGCCTTCACCCGGGCCCACCAGCGCGCCCGGACTGATATTTCTTTCCGTAATAATGCCGTCGAACGGCGCCGTTACGGTCAGATAGCGAGAAAGCTCGGTTTTGGTTTCCATGAATGATTTCGCGGCCTGGACATTACCATTGGCAACGGCCATCGCTGAACTGTCGGCAGCTGCATGTGCCCTGGCGAGATCCAGCTCATTGAGCGACACGGCACCTTCGGTACGGTTGGTTTTTTGCATGCGGCTGTATGTCAATGCGCTGGCCTGGTAGCGCGTCCTGATCTGCTGCAATGCTGCTTCGGCGGCGATCAGCTGTGCTTTGGCCTGGCTGAGCTCGGAGATTACCTCCGGCGCTTCCAGTACGGCCAATACCTGGCCCTTTCTGACAACGGTGCCACGGTCCACATTCACCGTTTTGACGAACCCTTTTACTTTCGGATGAATGCTAACCTTGTTCCAGGGCTTCAATTCACCCGGCAATGCGACCTGTTTGGCGGGTTTCAGGCTTTTCACGTAGGCTAATTCCACGGTTGCCGGTTCTTTGTCGGCTGCTTTGGCGTCGTGGCTTTCGCTCGTTTCGGCGGTGCTGTTGCATGCGCTTAGGCCCGCGGCGACAGTGATTAATATCAGAATGGATTTCAGGGTATTCATGGAAACGGATGTTTGGAGTTTTTTACGGAAGAAATTGCTTTCAGGATCCTCAGGGTCGAGGGATACCGAATTGACGGACGCTTTGCGCTGAACGAGTGTAAATACCGCCGGCAGAATGAGCAGCGAGGCCAATGTAGAGGCAATGAGCCCGCCGATTACCGCCTGCCCCAGGGGAGCGATCTGATCACCACCTTCGCCGAGGCCGGATGCCATCGGAACCATCCCCGCGATCATCGCGATACTGGTCATGAGGATCGGACGGATACGGCTGCCAGCTGCTAGCGTCACGGCTTTATGCGCGTCCTGTAATTTGAGACGCAGGTTCTCCGCATTGGTCACCATCAGGATCGCATTCGCAACGGATACGCCCACGGACATGATCAGGCCCATGTAGGATTGCAGGTTCAGCGTCGCGCCGGTGAGCAGCAGCAAGCCAATAGAGCCCACCACCACGGCCGGAATGGTCGAAAGTACCACCAGCGACAGCTTGAACGATTGGTAGGTAGCCGCCAGCAGCAGGAACATGATCACGACGGCGATCAGCAGACCGGTTTGCAAACTGCTCAGTGTTTCTGTCAGCAGCTCGGTCTGGCCTTTCAGCTCAACGAGAACCCCACGTGGCGGCACTCCCGCATTCTTAATGGCTTTCTGAACGGCGGTAGTCGCCGCGCCGAGGTCTTTTTTATGGATATTGGCAGTGACGGTTACCAGGCGGTTCGGGCCGGCGCGGTCGTATTCTCCGGGCGCGGTTTTCTCTGAAAATGTCGCCACATCGGCCAACAATGGGTTGCTGACGCCGGTTTTCAACGGTATTGTTCCGATGTCTTCCACGGAGGTCATCTGGTATTCCGGAATTTGCACTTGTACCTGGTAGGCCAGTCCTTTCGCATCGTCGAGCCAGAGATTTTTATCTGTAAAACGGCTTGAAGAAGTAGCGGCGACCATTGATCGGGCGACTTGCGTAGAAGTAATGCCCAACTGGCCAGCCCTTTCACGGTCGATTTTTACGTCCAGGATCGGGTACTGCAATGGTTGTGCGATCTGTACATCTCTGAGGAAGGCGATCTGCTGCATTTCTTTCTGGATTTTCCGGGCAAATCTTCCCGCTTCTTCCACATCTTTGGCAGCCACGCTCACCTCGATCGGCGTCGACGCTCCCTGGCTCATGATCTTGTCTACCAGCTCAATCGGTTCGAATGAAATGGCCAGATTTGGAATTTCTTTTGCAATTCTTGCACGCAGTTTTTCTTTCAGGGCATCCATTCTCACAGGAAATTCCTCTTTCAAAGAAACCTGCAAAACAGCTTCATGCGGGCCACTGTTGAACACGAAAATATTGGAGGTACCATAGCTGGAAGGTACCGTTCCCACATAAGCCGAAGATATTTCGACATGCTCTTTCCCGACTTCCGATTTAATCAGGTTCAAAACCTTCAATGTAGCCTCTTCCGTGCGCTCCACACGTGTACCATCCGGCACGCGCATGCGCATCTGGAACTGGTGACTATTTGCTTTGGGCAGAATGTCCGTCCCGATGAGGAAGAACCCGCCGACGATCAATGCAATGGCTCCCACGAGGTAGACTGGCACGATCCAGCGTTTGCCCATCAAGCCGCCGAGGACATTCAGGTATTTTAGTTTGAATTTTTCAAAACCGGTAGGCGGCAGCGACGGGTGCGCGCCTTCTTCGATCACATCATCGATTTCCTGGCTATCCAATGCCAATGTAGGCGCTTCATGATGTGGATGGTCTTTCAAAAGCCAGTTGGCCAGTACGGGTACCAATGTTTGTGAAAGCAAAAATGAAGCGATCATCGCGAAACCAACCGCCAGCGAGAGCGGCAGGAACATTGATCTTGGAATACCACTCATTACAAAAGACGGTGCAAAAACGGCCAGGATCGCCAGCAGGATGAGGAATTCAGGGAATGCGATCTCTTTACACGCATCCCAGATGGCCTGTTCCTTCGGCTTGCCCATTTCCTGGTGCTGGTGAATGTTCTCGATCGTCACCGTTGCCTGGTCGACGAGTACGCCGATAGCCAATGCCAGCCCGCTCAACGTCATGATATTGATGGTTTGCCCAAACAAATTCATCAATATCACTGCCGAAAGAATGGAAATAGGAATCGTCACAATTACGATGATCACGCTCCGCCAATCCCTCAGGAAGAGGAGTACCATCAAACCGGTAAGCAATGCGCCCAGAATACCCTCTGTAATAAGGCTTTTCAACGAGTTGGTCACATACACCGACTGGTCGAACTCATAGGAAATCTTCACATCCTCGGGCACTGCATTCCGTAGTTGCGGCAATGCGGCGCGGATATTGTTGACCACATCGAGCGTCGAAGCGTCCGATTTTTTTACCACAGGGATATAAACCGCCCGGCGGCCATTGATCAATGCATAACTCACCGTGACATCGGCGCCGTCTTCCACCACACCCACGTCGCGAATGAACACGGTAGGCCCTGCACCGACGCGGATCGGGATATTCAAAAAGTCTTCCGGCTTCTTGATCAATGAGTTGACAGGCGTCATCAAAGTTTTGTCGCCCATACGAATGTTACCCGCCGGGGAAGGCTGGTTGTTGGCAATGATGGATTTAATGACCTCTTCGGGCGTCAAATGGTAGCTTCTGATCCGCTCCGGGTCTACGCGTACGACGATCGTGCGCTGGTTGCCACCGAATGGCGGCGGGCTGGAAACGCCTTCGATGCGGCTGAACATCGGACGCACCCGGGAAGACGCGAAGTCCTGGATCTCGTTCAGCGATCGTGACGCGCTTTCGAACACCATCTGACCGATCGGTACCGAGCTGGCGTCGAAGCGCACAACCTGCGGCGGTACCGTTCCTTCGGGCATGTAGGCCTTCGCGCGGGACACGTTGTTGGCGACCTCCGCCGCTGCCTGCGCCATGTCGGTGCCGGGGTAGAACGACAGTTTGATCAATGACAAGCCCTGGATCGTTTTTACATCAACATCGCGGATACCCGAAACGTACAGGAAGTGGTCCTGGTAACGGGTTGCGATGAAGCCGTCCATCTGGTCGGGCGCCATACCACCGTAGGGCTGCACCACATAAATGGTGGGCAGGTCGAGGTTAGGGAAAATGTCGACGGGAATGCTCCGTATCGACAAAATCGAGAAGAATAGGATGCCGATCACGACCACGACAATGGAAATGGGCTGTCGGAGGGCAGTTCTGATGAGTTGATACATAATGCTTGGGTATGATTGCGCGTATTATTTTTCTACTTGATTCAGGAAGATGCCCAGATCTCCGGCAGCAGCGGCTTTCAGCAAGAGGGAGCGCCAGGCATTGCCATTGGTTACGAACTTGTCGATTTCAGCACGGTTGACTGCATTTACACTTTGTGCCAATGTAAAAAGGTCGGTCAGGCCGCTCTGGTAGCGCGCTTCTGCCTGGTTGAATGCGGTGCGCGCGGCTGCGAGCTGCACGGGCGTAAGGCGCGCTTGTGCGAGCGAAAGCTGGAACTGCATTTCCGATTCGCGCGTCTGGCGGTCGAGTTGGAGCTGTTGTGTTTGATACAATGCCTTGAAACGCTCGACCTGGAATTGCTCGGCCCGGTAGTCGTTTCTGACTTTCAAAATACCGGTCAGGTTCCAGCGCGTCGAAACGCCGAAAAGGTAGTTGTAAACCTGGTATTTAACCCCGCTTCCAAAATCGGTGCGGAAAGAGTCGTCCTTATTGGAAACTCCGGAACCGCGGCCCCATCCGGCCCCTACGAGTGAAACGGAGGGCAAATACGAGCGTTTAACGGCGAGGCTTCGGGCCAAAGAGGCGTCTATTTGTGACTGGGAAAACCTTAATGCAGGGTTTTTAAGAAATGATCCGATTTCGCCCGGAGCAATAGGTAATTGGGAATAAAAACCCATGGTATCCACCTGAATGCTATCTCGCAGCTCCCCGGTTAGCTCCGAAAAACGCAGGCGTTGCGCTTTCTCGGACCGTTGACTTTCCAGCAACAGCAATTGCGCTTTGGCATATTCCGCGGCGGCAAGCGAACTATCGACGCCGGGACGCATGCCCGACGTTACCGCCGCATCCGTCACGCGCTTGAAAACAGAGGCCCGTTCCAGGTTCTGGCGCTGCGCAATAACCAGTTTCTGGTTTATCAACAGCAGTAAATAGGCGTCGATAATTTTGACCTGATGCTGAAAAAGCTCGTTTTCATAATCGGCCTGGGTGCGGGCGAGGTCGGCCCTGGCGGCATTTACATTTGCCTTCACTTTACCAAAATTGAAAACTTTCCAGTCGACCATGGCGGTGGTGAAACTGCCGAATGTGGCCGTATAGTAGTTTTCAGGGCGGATACCTCCCGATGGCGACAATGCGCTGCCTTCGTTGGGCAGGAATGCACCGGCCACGCTGTTGCCCGTCGCGTAGGTATATTGGTCTTGCACGATAAATGCCGGCAGGTAGTCGGTTTTGACGGAGTTAATGCGGCTTTCGGCGCTGTGTATTTCTGCTTGTTTGGCTTTCAGGAAGGGGAAATTACCTTTTCCTTGTTCCAGCGCTTCATGCAGTTTGATTTGCTGCGCATTCGCCTGTATGCATGCGAACGCAAGAAGGAGGAATGTCAGCCAATGTTTTTTTTGGGTGTCGTGGGTCCGGTGAGTAAGTCTTTCCGGCACATTTCCCGGCGGTAAAAAGCGGGAAACTGAATGATACTGGGAGTGCTTCATAATTCGGGTTAAAGAAATTTTTAGTCGAAATTAGACGCCAATTCTGGAAACATTTAGGAAACGGAACCTTGCAATGGACTGTTTATTACCTGATTATCCTTCCTAAATGTTTCCAACTTCCGGGCGTATTTTTGTGAAGTATCTTTTAAAAGCGGAATGAAAATTTTAGTTGTCGAGGACGAAAAAGGGCTTGCAGAAAGTATCACCGATTACCTTTCCCGCGAAGGGTTCGTTTGCGAGGTGGCCAATACTTTCTGGCAGGCCGACGAGAAGATCAGCCTTTACCAATACGATTGCACGATTGTGGACCTGACGTTGCCGGATGGCAACGGTTTCGATATCATCCAGACCTTGAAAAAGATTGCGGCAGCCACAGGTATTATCATTATTTCGGCCCGTAATACCTTGGAAGACAAGCTGAAAGGATTGGAAATAGGGTCGGACGACTATATGACGAAGCCATTTCACCTTTCCGAGCTCAATGCGCGGGTCAAGTCGCTTATACGGCGCAGGAATTTTGGAGGAAATAATGATATGACCTGGAAAGATATCCGGGTGAACCTCCCTACACGGAAGGTTTTTATCCGGGAAATTGAAACCACTTTATCGCGTAAGGAGTACGACCTGCTGCTTTATTTCCTGTCTAATACCGACGTTGCATTGACCAAAGAATCCATTGCCGAGCACCTTTGGGGCGATAATATGGATTCTGCCGATTCGCTGGATATGGTGTATTCGCATATCAAAAACCTCCGCCGGAAGATCGTGGAAAAGGGAGGAAAAGATTACATTCAATCGATTTACGGGATAGGCTACAAATTCACCGCATCTTGAAACTCCTCGAAAAAGCCAGTCGCATTTACCTGATCGCCTCGCTGCTGATTTACCTGGCGGTGGGGATCGCTTTCTTCTGGATCATTAAATTCATGATCTACGACGAAGTGGAGAGCCGGCTGATGGTCGAAAAGCAAGATTTTGAGGCATATGTCCGCAGTAACGACACCTGGACCAACAATTCTTATTTTGTCGAGAACAAAATCGAAGTCGTGCCGATATTTGGCAAGTTCAAAAACGAGGTCGCATTTACCGATACGCTCATCAGCAACCGTTACGACGAAAGCGCGGACCCGTTCCGGCAGCTCACGTTCTACACGCTGATCGGCGGCTCACCTTACCGGGTGGCGATCCGGAAATCGATGATCGAGTCCTACAAGCTGATTGAGGCTATTTCGGCGGCGATGATCGCATTTTTAGGCTTGCTTCTCGTCAGTACCTTCTTTTTTCACCGGGTATTATCGGGCAAGCTCTGGAAACCGTTTTACGATTCGCTGGCAAGGATCAAGGACTTTGACTGGACGAAAAACAAGCCGCTGGAAACAATGCGGAGCGAAATCACGGAATTCAACGAGCTGGGCGACGTGATGGAGAAAATGGCTTCCAAAATGCAGCACGACTACCGGAGCCTCCGCGAGTTCACCGAAAATGCTTCCCACGAAATCCAGACGCCCCTGGCGCTCATCAATGCGCGGGTGGAACAGTTTATCCAGGCCAGGGACTTAGGGGAAAACCATACTTACTGGATCGAAGAAATTTACCATGCCGCCCGGCGAATGTCGCGCCTTAACCAGGGCTTGTTGTTATTGGCGAAAATTGAAAATCAGCAATTTACCGAGCAGGAAGAGCTCGATCTTTCGGCACTCGCATTGAATAAGCTGAAAGATTTTGAAGATATTTTGCAGCATAAAAATATCGGCTTGAACGTAAATGCTACCGGTAATTTCAGGGTGCTCATGTCGCCGGCCTTGGCGGAGATCCTGCTTACCAATCTGATCAACAATGCGATAAGGCACAACTACACCGGAGGCGAGCTCAGGCTGGAATCGGGAACGGATTTTTTTCAGGTTAGCAATACCGGAAATCCGCTGAAAAGCGATCCTGAAAGACTTTTTGAAAGATTTAAAAAGGAATCGACCGGCGCAGAATCGCTGGGATTAGGACTGGCGATCGTGAAGCAGATCTGTGATAGTTGCGATCTGCAGATTTCGTACCATTATGAAGAGCCGATGCATTTGATCCGCATTGCGGCGAAATAGCGCGAAGTTCCTGCTTCGCGCACGCTATTTGGCGGCCTCTGGCCGATTTTTGAGATGCCAGACCGGCCGGAGGCCTGCGAATAGTAGGCACGAAGCCAGAGCTTCGCGCCATTGCATTACTTAGCTACTTTTTGCAACTCCGCCTCCAGTGTTTTATTACCCGGAAACTCCTGCGGGATCCATCTGTTCACAATCTTTCCGGCTCCGTCGATTACCAGGAAGGGGTACCGGATATCAATGCCATATTTCTCCTTCAAAACATCAATATTCTCATCCGAGGCCCAAAAATGCTTCGCTGTCGGGCGCGTTTTTACATATTGTTTCCAGGTTGAAAGCGGAATACCCGTGGCGACGGAAATGTAGGCGAACGTTACTTTGTCCCCGTATTTATCTTCCAAAACCTTCAAACCCGGCTCATGCTGACCGATGCTGAACGAAAAGACCATCAGAACCGGCTTGCCTTGCAATGAAGAAACCGTTACCGCCGCACTATCCGCATTAAGCAAAGTGACGTCCGGAATGGCCGAGCCCGGTTGCAGCGATTCTTTGGTCTGGATCAGTTTGGAAATATATTCTGTGTAAGGCGACTGGGGAAATACCGTTTTGTAATCTGCAAGAAGCGTTTTGGCTGTTTCAATGCCCGGAATCGCCGTTGCCGTGTAGTTGAGCCAGTAGGTAGCCAGGTATTCCTTTTGTTTGGGATAGCCGGCCAATTTCTCCTTGCTGAACGCATACACATCCTTCAATGCCTCCGGACTGATCTCATACCGCGTCTCCGATTCGAGGGGGAATTTGCGGGTAGAGGGGATCAACGCCCAGTTGCGTAGCTCGTCGCGGTAGGCCTGGCTGAGCAATGCGTCGTCGGGCTGGATTTTGAAATCTGTTAATGTAAAATCTTCGAGCTCCTTCCGTTGCGCGGCGTCGAGTTTCGCTACCCGGTTGCGGCGCATGATCTTTTCCTGGATCAGCTGACGGGTAAGCGAAGGCTCTGTGGCAGTTGTGGCGAGTACATAAGCTTCAAATGCGGGCACTACCGGGTTTGCCATTTTGAATTTATCAAATGCATCCAACCGCGCTTTTTTCAGGCTGTCGCTTTGTTGCACCACGCTCTTATTATCGATTTGCGAAGGTTTGTAGCCAAAAACGGGCAGGTATTGATATTGGTTTTCGAGAAAATAGTTTTTCAGGAACGTCTGGTAATTGGCATTCTTACCTGTGAAAGTCACATCCGCGTTTTCAGCCACATTGATCGTCAGGTCGTCGCCGGGTTGCAGGAACAACATCCAGGTCTTGTTGACGCCCCCGCCACTGTATTGAAGCCGCATCATTTTGGGCTCGTTGAGCTGGATAACGGCTTTTTCGGTTGTTTTATCCGCAAAATTCACCGAGGCCACGGCGTCCAGCTTCGCATCGGCAAGGCCGGTGCCCAGATTGGGGTGAAAATGTACATCTTCCAGCACCAGCGTAACGGTCACCGGGGCCTGTTTGGTGGCAGTAATGGTGATATTGGCCGTGTTTTGCCCATAGGAAGCCCAGCTGAATGCAGCCCAGCAGAATAGTGTGAGGATCAGAATGTTTATGTGTTTCATTGGTTCGAAAGGGAAAACTGTTTTACAGAAAGAAGGAAGTGTAAAAACTGTGCCAATATACGTAACTCATACGGCTATCCGCTCCGATCGTTTATCGAGCGTTTTCCGGGCGTACATTAATGCAGTTTTTTCAAAGCATTAATTAATCAAGTGGCGTAACTTCGCTTCCTGAATATCGATTGTTCCCATGACCCGCGTTTCACAATTTCAGTTCAATACCCTTCGCGCCCGATTCGAAGGTGAGTTGTATTTCGATAATTCCACCCTTCATGCCGCGCAGCGCACCGTATATGCTACCGACGCGTCGGTTTACCAGGAAATGCCGGTTGCGGTGGCTTTGCCGAAGAATGTAGACGATATCCGTGCACTGATCGATTTTGCCAAAACCAACAAGGTGACACTGATACCCCGCGCTGCGGGAACGTCGCTTGCCGGGCAAGTGGTAGGAAAAGGCATTGTGGTGGATATTTCGAAGCATTTCAGGAAAATTATCGAAGTAAATGCCGGGGAAAAATGGGTACGCGTGCAGCCGGGCGTCATCCGCGATGATCTGAACAAGCACCTGGCACCCTACGGCCTGCTTTTCGGCCCGGAAACTTCCACGGCCAGCCGAGCGATGATCGGCGGGATGATCGGGAATAACTCGTGCGGGCTGCATTCCATTACCTGGGGCGCCACGCGCGACCATTTGCTGGAAGTGAAAGTGCTACTTTCCGACGGCTCAGAGGCAGTGTTTAATGAGCAATCGGTGGCTGATTTTACCCGGGAAATCCGGGAAAAGCAGATCAAAGGGCAGCGTTTGCAATCGATACTGGCAGGGATGTTCGGCCTGATATCCAACCCTATTGACCAGGAATTAATCAAAAAGCAATTTCCCAAACCGACCGTTACCCGCCGGAACTCCGGTTATGCGCTGGATGCATTGGTCAGCAGTTTTGAAAAAGGAAATATCAATCTCTGCAACCTCATTGCGGGTTCGGAAGGGACATTATGCTTTGTTACCGAAGCTAAAATTGCATTGGTGGACGCCCCTCCGGCAGCGGTGGGCGTCGTGTGCGTGCATACGAACTCGCTCGCCGAAGCCCTGCACGCTAACCGGGTAGCGATGCTGTACGACCCGAAAGCGTCGGAACTGGTGGATAAATACATTATGGATTTTACCAAAAACCATAATGTCTACTCCCAAAACCGCTTCTTTATGCAAGGTGATCCCGCGGCGATGCTGATGGTGGAGTTCTGGGGCCTTGCCAAAGAGGAAGTGGAGCAAAAAGCGTCCGCATTGATCGCGCAATTGCAGGCCGAAAACCTGGGTTACGCCTATCCATTGCTTTTTGGCGACGACGCCAACAAGGCCTGGGACATTCGCAAGGCCGGCCTTGGACTGATCCGCAACCTGCCCGGCGATACCCAGCCGGTGAATTTGATCGAAGACTGCGCCGTGGCGGTGGAAGACTTGCCTGCCTATATTGACGAATTGGAGGTATTACTGGAAAAACATGGCCTGCACGCGTCCTACTACGCACACGCGGGCGCGGGAGAGCTGCATGTGGAGCCGATGATCAACCTCAAAACAAGTGCTGGAAAGCAGCAATTCCGCGACGTGCTGGCCGATACGGCGGTGTTGGTGAAGAAATACAACGGCGCATTGTCGGGCGAACACGGCGACGGAAGGCTTCGGGGCGAATTCATCCCTTTTATGATGGGTGAGGAAGTGTACGAAATGTTCAGGCAGGTGAAGCGTGTGTGGGACCCGGATGGCGTTTTCAATGCGAACAAGATCGTCGATACCCCGCCGATGAACGAGTTCCTGCGTTACGAGCAGGACAAACCCAACCCGCAGATCGATACTATATTCGATTTTTCCAGACAGGAAGGCATGCTCCGCCTGGCCGAAAAATGCAGCGGCTCGGGCGATTGCCGCAAAACCGAACTGACTGGCGGCACGATGTGCCCCAGCTACATGGCCACCCGCAGCGAGCGCGACACCACACGCGCCCGGGCGAACATCCTGCGCCAATATCTCACGCCCGAAACCGCGCCGGCGACCAGCCAGGAAATGGTGAAGGAAGTACTGGATCTTTGTCTTTCGTGCAAGGGCTGCAAATCCGAATGCCCGTCCAGCGTGGATATTGGTAAAATGAAAGCCGAGTTCACCCAACAATATTACCAGACGCACGGCGTACCGATGCGCAGCAAGCTGATCGCGGGTTTTTCCAGCCAAATGAAACTCGCCTCGATCGCTCCTTGGGCATTCAACGGTGTTTTTGGCACACCCGCATTGCGGAAAATCGCCAACAAAATGGTCGGTTTCCATCCCGAACGCTCGATGCCCAAGCTCGATAGCCAGACGCTGAAAACCTGGTGGGAAAAGCATCAGCGGAAAAAAGCAGCAGCCGCACCGCATTCGCGCAGAGTGTATTTGTTCTGTGACGAGTTTACCAATTATAATGATGCGGAAGTGGGCAAAAAAGCGGTATTGCTGCTTGAAAAGCTGGGTTATGAAGTCATTATTCCCGAGCATGTCGAGTCGGGACGGTCGTATTTGTCAAAAGGATTTGTGAAGGAAGCACAGAAACTTGCGGTGCGGAATGTGGCCTTATTGAAAGATAAAATCACTTACGATGCGCCGCTGGTGGGTATCGAGCCGTCGGCGATTTTGTCTTTCCGGGACGAATATGTAGATCTGGTAGGAGAAAGCGAGCGGGAGAATGCACAGAAAATCGCGCAGAACGCATTGCTTTTCGAAGAATTCATTGCCCGGGAAATTGATGAAAAACGCATTCAGAAAAGTGCATTTGTAGCTAAAAATCAATTGATCAAGCTGCACGGGCATTGCCATCAGAAAGCGCTTTCGACTTTAACTGCTTCAAAAAAAGCATTGCAATTGCCTGAGAACTACCACGTTCAACTGATCCCTTCCGGTTGCTGCGGCATGGCCGGGTCATTTGGCTATGAAGAAGAGCATTATGAGGTGTCGATGCAGATCGGAGAGCTGGTATTGTTCCCAACTGTCCGGCAGCAGCCCGTGGATGTGATCATCGCGGCTGCCGGAACCAGTTGCCGCCATCAGATTAAGGACGGCACCGGACGCAAAGCCATGCATCCGGTTGAGATTTTATATGACGCACTGATCAAATAGCACCTATTCGGTGCCGCGGACATGCTCATTCACCGTGTCAGCCCGCATTTGGGTGCCCGCGGTATCGGTAGCAACGCTGTCGATCACGGTCGTGCCCTGATCAGCCGGGTTGTCTGCCTGGCCCCCTAGATTTCTGTCGTGGTTGAAGAAGCCGCCAAACCAGGCGATCAGCGAAAGGACAATGCCGATGCCGACGATCCACTTCCAAACGTTTTTGACGTTCTTGGTGGCTCTTGCTTCCCTATCTGTTTCTTGCCTGTTCATGGGTTTATTGATTTAGTTTGAAATTAACCCTACCATTTCCATACCAGCGCGGATTCAGCACTTTTTGAGCGAATAATATAACATTGTGTTGATAAAATTTCCCCAAACTAAGTAGTAAATTAAAAATGTAATAAATCGGGGACGTTTCATGTTACCTTAGCTGGAAATTTCGTTTGACGTACTAGTTCTTCTCACAAACCAGCCATATTCATGAAAATTAGCCAACGTTTCTTAATACCCCTTTTTGCACTTTTCTTATTTACACAGGTCGACTCCCAGGCACAGAATGATAACCGGAGTTTCTTCTCCGTTACTGCCGGATACAGCCTGCCCGTAGGAGAACTCGCAAGGGAAAAGCTGAACGACCCGTTTGCAGGGCTTACGGGGTCGGGTTACTACGGACAAATCAACTACGACTTCCGTATTGCCCGCTGGTTTGGCTTGAAGGTTTCCGGTAGTATGAATAAAAACACCACCCGCCCGCAACCGATCGTGGATATCGCCGACCTTCGGGTGGAAGAGATTAAAGGTTTTATCAATGAAACCTCCTCACATACATGGGACACGCGCGTGTCGCGCTGGAAGTTCAATGCGATCATGGCAGGACCTGCTATTTTTCTGAATTTCAACCGGGTGCAGATCGAAGGCCACTTGCAGGCTGGCTATGTGCAGGTAACTTCCCCCACCGTGGATATGACCGGTACTTTCCAGTCAGGTGAAAACACGATCCTGGTGCATTTGAGCCCTGCTTCAACAAAGGATTTTGGCGTAGGTGCAGGTGCAAGCCTTCGTGTTCCGATCGCCGGGCCATTGTATTTCCACCTTTCGGGTGATTTTCTGGCTACCGAAGCGCAGTTGAAAGATGTAGCAGTGAGTGTACGCGTAGGTAATTACCCCGAAGTTGGTATTCCTATCAATGAAAAACGCTTCGTAGGTGTGGCAAACATCGGCGCCGGTCTGGGTATTTCATTTTAAGTAAATATAAATCGCGAAAGAAAAATGGTCGGATGCCGCACGCATCCGACCATTTTTGCATTTAAGGACATTTGGTTTGACTTATTTGGCAAACCAAAGCTTCATTTTCATGTCATTCTTGCCTCCCTGGGCCGTGAGTGCCGCTGAAAAATTATCATAGTTCAGCGATTCCTCCGAGCCGGGGTAAGGCAGCCGCGTTGGAATGACATTTCCGTTGGTGTTCAGTACAGGAGGGGTAAGAGCTGGAATGCCGGTCCGGCGGAACTCTGTCCACGCTTCCACGCCCTGGCCATAGAGTGCGATCCATTTTTGCTCCATGATTTGCGTGAAACCGTCAGCACCGGGTTTTAAGACGTTGGCGGTCAGGTAGGCGTCGGGTACGGTCAGCTTGTATTGTGCAAATGATGCCGTAATGCCGTCGGTGAAGTTTTTCGAAGCCGTTCCTGCTGCCGCAATGCCTTTGTAGGCGAACTCCGCTTTCAGGAACAGCAGCTCGGCGTAGCTCATGATCACGCCCGGGGCCGTCGCAGCCACGAAGTAATCACCCACTTTCGAAGTCTTCGACAGGCCCAATGCATTGGCGTCGGAGGAGGACAGGCCGTTCGGGACGCCCTTGAAATCGCCGCCGTCGGCTGGTTTATTAGCATAAACAGCCAGCCTGCCATCATTCAGCGCGGCCAGTTTGCTCACCAGGGTAGCGCTCACGCGGTGGTCGTCGCGGGTTTTGCGGTTCTGGTTCACGGGGTTATTGTTGTTGGTAGCGTCGAGGTAATTCAGCTGTACATTATCGGCCACAGCCTCCATAACCGGGTACTTCGCCGGATCGCTCAGAATGCGGGTTACCTCGGATTTTACATCGACCGGCGCATCGGTTTTGTCGATCATACGAGCCAGCACGCGAAGGCTCAGCGAATTGGCAAACTTCTTCCATTTAGTAAGATTACCATTGAAAAGAATGTCGCCGGAAATAGCCTTGTTCTTATCAGCGACGTCGATCAGCTCACTGGCTGTTTTCAGTTCCGCCAGAATGCCGGCGTATACATTCTTCTGCGCATCGTATTTAGGCAAAAGCTTGTCTTCCAGTCCCTGCAACGCGTCGGTATACGGGATGTCGCCGTAAATGTCGGTCAGTAGCAGGAACGACCAGGAGCGCATGATCATCGCCACGGCCTTGTAATTGGTATTGCCCGATTCTTCCGCGATTTTGATAATGCGCTGGAAGTCAGCCAGGGATTCAATGTAAAGTGTCTGCCAGCCGGTGTTGTAAACGTCCGCAGATACAGTGTACTGGTCGATATCCGTGTACTGAATGCGGGCCCAATGCTGGGAGAAGCCGTCGCCGATATCCTGGCCGATGGTACCGCCCCAATACAGGTCCACGGCACTCTGGATGCCGTGAGGCAGGAACAGGTCGGCCGTGCCGGTAGCAGCGCTGTTGTTGTTGGTATTGACTTCGTCGAAATCACCCGTACAGGCCGACAGGCAGAGAATGGATGCCGCCAGCAATGTTTTGGATTTGAATGAACGTATGATGCTTTTCATGCGATTAATCAGTTAGGATAATGGCTTACAGGTTGAAACTGATGTTAAAACCTACTGTTCTGGTAGTCGGGATCTGGCCGTTTTCGATGCCTTGCAGGTTGCCGTCGTTGTAGTAGCTCGTTTCAGGATCGATGTGCGGCAGGTTGCTTTTCAGCAGCGCGAGGTTTCTTCCCACCACCGAGATCGCAATGTCGCGGAAAGGCAGTTTTTTGAATACCTGGCCTGAGAGCATGTAAGTCAGCTTCACTTCACGGAGTTTCACATAGCTGGCATCGAAAATGGTGTTCTCGTTGTTGGTCAGCAAGTAGTATTTGTGATGATACTCTTCCGAGCTGATGCGCTTTTCATTGGGCACATATTCGGGAGCAGCGGCGGTGCCGATATTTACCACGCCCTGGCCCACGATGCCGTCCTCACGTCCCATGGTAGTTTCTTCCAAAACCCCCGTGTATCGACCGATATTGATGGATTGCGAGAAAATATCACCTCCATGTTTTACGTCGATCAATGTGCTTAGTGACAGGTTTTTATAACGGAAGGTATTCGAGAAGCCGCCGATCCAGTCGGGTGTGAAGTTGCCCAGCACACGGCTCGCCGATTCCAGTACCGGGTAACCCTGCGCATCGTAAATGATCTGACCGTCGGGAGCGCGCTGGAAGCCTTTTCCGAAGAATGTGCCGTAAGGCTGGCCTACGCGTGCTTCTACCGACAATCCGCGGAAGCTGTTGGTCGAAGTGGCTTGTGTCAATGGGTTGTAGCTTGTGTTCAGCTGGTAGGTCGTCAGGTTGTTGGCCAATGAAACGACCTTGTTCTTGTTACGCGCCCAGTTCAGGCCGATTTCCCATTCAAAAGATTGTGTTTTAACGGGAGACGCTGTCAGCTGGATTTCGATACCCTGGTTCTCAATCTTGCCTGCATTGAGGAGTTTAGACAGATAACCGGTAGCATTCGAAATATTTACGTCGAGGATCTGATTGGACGACACCTTTTTGTAATAGGTAATATCCAAACCAATGCGGTTTTGCCAGAAGCGAATATCCGTTCCGATCTCATAGGAAGAAGTCAGCTCGGGTTTCAGGGTCGCATTCAGCAATGCATTGTTTTCTGAAAGGCTCGGCGTGCTGCCCCATGGGTTTTCATATTTGTAGGTACTTGCGAGTCGGTAGGGGTCCGTATCGTTACCTACGCGTGCCCAGCCTGCGCGAAGTTTTGCAAAGGATAAAACCGATGATTTCACATCAAAAATATCGGTAATGATCGCGCTAACAGCCGCTGACGGGTAAAAATAGGACCGGTTGTTACTTGGCAGTGAACTCGACCAGTCGTTACGGGCTGTCAGGTCAACGAACAAATAGTTGCGGAAACCGAGGTTCGCGGCAGCATAGAGACTGTTTACCGATTTTTTGATAAAACTGTTTTCCGTAACCGGGCGCTGGCGCGAGTTACCCATGTTGTACACGCGCGGGATCGCGAGCTCGGTCGCGCCCATGTAGTTGCGTTGCGCGTAGTTGCTGCGGTGGTTACCACCGATGTTGGCAGTAATGTCGAACTCCCCGAATTTGTGGGTCGCATTCAAAAGGAAGTCGGAGTTGGACTCGCGGACGAAGATCTGCTCCTCATTATAAGCGTCAAACAATGCCGACGCGCCGAGTTTTGCCTGCCGTGCGGCGCTTTTCGTCTTGCGGCGATCTTCGTAGAAATCCGTTCCGGTGCGGGCAGTGAGGCTTAGCCAGTCGGTGAATTTGTAGGTAGCCGACATGTTTCCGTACAGCCGGTCGCGTTCGTTGGCACGGGTGCTCTCATTGAGCATATAGTAAGGGTTAGTCCAATAATTGTCATTCCAGTTGTATTGGTAAATGCTGCCGGGCTTGTGGTAGTCCTTTAACTTAACCATATCCACCTGGCGACCGAACCAGATGAAATACAAACCGAAGTTGTTGCGGTTGTCGCTGCCGTCATTCACATAATTACCGGTGGCGCGGATGCTAAGCTTTTTAGTCAGGTTCCAGCCGGCGTTTAGGGATACGGTGCGGCGTTTGTAGTCGGTATTAGGCAAAATTCCGGTCTGGTCCAGGTTTGTGAACGACAGGCGGAAGTCGCCTTTATCATTGGCGCCGGTAATGGACACATTGTTGGTGAGGGTGCGGCCGGTTTCGAAAAACTTGTCGACATTATCCGGGTGTGCGATCCACGGGGTAGGCGTGCGGGTGCCGTCTGCGGCGATCGGTGAATCGAATTGCGGCAGCAGGCGGCCGTCGAGTCTCGGTCCCCAGCTTTCATCTACGCCATCGTTCACACCGGCGCCGGTGCCATCCACGTACGAAAACAGGCCTTTCGCGCCCTGTCCGTATTCATTCTGCCATTTCGGAAGCCGGAATGGCGATTCGAACGCGGTATTGGAATTGAATGAAACCCCGATTCCCTTCGTGCCTTTTCCGCTTTTGGTGGTGATCAATACCACGCCATTCGCCCCGCGCGAGCCGTAAAGCGCCGCCGCGCTGGGGCCTTTGAGTACGTTAATGGATTCTACGTCGTCGGGGTTGATCGCCGCGGCTGCATTACCATAGTCGATACCAGTTCCCGAACCGAAGTTGCTGTTATCCACCGGTACGCCGTCCACTACGAACAAGGGCTGGTTATTACTGCCGATGGAGCTTGCTCCTCGGATGATCATGCGCGACGACGAACCCGGCGCGCCATTGGAATTGGTTACCTGCACACCCGCCAGGCGGCCTGAGAGCGAGTTAACGAGGTTCGTCTCACGGGCCTGCGTGAGCGTTTTGCCGCTCACTTCCTGCACCGAATAGCCCAATGCTTTTTTCTCCCGGGCAATACCGAGCGCCGTCACGACGATCTCGTTGAACTGCGTCGCGTCGCTTTCGAGCATAATGTCGAACACTGTTTTAGAGCCTACCGGGATCTCCGCGGTTTTGTACCCGATAAACGACACAACGAGGGTTGCATTGACCGGCGTGGTGAGTGTAAAATCGCCGTTGGCGTCCGTGGTACTGCCACGACTCGTGCCCTTGATGAGGATGCTGGCGCCCGGGAGGAACCCGTCTGCCGATTGCACTTTGCCTTTGATGCTCAGGTCTTGTGCAAAACCTGTCCCGGCCAGGAACAGCAAGAGCAATAAGAAGCCTAATGTAAAGACTTTCTTCATAATTGATTAAGTAATGGAGTGAAACAGTTAGGTAACTTTCTAGAAACAGAATAATCTTCTATTTTTAATTAATTTCAAAAAAGATTCCATTGTATAAAAATGTTTTAATAAAATATTCCGCGATAAATATGATTTTATTTAAAATTTAATATTTTTAAAAGAGATGTTTATATGAAGTTACACAAGGCGGCAACTCGCTGAGGGTGAGGGGCGGCGATTGCTACCGTTTTTGTGTCCCACGTCAAATCCCGGGTGCCGGCCGCATTTAGGGGTATTATTGAAAGTAAGCGGCGATTGAATTGCTATATTTGCATTCTGTTCAAAATGAGCGGCCCCGGGGCGCTCACATTCGCATATTTCGAATATAGCTTTAAATGAAGGTTCTTAAATTTGGCGGCACCTCTGTCGGCTCGGTCGACAGCATCAAAACAGTAATCAGTATCCTCGAAGAAAATCTGTCAAAGGGCGAGCGCATCGCCGTGGTTTTCTCAGCCATGGGCGGGGTCACGAACAGGCTCATCGAGATTGGAAAGATGGCGGCTGCCGGCAATACGGAATATGTGGAGTTTTTGAAGGGCGTTGAAGAACGGCACTTTGCAGTGGTACGCGGGCTGATCCCGGTGAAGAACCAGAGCAGCACTTTTGCCGCTGTACGAGGGCTTTTCAATGAATTGGAGGATATTTTGCGTGGCGTTTCCTGGATTCGCGAACTGTCGGAACGTACGCTGGACCTCATTATGAGCTTCGGGGAGCGGCTTTCCACGATGGTGATCACCGAAATCCTCAAAAGCAAAGGCGTCGCCGCAGAGTTTTGCGACGCCCGCCAGATCATCCGCACTAATGCTACTTACGGCATGGGCGATGTGAATTTTGAAACAACCAATCACCTGATATTAGAGCATTTCGCGAAAAGCACGGCGCTGCAATGCGTTACCGGCTTTATCGCATCCACTGCCGAAGGGGTCACGACGACGCTCGGCCGGGGCGGTTCCGACTACACCGCTTCTATTCTGGGTGCCGCGCTGGAAGCCGATTCGATTGAAATATGGACGGACGTCGACGGTATGATGACCGCCGATCCGCGCAAAGTAGCGAATGCATTCACGATCCCGTCCATTTCCTATGCGGAGGCGATGGAATTGTCGCATTTCGGCGCAAAAGTGATTTATCCGCCGAGCTTGCAGCCTGCATTTGCCAAGAATATTACTTTAAAAGTCCTTAATACATTCAATACCGGTTTCGAGGGGACTTACGTCCAGAAATCCGCTAACGGTAAGGAGTATGTGATCACCGGGATTTCGTCGATCGACGAGATCGCGCTGGTGAATATCCAGGGAAGCGGGATGATCGGCGTCGCGGGCATTTCCGGACGTTTATTCACCGCCCTATCCAACAACGCGATCAGCGTGATCCTCATTTCGCAGGCATCTTCCGAGCATTCCATCTGTTTCTCGATCGACCCGAAAAATGCGCAGAAGGCAATCGATGTGCTGGAAAAGGAATTCGCGACGGAGATCGGTCTGGGGCATATCGACGGTATTTCGGTAGAGAAAAACCTGTCGATCGTTGCCATCGTGGGCGAGGGGATGAAGAAAAACACCGGTATTTCCGGCAAGCTGTTTTCGGCCCTGGGTAAAAACGGTATCAACGTCGTAGCCACTGCACAGGGCTCTTCCGAGCTAAATATTTCGGTGGTTATTTCAAAAAGCGACCTTTCGAAGGCGTTGAACGCGATTCACGGCGTATTTTTCCAATCGGAAACGCGCTCGCTAAACCTGTTTATCGTCGGCGTAGGGTTGATCGGAGGCACATTGATCGAGCAGATCCGCAACCAGACGCAGTATTTGCGGGAGGAAAAGCTGCTGAACCTCAATATCGCCGGTTTGTCCAATACCAAAAAAATGCTCCTCGACCCGGACGGTATCAAGCCCGAAAACTGGCGCGACCGTGTGATGGACGAGGGCGTGAAAACCAGTCTGCCCGCATTTGTGCAGCGGATGATCGAGCTAAACCTGCCGAACAGCGTTTTCGTGGATTGTACTTCGGAAAAGGACATTGTACAATATTACCATATGCTGCTGGATGCAAGCATTAGTGTGGTAACACCTAATAAAGTGGCCAATTCGGGCAGCTATGCCGAGTACATCGCCTTGCAGCGCACGGCATTGCAGCGCGGCGTGAAGTTTCTCTACGAAACCAACGTAGGTGCCGGTTTGCCGATTATTAACACCATTCAGGGCCTGATGGCCAGCGGTGACAAGTTCCTGAAAATCGAAGCGATCCTTTCGGGAACGCTCTCTTATATATTCAATAATTTCGGCGGCGACCACCGTTTCGTGGATGTGGTAAAAGAAGCCAAGGCAAAAGGCTTCACCGAACCCGACCCGCGCGACGACCTCAGCGGTGCGGATGTAGGACGTAAAATCCTGATCCTTTCGCGGGAAGTAGGGGTAGCATTGGAGCCGGAAGAGGTGAAAATCTCGCAAATTCTGCCGGGGAACTGCCTTAATGCGCCCACGGTGGATGCATTCTTCGGCGAGCTGGAAATTTCCAACGCCTATTTCGCCGACATGCAGGCGGCTGCGGAAGCCAAAGGCGAAAAACTGCGCTACATCGCAACGCTCGAAAACGGCAAAGCCACGATCGAGCTCAAAACCGTCGACGCCTCGCACCCGTTTTACACGCTTTCAGGCAGCGACAACATCGTTTCCTTCACCACGGAACGTTACAAAGACCGCCCGCTCGTGATCAAAGGCCCGGGCGCGGGCGCCGAAGTGACGGCATCCGGCGTATTCGCGGATATCATGAGTATCAGTAGCTATTTGGGATAGAAGAAGTTAAATTGCGATAGTTATTCTGAACCATTTGAGTGATGAGCAATAGAAACGTACCGGAATCGATCGCCAGTCTGGCGGAGGAGTTTGTCCGAGGTGTCGGTGAGCTTTATGGAGAGAGGCTCGACAAGGTTGTTCTTTTTGGCTCATACGCTCGTGGGGAGCAGAATGAAGATTCAGATGTGGACTTCCTTGTGGTCTTAAAAGATCTGGAAGTGAATAGTTACCATGAGATAGGAATGATTAGTCCGTTTACATTTGAAATGTCATTGAAGTACGGCCTTTCAGTTTCGGCAGTGCCGATGTCAGCTGAAAAGTTTGCGGGTAAACAATCCCCTCTATCCATAAATATACACACCGACGGAATTTTACTATGAGAGAAGCACCTGTCGAGAACATCGTTGACAAAGCGCTGGAATGTTTAAAAAATGCGAAGCATTGTCATGCCAATGAGATGTTCGATCTCGCTTTAAACCGCTCCTATTATGCGATGTTCCACAGTATTCAGGCTTTATTGACTTCGATTGGAGCAAGTCTTAATAAATCTCATACCGGTACACATAATGCTTTTCATAAGGATTTTATCGCTACCGGACTCATGTCGAGAGAGCATGGTATCGCATTAAAACGTATTTTCGAGAAGCGGCAATTTGGAGATTATGATTACGAGGAGGTGCGGGAAGAGGACTCGGTAGGCGGCATTGAAGACTCAGAAAAGTTTGTCTACGCGGTCACAAAGTATTTAAAGGAAAACAACCACATAAAGTGAATTCAGTAAAAGCTTTTGCGCCGGCGACAGTCGCTAATGTGTCGTGTGGGTTTGATATTTTCGGTTTTGCCATTCAGGAGCCGGGGGATACGGTTGAGTTGTACAAACGGGACGAGCCGGGTATTGTCATTACCGAAATTACGGGAGACGAGGGACGGTTGCCGCGGCAGGCTGAAAAGAATTCGGTGACGGTGGTCATGCTGGCTTTGCTGAAACACCTGGGCATCAATGACCTGGGCTGTGAAGTGGTTTTGCGGAAAAATATGCCTCTGGGCAGCGGAATGGGATCCAGCGCGGCGAGTGCTGTCGCTGGTGTGGTGGCGATGAACGAATTGCTTGGTAATCCTTTAAGCCGCAGGGAATTGCTGCCGTTTGCGATGGAAGGTGAGCGCATTGCTTCGGGCTCGGCGCATGCGGATAATGTGGGGCCGTCGCTTTTGGGCGGTTTTGTCGTGATTCGTAGTTATAACCCACTGGATATCTTTACGATACCGGTGCCGGATGATCTTTACTGCACGCTCGTTCATCCCGATATCGAGATCAATACGAAAGACGCTCGATTCATTTTACGTAACGAAGTTTCTCTGAAAAATACCATTGCGCAGATGGGCAATGTGGCCGGGCTGGTGGCCGGGCTGATGAAAGCCGACTATGACCTGATCAGCCGTTCGATGGTGGACGTGATTATCGAGCCCGTTCGTTCGATCCTTATTCCCGAATTCAAAGATGTAAAACAAGCAGCTATTTCAAATGGCGCGCTTGGATGCAGCATTTCTGGCGCGGGGCCGTCGATGTTTGCGTTGAGCAGAGGCATGGAAAACGCGCAGAATGCGGGAAAGGCCATGCAAGAGCGGTTTGCCCATGCAGGGATCGAGTCGGCCGTTCACGTTTC
>CBIHPQ010000023.1:0-27635 GCA_966211825.1 uncultured Dyadobacter sp. | reverse complement strand
CGGTTGAAAATTAGGACTGAATCTGAGTATGAGCGGGCTGGAATGGGTGGCGTCAGGGTGGTATATTTCACCTAAAACGTCATCTTAATTCTTTGACCTATGCACATCACAAAAGGATTTTTCACCTCTTTGCGGCGCATGAGCGGGGTATGCATATGTGCGATATGCCTGCATCCGCCAGTGCCCGCCAGTGTCGTCGCGAGTTCGCTCGCAAGGGTTGGCCACGTCATTCAAGCCGAGAAAACCATTACCGGTACCGTATCTGCCAAAGACGGCAATTCACCCATTCCGGGTGTCACGGTGGTTGTCAAAGGAACTAACCAGGGCACGACAACCAATGCCGACGGGAAGTTTACCATCGACATTCCCGGCAACTCTGCGGTACTGGTGTTTTCGGCCGTCGGCTATGTTACCCAGGAACAGGAAACGGGCAATGCGAGCATCGTGGACATATCGCTGGCCGCCGACCTGAAAACGCTTAACGAAGTTGTCGTAGTAGGCTATGGCACTCAGAAGAAACGCGACCTTACCGGCGCTGTTTCGCAGGTGAATGCAACCCGCCTCGAAAACGAGAACCCGCAGTCGGTGCAGGATGTGCTGCGCGGGAATGTGCCGGGGATGAACGTCGGGTTCTCGGCTTCGGCGAAGGGAGGCGGGAACGTGTCGGTGCGCGGGCAGAACTCGATTAATGCCGGGTCCAGTCCGCTGATCGTGCTCGACGGAACGATTTATTATGGCGGGCTCGAAGATATCAACCCCAATGATATCGAGACTATCGATGTACTCAAAGATGCGAGTTCTTCGGCCGTTTTTGGAGCTAAGGCAGCCAGCGGGGTCATTTTGATCACCACTAAAAAGGGAAAGGAGGGCAAGCCGCTGATCAATATCAACAGCAATTTCGGCTTCTCGGAAGTGGCTAAAAATCAGCCTGTGCTCAGTCCGCAGGGATTTATTGGCTGGCGGCAAGAGGTAATGCGGAACATCAACGCTACGGCCGAGCCCGCTCGGTTCGCCGATCCGAACAAGCTTCCGGCTGGCGTAACATTGGACGAATGGCTTGCTTACGACGGCTCCAAAGGCGATCCGACGACGGTTTGGCTTCAACGGTTGGGAATGCAACCCGCCGAGATCCAGAATTACAAGGACGGCAAGAGTGTGGATTGGTATTCCAAAGTATTTCAAAAAGGTTTCCGGCAAGATCATACCGTGAGCCTGTCAGGAAGGAACGATCGCATTTCCTACTATATGTCTTTAGGATACCTGAATAATGAAGGCATTGTGGTGGGCGATAAATACAGTACCGTTCGCGCAAGGCTCAACCTTGAAGGCAAAGTGAACAAGCATTTGTCGGTAGGGATGAACACGCAATTTGCCCGGCGCGATGAAAGCCAGGTGCCGGTAAATTATGACCTGGCGCGGGTCATTTCTCCCTGGGGCTCGGAGTTCGATGCGAATGGTAACTACTCGTGGCGGCCCAATGGCGAGGCCAGCGGTGGAAACCATCCCTATTACGCCCCCGGTTTTATCCAACGCGACCAGGGCGCACAGACATTGAATTCCGTGCTTTTCGCCAAGGTCAGCTTGCCTTTTGGTTTTACCTATCAAGTCAATTTTACGCCCCGTTTCGACTATACACACCGCTATAATGCAGAGTCCGCAAAACATGCCGAATGGGCTGCCGAAGGTGGCCGGGCGTCACGCAAGGACTCGACGGTCTTCAACTGGCAGGTTGATAACATCCTCAAATGGAACAAAACCATCGCCGGAAAGCACCAGATCGACCTCACGTTCCTCGCCAACGCCGAGCGTTTCAGAAGCTGGCGCGACAGCATTTCCAACAAAGGTTTCGCCCCAACCGACGTTTTGGGTTACCACAACATCCAGTCGGGCGGGTTGCCGGTCGTTTACACCGACGATCAGACCAGCACCGCCGATGCATTGATGGCCCGGCTATTCTATTCATTTAAAGACAAATACATGCTCACGCTGTCGAGTCGGCGGGATGGCTACTCGGCTTTCGGGCAGAAGAATCCGCGGGCTGTGTTTTCGTCGGCTGCTCTGGGCTGGGTCTTTACGGATGAAAGTTTTATTCATTCCAAATGGCTGAGCTACGGGAAATTGAGGATTTCGTACGGAAACAATGGCAACCGCGACATTCCGCGCTACGACGCCCTGGCCGACCTTACGAGCGGTAAATACCTGCACGTGAAGCCCGACGGAACCGTGTACCAGGTAAGCCAGCTCTACGTGAGCCGGATGGCGAACCCGAATCTGAAATGGGAGAAAACCAATGCCTTGAATGTCGGCATGGACTTTGCGCTGTTTAATAATGTGGTGGACGGAAGCGTCGAATTTTACAAATCGACTACAAAGGATTTGCTCGTCAAACGCGCGTTGCCCAATGTACTGGGTTTTGACAACGTTTGGGACAACCTCGGCGAAGTGCAGAACAAAGGGCTGGAAATCAGTTTAAACTCGAATAATATGCGCCGTGAAAACTTCACCTGGCGCAGCACCTTCAACTTCCAGCTCAACCGCAACAAGATCGTGCATTTGTACGGCAATTATGTCGATATCAAGGACGGCTCCGGAAAGGTTACGGGCCGCAAAGAGGCCGACGATGTGACTAACCGCTGGTTTATCGGCCACGCGCTCGACGAGATATGGAACTACCGGATTTTGGGTGTCTGGCAGAAAGAAGAGGAAGCCGAAGCTGCCAAGTATGGCGTAAAACCGGGTGATTTCAAGCTGAAAGACGTGAATAACGACGGCAAGTTCACGAGTGATGATAAAGAGTTTCTCGGTTATACTTCACCACGTTTCAGATGGACGTTCCGGAATGAGTTCAAGCTCTTCAAAAGCCTCGACGTCTCATTTATGATCTATTCCTACTTGGGACAGAAAGGGACTTTTAACCAAATGAAGAACCGCGATGGTTTCGTGGACCGCACGAGCTCGTATGTACTGCCTTACTGGACCGAAGAAAATCGCTCGAACGAATGGGCGAGGCTCTATTCCAGCGAAGGATCGGCCACGGGTTACAGCGTTTACCGCAGCAAATCATTCGTGCGTTTCGAAAACCTTTCGGTGGCTTACACAGTGCCAAAACTGCTTTCGCAAAAAGTAGCCGTTCAGAACCTGCGCATTTATGGCAACATCCGAAATATCGGTTTCTGGGCGCCGCAATGGAACTTCTGGGATCCCGAGAACGGAACAAACGGCGCTACGAATGCCAGCATAGCCACTTCTGTACCGAGTCCCCGCATTTATACGATCGGGCTGGACATTACCCTGTAAACACTATCACACAAAACTGCATGGATTATGTTTAATCAAACATCAAAATATATATTGGTATTGGGCCTGCTCGGCGCGGCGATGACGTCCTGCAAGGAAACGTGGCTCAAACCCGAGCCGCTTTCGTTTTACGAACCCGATCTGACCTTTAAAGACCTTGGCGGGTTGAAAGCAACGCTGGTCGCCTGTGAGCGCAACCTGCGCCTGGAGTGGTACGGCGACGCGATGCCGATGATCACGGAGTCGATCTTTTCGGATATTGCCGTGGAAGGTACGACCGACAAATCGGGCCCTGCGCAAAACCTGAACCTGCTTATCACTCCCGATGCGCAACTGAACCACATCGATTATAACCGGATTGGCTGGTATTGGCTCGAAGGGTACAAGGGCATTAAGTATGCTAATACGGCCATTTCCCGCATTGATTTGCCTACCTACAAAGACGAGCAGGAAAAGAACGAGTTACTCGGTGCGGCCTATTTTCACCGCGCGGCCAGGTATTACCGGCTTACGCAGCAGTTTGGCGATGTGCCGTTGATTCTGACCGAAATAAATGGCCCGAAACTCGATTTTCAGACCACGAAACGAGAGGTAATCCTGAAAAAAATGAAGGAAGACCTCGAATTTGCCGAGCAATGGGTGCCTGCTGTGACGGATAAGGGAACGGTAAATAAGGGATCGGTGAGCCATTTGCTGACGAAAGTGAACCTCGCATTGGGCTTGTTCGATGATGCCATCAAGTCGGCGACGAATGTGATCGATGGCGGGACGCATAAGCTCATGACATCACGTTTCGGCGCAAATGCCAGTGACGCCTCGCGTAATGTGATCTGGGATTTGCACCGTCCGCAAAATAAATCGCTGGGCATCAATACGGAAGGCCTGATGATGGTGATCGACCGTTTGAACATTGAAGGCAATGTCGAAGGCGGCATGCTCATTATGCGGAACTGTGTTCCGTTTTGGTTCAACAACATTAACACGCCGAACGGTAACCGGGGCACGATAGACACGTACGGGATTGAGATCGATCAGGTTGTTAAGTATGGCCGCGGGATCGGACGTTTGCGCCCGACCGATTATTCGCAAAATCAGATTTGGGATGATAAGAATGACCTGCGCCACGCGCCCGGCAACTGGACACGCATGGAGGATATTTTGTATAATAATCCCCAGATCAAAGAAACGGACAGCTTTTACGGCAAACATCTGCAACTTAAAAACGCGGAGGGCGTCGTGCTGACGATAGACACCATCCGCTGCTGGTTCGACTGGCCGAATTATAAGCTCTTCGTCGAAGACCCGCTGCGCATACAACCTCAGGGAGGTAATTCCGACTGGTATGTATTCCGGTTGGCCGAAACTTACCTCCTGCGTGCGGAAGCGTACGCGTGGAAAGGCGATCTGCAAAAAGCCGCCGACGATGTGAACGCCGTCCGCACGCGGGCCAATTGCGCGCCGCTTGCTGCGGGTAAGATCAATATCGGCACCATTCTCGATGAGCGGGCACGCGAGTTATATTTCGAGGAGCCGCGCAAAACCGAGCTCACCCGCATTGCCTACCTCTTTGCACAAACCGGCAAACCCGCTCCGAATGGCAAAACGTACAGCCTGGACAAGTTTTCCGACGAAAATTACTTCTATGACAGGGTAATGGAGAAGAACGATTTTTACAACAAAGGCGTCAAAACACGCCACGCCGACGAATACACGATGAGCCCTTACCATGTGCTGTGGCCCATTCCGCAATCGGCGATCGACGGGAACACGCAGGCGCGGATCAATCAGAACAAGGGATATGCAGGGTATGAGCGGAATGTGCCGCCGCTGACGGAGATACCGAAATAAATTTATCAGCAATGGCCCGTAGACAGCGGGTCATTGTCGTTTTATATCGTCTGGGAGTTATGGATTTTTACATCAATCTAAACCTGAAATGAATAGACGGAATTTTCTGCAAAACACTTTGCTTGCCATGGCCGCTAGCCTGGCAGGAACCGGCTGGCTGGAAGCCGCGATAAAAAAAGGAGATATAAAAATCGGTTACTCGGCCATTACCTGGGGCGGGAAGGACGAACAGGCCATTACCGATCTGGCCGGGCTCGGTTTTAAGGGCATTCAGTTGAGGGCCAATACTTTCGGGCCTTACCGCAGCAAACCTTCCGAGCTGAAAGATGCATTGGTGAAGAACAAGCTGACATTATGTATGTTTTCGAGCGGTAATGTGGAGATCGACCCTGCGAAATTCGAAAGTACCGTCGACACCCACGTGGCACACGCGAGTTTTGTGAAAGCATTAGGCGGTAATGCCATGCAGCTCACCAACAGCCTTCGCCCGAAAGACCGTGCTCCGTCGGTGGAAGAACTGAAAAAACTGGCGCAGGTAATGAACGAGGTCGGAAAGCAAACGGCAGACCTGGGTGTGCAGGCGGTTTACCATAACCACATGAACCAGCTCGGCGAAACACCCGAAGAAGTGGATGTGATCGTGCAGGCGATGGATCCGCGGTACATCAAACTGTTGCTGGACATTGCGCATTACAAACAGGGCGGGGGCGAGCCGCACGAAGCGATCGTCAAATACAAGGATATTCTGCATTCGCTGCATTTGAAAGATACCAAACCGGCCGAGACCAAAAGCGGCTATAAATTTGTAGAATTGGGCCAGGGCCGGGTGGATGTTCCGGCGGTGTTTACAGCTTTGGATAAGATCAAATTCAAAGGCTGGGCCGTGGTGGAGCTCGACGGCGTGCCCGATCCCGAGAAATCCGCGCTGATTTGCGCCGAAATCAATAAGAAGTACATTACCGAAGTTTTAAAATATCCGGTGTAGTCCGAACTGGATTTGTAAGGGTATTCCTATTAATATTTCGTTATTAATGTAATAACTGATATTAGATAGGATACCCTTTCGCATTTTTCAGTTATTAATCATCTTTATTCAACGCAATGAAAAAATTCCGATTACCGCTGGTCGCGATGGCCGCGTTCCTCCTTACCGCTCCGCTCCAAGCCCAGAAGTCGAAAGATGGCTGGCAGGACCTTTTCAATGGCAAGGACCTCACTGGCTGGAAACAACTCAACGGCCAGGCTAAATATGAAGTGAAAGATGGCGCCATCGTAGGTACTTCCGTGATGGGTACGCCCAATTCATTCCTGACTACCGAAAAAGATTACGGCGATTTTATCCTCGAACTGGACGTAAAAGTTGATAATAAGCTGAACTCGGGCATTCAGATCCGCAGCTTATCCAAACCCGACTACATGAATGGCCGCGTGCATGGTTACCAGGTTGAGATCGACCCGAGCGACCGCGCTTACTCGGCGGGCATTTATGACGAAGCACGCCGCGGCTGGCTTTATCCGCTCGACCTGAACCCGGAAGGCAAAAAAGCATTCAAAAGAGATGCCTGGAACAAATACCGGATCGAGGCGATCGGTACTTCGATCCGCACCTTTCTGAATGGCGTGCCCGTGGCGCACGTAGTGGACGATATGACGCCTGTGGGCTTCATATGCCTGCAAGTGCACGCGATTGGCAGCAAGGAGATGGAAGGTACGCAGGTTAGCTGGAAAAATGTCCGCATTAAAACTACTAACCTGAAACCAAGCCCGGCCACCAATGTCCGCATTGTGAATCTCATCCCGAACAACCTCGACGCGGCCGAAAAGGCACAGGGGTATTCGTTGTTATACGATGGGAAATCAGTGAGCCAATGGCGCTCTTATGGCGGGACGGAATTCCCGTCCAAAAGATGGAACTACCAGGACGGTACCATCGCGATTTCCAAGTCGGACGGCTCGGAGACGGGTAACGACATTGTGACCCGCAAGCTCTACGGCCCTGCATTCGAGTATGAATTTGAATTTAAACTAACCGAAGGTGCGAATAGCGGTGTCAAATATTTTGTAGACCAAAAATTCAATTCCAATGGCAAATCGGGCATTGGCTGCGAATACCAGGTGCTCGACGACGAACGTCACCCGGATGCGAAACTGGGTAAAAACGGTAACCGCACGATCGCTTCGTTTTACGATGTAATTCCTGCCGACCGGCCGAAGAATGCCGTCAAAAAGATCGGTGAATGGAACCAGGGACGCATTGTGGTGCAGAAGGATGGTACCGTGCAGCATTTCCTGAATGGCTATAAAGTGGTGGAATATGTGCGGGGCTCCCCGCAGTTTAAAGAGTTCGTGGCGGGTTCTAAATTTGCGAAATTTGAAGGTTTCGGCCTTTCGCAGGAGGGTAACCTGCTGTTGCAGGACCACGGCGACAATGTGTTTTTCCGCAGCTTGAAAGTGAAGGAGATCAAATAGCCCGAACCGGCGGAAAAAAGGTAAAAAATTACAGTAGATAAACGGGCGTCGGACATTTAGAAACGATTGCCCGCAAATCGGACCCGTAGGCAATCAAAAAATCAACTTTTATTCAAATCCAATATCATGACCAGTAGAAGGGATTTTCTTAAAAATGCAGCACTGGCTTCTGCGGGTGTCGCAGTAGGCGCCAATGCTTTCAGTGCGGCCAGCTACCGCCGTATCGTGGGAGCTAATGACCGCGTCAGGGTAGGTATCATCGGTTTTTCGGACCGTTTCCGCAGCTCGCTGGCACCTTCCTTCTCGGATCACGCCAAGGAACTGAACTTTGAGTTTATGGGCGTTTCCGACCTATGGAACCGGCGCCGCGACGAAGCGGAGGCATTCATGAAAGGCAAACCCTATGCAGCCAGCGAATTTGTAAAGGCACGTAATAACGAAGAATTGCTTGGACGCAAGGATGTGGACGCGGTGATCATCAGTACAGCCGATTTCCAGCACGCATTGCATTGCGCGGAAGCCGTGAAGTCGGGCCGTGATGTGTATGTTGAAAAACCATTTGCTGAAACGATCGAAGACGCGAAAGTTGCTTTGAAAGCCGTGGAAGCATCGAAGCAGATCGTTCAGGTTGGTTCGCAGCGCCGCAGCGCTCCGAACTATTGGGCAGCTTATGAATATATCAAATCGGGTAAATTCGGAGACATTACCACGGTCGAAATGACCTGGAATGTGAACCAACCGGGCCGCTGGAGACGTAAGGAGCTCGTTTCGCAGATCCGCAAGGAGGACACCGACTGGGACCGCTTCCTGATGAACCGTCCGAAAGTGGAGTGGAACCCGCGTTATTACCTCGAATTCCGTTTGTTCTACCCATATTCATCGGGTATCCCGGGACAATGGATGGCGCACCAGATCGATACGGTACACTGGTTCTCAGGCCTCGACGCGCCGCGTAATGTGGTTGCCAATGGTGGCATTTACACGTGGAAAGATGGCCGTACCAATGTCGATACATTCAGCGCGGCATTCGAATATGGCCCGGCCGATGATAAGACCAAAGGCTTCCAGGTCATTTATTCATCGCTCTTCAACAAAGAGGCAGTCGTCGTGAAGGAATATTACTATTCGAATGGCGGGATGATCAACCTCGACACGAACAAGATTACTTCCGAAGGTGGCTTGAAAGAAAAAGATGCGAAAGGAATGGGCTTGCAGGCGAATTTGCTGCCAGACATGTCGCTGAAAACCGGTGATAAAATCGCGACCGACGCCAACACCGGCGCCGATCCGATGACTTCGCTGCACATGCGTAACTGGATGGAGTGTATCCGTAGCCGCAAGGAGACGAATGCACCTGCCCGCGTTGGTTTCAACCACTCGGTAGCGAACATTATGGCTACCCAGGCGCTGCATACCGGAAAACGTGTGAACTGGGATCCTAAGAAAAAGGAGATCGTGCTTAGCTAACCATTTTAAAAGATCGAACAGTGAATTTAAAACATACTGCTTTGGCACTTACCGCTGTCGCTTTTGCCGGAAGTGCGTTTGCGCAGAAGGTTGACCTCGTCCAAAATGATAAGGACAAAAAGGTGGAGGTAAAAATCGACGGCGAGCCATTTACAGCATATTATTACCCGGGTGAAAAAACACTTAAAAAGGCTGTATTGTACCCGGTAATGACTGCCAAAGGCACGGTCATCACTCGCGGGTGGCCTTTGGACCCTCGTGCAGGCGAGCGCGTAGACCACCCGCACCACGTGGGTATCTGGCTCAACTACGAGGACGTGAATGGCAATGATTATTGGAATAACTCCGATGCCGTAAACCACGAGAAACGCGCCTACGGGACTATTATCCATACCGGCATTACTTCCGTAAAGAGCGGCAAGGACAAAGGAGAGCTTACCGTAACCGCCGACTGGGTGGATAAAGACGGCACGCTGACCATGAAAGAGGTAACCAAATACACTTTCAGCGGAAAAGGGGATACCCGTATCATCGACCGCAGCACCACGCTTACAGCCGTTTTGCCGGAAGTGAATATGCCCGACGTAAAAGACGGTATGTTCGCGATCCGCGTGGCGCGCGAGCTGGAACTGCCTTCCAATAAGCCCGAGATCTTCACCGATGCGAGCGGTATTGCTACCAAAGTGCCGGCCTTGAATAATGAAGGCATTACCGGAAATTACCGTAACAGTAATGGTGTGGAAGGCGAAACGGTCTGGGGTAAACGTGCGATCTGGTGCAACCTGACGGGGAAGATTAAGGATGAAAATATCAGCGTAGCGATGATCGACCACCCTAAAAACGTGGGTTATCCCGCCTACTGGCACGCCAGAGGCTACGGCCTATTCGCGGTAAATCCGCTCGGCATGAAAGCGCTCAGCGACGGCAAGGAAACGCTCAATTTCAAACTGAAAAAAGGCGAATCGACCACCTTCCGTTACCGCCTGGTAATTGCTTCTGAGCATTTGAAAGATGCCGCATTAAACGACCTCGCAGCAGCGTACGCGAAGACGGAATAGTTTGTATACTAGCAGATTGAAAGGGTAGCCAGCGAGTTTTCGCTGGCTATTTTTTATTATCCCTAAAATCTGTCGGATGAATCTGGAACGTTATGAATATGACCAGCTTGATGAATTTACCTATCGCTTTTATAGTGTTGGGCGTAATGGTATTTTCGAAATGCGCGTTAAAGTTGTCCAAATTGGGTACAACTCCTATAATCTTGGCTTTGGGGTTGTAGACCCGGCATCTGAATGGTTGGATGATCTTGTCGAGCTGCGGAACGGTGACACACAAACAATACTTTCAACCGTGGCAAGCATTGCACTCGAATTCGTAGATGGTCATTTTGGAGCAAGCCTCTACGCTTCTGGAAGCACGCCCTCGCGAACAAGGCTCTACCAAATGGGGCTCAACCGTGTTTTACCGCACTTGCAGGGCTACTCAATCGCTGGTCTCATCACAAAGCGAGACTGCTCACCGAATATCCCGGGGAACAATCCCGAATGTAAGGATGAATGGCAGGAATTCCGGCCGGGAATTGAGTATAAAGCATTTTTGATCTTCAAGGGTAAACTGTTAACTTAGACGAATAAACTATACACAAAGCTATGTCAGAAACTAAAACCTACAAATTGAGACCAGGTCGTCCCCCGGTAAGACATATACCTAACGAGGAGGAGTTTTTCGAAAAAAAAGCTGCCAAAATGAAGGAGCTTCTTGAAAAATACCCTGTCCCTGAACATATCTTCAACAAGAAATAACTACTTCTCCATCGTCCCCGGCGAGTGCCAGCTGATCACATGGTACGTCGCCGGTGTTTTGCCTGCGTTGCGGATGGCATGCATTTGATTGGATGCCTGGAAAACAACCGAGCCTGGGCCTACCTTCTTTTTTTCTCCGTTCACCAGCGCCTCTAAGGTGCCTTCTTTGATTATAATTACCTCTTCCTCCGGATGTTTATGCGGCGGATGCGATGCCTCCCCTGGGTTCAATGTCGTAACGTGGCATTCCAGCTCGTCGAGCGTAGCGGTTTGAGAGCGGAAGAATGTTCGGACCGAGCCGACGGTCGTGTTCCGGACAGCGATATTGTTCCAATCGAAAATAGATGATTCGAGGATGCTGGCCTTTGGACTGGCGATAATGCAGGTCAGCGTGCAACAGATAGAGATGGAGGCGACAATTAAGTCCCGTTTTGTAATTTTCATAAAGGGCGGATTGAGTCGTTTTAGTAGAAAGCCTTCGTTCGCGGAGGTTTACCTTGACCATTTTGTCGAAATAATTAAAATTCTTGTTGGATTAGTTTTAAAAGAAGTGTGAGCGCTCCATAGCATTTTGATAATGGGCAAATAAGCGTTATCCTTGAAACTGAAATGCGGAAAAATCCCCGCTGTCAGTTTTTGCGCTCAATTCATGGAAGACCAATCAAGAAGGAAGTTCCTGCAAAATGCCGGATTAGCTTCGCTCGCCTCCGTTTCCAATATCACTGCCAAGCCGGAAAAGAATAAGGAGCTGTTTATTCATCACGTTTTCTTTTACCTCAAAGAACCCAACAATGCACAGCACGAGGCCTTGCTGCTGGAAGGTTTGCATAAGCTGGCAAAGGTTCCGTCGATCCAGTATGTGCATATCGGGAAGCCCGCAGTGACCAACCGGTCGGAGATCGTCAAAGATTATACGGTTTCCTGGATGTGCTTTTTCAAGAATATCATCGAGGAAGAAATCTACCAGACCGACCCGATCCATGTCGATTTTATCAAAGAATATGGTCATCTGTGGGAGAAAATGGTGGTTTATGATTCCGTAGGGCCGAAGAAGGTCGATTAAGTGGCCTGGTTACCAGGTTGTAAGCAAAGAATAATGCTATGAAAGAGAATTTCAAGGAAAATCACCCTGAATGCAGGGAAATGATTTTGCCCGTGCGGGATGCGCTGGATGTGATCAGCGGAAAGTGGAAAATTTCGATCCTCATTGCCATGGGCCTCGGTAACAAGCGGTTCATGGAATTGCAGAATGCGATCCCCAATATCACACCCAGGATGCTGTCTAAAGAACTGAAAGAGCTGGAAATGAACCTGCTCGTGGAGCGCAAGGTGTACGACTCCTTCCCGCCCGTGATCGAGTACGAGCGCACCGCACACGCCCGCTCGCTCGAACCGCTGATCGAAGAACTGCGCCGCTGGGGCGAGTACCACCGCCTTGTGATCACCGGCACCAATATCGCACAACCCGTCAAAGAATTACAGGATTGAAGTAATTGAAACTTAAAAAAATCCATGAAGTTATTTCCGCATCTGGCCGCTTTCCTGGCTGCATTTGGTTTGTTTTTTCATTCTGCGCATGCGCAGCAGCATTCGGAAGCGATCCGGCTGAACCAGGTCGGGTACTACCCTGGTGCACCCAAGGTGGCGGTAATCGCAGCAGATGCTGGCGATGCATTTGCGGTGAAGGATGCCGGGTCGGGAAAAACGGTTTTAAAAGGGAAGCTCGGCAGCGTCCGTACCAGCCAGCATTCGGGCAAGCATACCCGTGTGGCTGATTTCAGCACGCTTCGCAAGCCGGGGACTTATGTGATTGAAATAGCCGGACTAGGCAAATCAGCTCCATTCAGGATTGCCAGCCGTGTTCACCGAGAAGTGGCCGAGGCGTCACTGAAAGGGTTCTATTACCAGCGTGCCTCTACCGAACTTCCCGAACAATATGCAGGAAAATGGGCGCGCCCGGCGGGGCATCCCGACAACCAGGTGTTCATCCACGCATCGGCGGTATCGGACGGTCGGCCCGAGAATGCTGTAATATCGTCGGCCCGCGGCTGGTACGATGCGGGTGATTACAACAAGTACATCGTCAATTCGGGCATTACAATGGGCACTTTGCTGTCGTTGTATGAGGACTACCCCCTTTATTTTGAAGACTTCAATATCAACATTCCCGAAAGCAACAACGGCGTCCCCGATTTGCTGGATGAGGTCGCCTGGAACCTCCGTTGGATGCTTACCATGCAGGATCCTGCCGATGGCGGCGTTTACCATAAGCTCACCAACCCGCGTTTTGACGGGATGATAATGCCTTACGCAACGAAAAACCCTCGCTATGTGGTGCAGAAAGGTACAGCGGCAACGCTCGACATGGTGGCCGTAATGGCGCAAGCGTCACGGATATTCAAAAATTTCGACAATAAATTCCCCGGCCTGGCCGATTCATGTACTACCGCTGCCGTGAAAGGCTGGCAATGGGCCGAGAAGCATCCTGCGGTGATGTACAATCAGGATGCAATGAACAAGCAGTTCGATCCGGATGTAGTCACCGGCGCTTATGGCGACCGGTCGGTTAAGGATGAATGGATATGGGCTGCCTGTGAAATGTTTACTTTGACAGGCAAGCCGGATTATCTTAAAAATATCGATCTTGAATTACAACAGCCCTTTGCATTGCCCACTTGGAGTCAGGTGAAAGCGTTGGGATATTATACGTTGCTCAGGCCGCATTACGACGTCGCTGCGGACCCGAAAATGCTTGAATTGGTGAAGAAAAATCTACTTGCTTATGCAGACGGTTTACTTACTGACCTCGAAAAACAGCCCTATCATACGGTAATGGGCAAAGTACCGCACGATTATGCCTGGGGAAGCAGCTCGGTTGCCGCTAACCAGGGTATTGCACTGCTGCAAGCCTATCGATTGACCAAAGATCAGAAATACATTAACGCGGCGCTCGGCAACCTCGATTACCTGCTCGGCCGCAATGCGACCGGCTATTGTTTTCTGACAGGTTCCGGATCTAAGAGGGTAATGCACCCACACCACCGGCTCTCCATTGCCGATGGAATCGTGGATCCTGTCCCAGGCTTACTTTCGGGCGGGCCTAACCCGGGACAGCAGGACAAATGCGCGGGCTACCCGAACAAGTTTGCCGACGAGTCGTTCACAGAAAAAGATTGTTCCTAACCGTCCAACCAGATCACCAAAACAAGGAATGCGCCGATGGTGTACCTCGCGGCCGCCCTGGAAGCATCATTGAAATAGCGGACCGGCGGATTGTCAGGCTTTTTTCCATTTCACCGGAACCGTTTCGGGTGTTTCATTATACCCTTTTTTCTGGGTCATATTTCCCTTTTCGGACTTTTGAATGGATTCTTCTTTGAGGACGCCGGAGGGTTTCCTGCTATCGTCTTTTTGTTTTGATTTACTTTTCGGTCCGCCCTGGCTGGGAGAGCCGCCTTCCACGTCTTTGGTTTGCGTTTTCATAAGTTTTTCAGGTTTATGTTAATACTGCAAATTTCATTCCCGTCGCGTTGGCGCTACTTTTTTAGCCTCGTGCAGTAGAACAGCCTCCCGGGCCGACTCTTTATCAAATCACAATCCCGACAAACCGTATGAATCTTTTCAAATCCATTTCTCAACTTCGAAATCTCCTTAAAAATGTTGATATAGAAGCCGTCGGCAGGCTTTCCCAGAAGGTGGACCTCAATCAGCTGATGGGGGTCGTTTCCAAAATGAGTGAAGAGGATTTGGGGAAAATGCTGAAATTCATGCAAGCTGGTTCAGGAAAAAAGAAGGTGCCGCCCGTTGTTAACGGCGACTTTTATGAACTGGCGTCGACGCTCAACCCCGAGGAACGTGAAATCCAGCTCAAAGTCCGGGAGTTTATGGAGACCGAAATCCGGCCGATCGCTAACTACTACTGGAACAATGCACAGTTTCCGATGCACATTATCCCGTTAATGGCCAAGCTGAACATCTGCGGGCTTACCTACGACGGTTATGGCTGCGCCGGACGTTCCGCATTGCTCGAAGGCTTCATCGCCATGGAAATGGCGCGTATCGATTCGTCCGTTTCGACATTCTTCGGCGTGCATAGCGGCCTGGCGATGGGTTCCATTTACCTCTGCGGCTCGGAGGAGCAAAAGCAGCAATGGCTGCCCGCGATGCAACGTATGGAGCTGATCGGTGCATTTGGCCTTACCGAGCCGGAAGTGGGCTCGGGTGTCGCGGGAGGGCTCACCACAACCTGTAAACGGGAAGGCGACGAGTGGGTGATCAACGGGCAGAAGAAGTGGATCGGAAATGCCACTTTCTCGGACATCACCATTATTTGGGCGCGAGATCTCGACGATAATCAGGTCAAAGGCTTCATTGTGAAAAAGGGAAACCCTGGATTCAAAGCAGAGAAAATGGAGGACAAAATGGCGCTGCGTACGGTTCAGAATGCATTGATCACACTCACCGATTGCCGCGTGCCCGAGACAGACCGCCTTCAAAATGCAAATTCATTTAAAGATACCGCCAATGTCTTGCGTATGACGCGGGCGGGTGTCGCCTGGCAGGCAGTCGGCTGCGGGCGCGGTGCATACGAGCTGGCATTGAAATACACAATGGAAAGAAAGCAGTTCGGACGGCCCATTGCGGGCTTCCAGTTGGTTCAGGACCTGCTGGTAACCATGCTCGGCGACCTTACGGCCATGCAAACGATGGTTTACAGGCTATCCCAATTGCAGGACGCCGGTGAGCTGGGCGATGAACATGCCTCACTTGCAAAAGTATTCTGCACGCTGCGGATGCGCTCCATTGTGGATCATGCACGCGAGCTTTTCGGCGGCAATGGCATATTGCTCGAATACGATATTGCCCGTTTTGTGGCCGACGCCGAGGCCATTTATTCCTACGAAGGAACGAAAGAGATCAATTCGTTGATTGTCGGCAGGGCAATTACGGGTGAAAGTGCGTTTGTATAATGTGAAACAGGACGCAGGCTGTTATTTGCCTGCTTTCATTTTATTAAGGCGTATTTCAAAAGATTCGTAGGCCATTCCGGAAACCTTCTGCGCTTCCACTGCTTTCGTTTGCCACTCGATGGCCTCGTCTTTTCTGTCCAGTTTGTAAAGGATGTGTGCGTAAGTGTCCAGTAAATTTGGGTCGCCTAGTTTGTAGGGCGTATGCGCCCGCTTTCCCTTGTCTTCGTCCAGTTCCAGCGATTTTTTCGACCACGCCAGTGCCTTTTCAAGCAATTCCTTGTCATTGGCGAGTTCGTAGAAATGATATGCATGTTCGTTGAGGTCCCTGGCGATAAACTGTGACGGCGGCATCATTTGGAGCGACCTTACGGTGACGCCCTGGCCCGGTTTCCCGCGTACAACCTCAAAGAATTCCTGCTGCGCTTTGAATGCGGCATCGTCCATGACATTGAGGGAATCGACTGTCAGCGGCATGTATTTACTTTCCATCAGCTTTACCGCATGTTCAAAATAACTCCGCCTGTTGCCGATTCTGTAATAATATCTTGCGATGTATTTGCCATAACTCCGTTCTCCGTCTACACCATTATTCCAGTGCGAATTCCTTGCAAATTCAGCCACCTGATATGCCAGTTCCACGTCCCGGTTTTGAACGGCAATTCGGAATGAATTTTCAAGAATACCCTCATTCATTAACCTGCGATTGTCGGGCGTGGCCGTTTTGTAAATACTATCGATTAATAACTGTGGTGTTTTAGTTTTAATGGCTTTGTAGGCACTTGAATTCAGGGCGGGTGCAAATTGATAGATCGTTTTGACCGACTGGAAATTATCCAGCGAATCGATAGGCAGGAATGCGACATATTCGTCAAGCAAATCATCGATCGACATCGAGGCTTCGCGCTTTTTGACCATATATTCCCGCAGGAATGCGAGGTTCCGCACTCCGGCTTTATATTCTTTGTCATAATCGGCCAGTTGTTTCTGGCCTTTCCGGCTCCATGCGATTTCGGCGCCGTTTTCGTAAACGTCGGAGCTGCTGGTAGAGCCATTGTTGACATGCAGGATGTTGCCGTTCGGATCCACATAAATCGACATCAGGGAGCTCATTATCCCGAATTTCTGAGCCAGGCTGCGGCCATTCGGGGTAGCTACATTGCAGCGGATCGAAATAAAGTTATCGAACATCTCTTTTAATTCCGTACTGCTGAAACCCTGGGAGGCGACCTCGTTACATTGAACGCATTCGCTATTTTCGAAGTGGATAAAAATCAGTTTGTCTTGCTCCTTTGCCTGTTTTGAAAGTTGTTGCCAGCTCGTCTTATTGTCGACGAATGTAATTTGGCCACGGCATTGAATGGAAATGATAAGGGCAATAATTAGTAAAAGTTCTTTCATGTTTGCCAGGCTGATGTGGTTTTTCAAAAGTATATCAAATTTTGTAACCGATTGTTAAGTCAAAATAAAAAATCAAAGTGATGTTTTTATTTACAACGCATGAAAACCTGATGGTGTCTGATCATTAAATCGAACGAAAATTTCCCAGGCTCTGAAAAACCTTTTCCTTTCTCTCGTTTTAACATTTCTACTTTCCTGCAAAGACGCTGCAATGTCGTCGCGTGTGGAAGTCTGCGGTGTGAAAGATCCCGTTCGGAATTTGCCCTGGCTGAAAGCGAAAATCGAAGATGCGAAGGCTCAAAAGCAAGACAAGATCCTTACTATTACCGTCGGGAAACTTAAAGGTGAGCCAGTGCTCAATTTTTACCTCACTTATATGTCGTGTATCGGGTGCGTCACTTACCATTGCGACGGCTCGCGCGTCGAATTGTCGAAGTATACGCAGCAGGAAACCATGGATTTCATGCAAACGATCTGGGGTGGGGCATCCCAGGGAGAAGTTATCTGGCCGGAGAAATAGCCCACGTCCTTGCCATTAAGCGCCATCCGGCGTAATTTGTGCCATTCAACCCAACCCGTTACTCCTTTGCAGGCATCAGTTACCATCCGTCGCGCATCCGCCGCCGACCGTGACGTCATCTACGACATGATATGCGGCCTCGAAAACACGACCCTCGACCGGCCGGGGTTCGACGCAGCTTTCGACCGCAACATCGCAAGCCCCAACATTACTTATTTCCTTGCCGAACAAGATCAGAAGCCGGTTGGAATGGTGAGCTGCCACATTCAGCCGCTGTTGCATCATGCGGCATTGGTTTCGGAGATCCAGGAAATGTATGTCGAGCCGGAATATCGCTCACACCACGTGGGAAAAGCATTGATGGAGCACGTGGCCGCATTTGCAAAAGGAGAGGGGGCTATTCAAATGGAGGTGACATCGCGCGCTACACGTGAGCAGGCGCACAGGTTCTACGAGCGGGAGGGTTTTGCAAAGTCGCATGTCAAGCTTGTCAGGTATTTTAATCAGGAATAAAAAAACACCGGGCCAATGTCCCGGTGCTTTCTGTATTACCCTAAACCTTCAACTATAACCTTTAAAATCTTAATATCTGCCTCTGTGACGTCCATCGCGTGACCAGCGGTCGCGGTCGCGGCTGAGACGGCGGGTATCCGACATAAGGTCGTGCAAGTCGTTGCGGAGAATTCGTTCCTCGCGGTTCGACAAACGACCGTGACGGGCGAATTGCCTTTCCTTATCCTGGATATTCTCGTAGCGGTTCATGAGCATATTTGCCTCACGGGAAGTGAGCGTGCCCCATTGCACACCGTTGGCTATATTTTGTCGTGCTTCTCTTTGAAGTCTGTTGATGTCAGAGGTTCTCTCATGTTGACCATCGCGGTATCCGTCACGATCATAACGCGGACCATATTGGGCGGAAGCATTGGTGAATCCTAATGCGAGAACCACTGCGGCAAAAAGTATCTTTTTCATAACCCAAAAGTTTTAAGTTTCGTGGGTTATAGGGTAAGTGGCGGCAGAGGTTTAAATAGGGATTGTTAACGATTGTTAACCGGAAATGCAGGGTTTTTAACCTTTTGAAAATCAGCTCGCAATCGACACACGAATGGCTTCCTGGGCTTCATTTAATATTTCTTCCGCTTTCCTGCCAGCGGGCTCGATACCCGGCAGTACCGTGAAACTGAGCTTCGCGAACGACCGTAGCGGGAATACTCCCTTGGGGTTGAATGTACCGGTGCCGTTGATGGCGACGGGGACGATGAGCGCGTCCGGCGCTCTTTTGAGCAAAGTAGCGACTCCACCGGGCTGAAATGGCTTCATGTCGCCGCTGGCAGTGCGGGTGCCTTCCGGGAAGATAATGGCCGATGCTTTTTCGTCCTGGATCAGTTTGCCGAGGCGCGCAATTTCGGTAATGGCCTGTTTGCCGTCCTTCCGGTTGATGAGCGCTGCACCGCTCTTACGCAGGTTGTAGGAAATGCTCGGAACGCCGCTGGCGAGCTCTATTTTGGAAACAAAACGAGGACTGTATTTCCGCATGTACCAGTAAATGGGGGAGATGTCGTAGCTGCTCTGATGGTTGGCTACAAATATAATGGGCCGGTCGTCGGGCAGTTGGGCAAGGTTTTTGAGCCTGATACTTGCGCCGGTCAGATAGAGGCCGAAAGTAAGGGAAAAGTTGAGCCAGTCGACCGACACTTTGTGCGCCTTTTTGCCGAAGACGTTGAATGCGATGACCTGTATGACATGGAAAACGAGTAGTGTGAGGCCGAAATGGATCAGGTAGAGGGTACTCAGAACGTAATCGAGGATTTTTTTCATTCTTATTTTTTTTGCAAAAATAATCTAAATCTGTTTTGGTTACTCCAAATTCTAAGACGTGAAATGACAATTGTCATTCAAAACTTTCGTATAATTCACGTTATTTGTAAAATAGTCAATGGCGTTTAAATAGAAATACAAATGGATATTACGCTTTCAGCTGAAAGGCTTGAAGTAATGAAACATATAGGCAAAGACCTCGACGGGCTTATTGCCGAATACCTGAAACCAATCGAGGAAAACTGGCAACCGGCTGACTTTCTGCCTGATGCTACGCGTGAGAATTTTTTGCATGAAGTGAAGCTTTTGCAGGAAAGTTGCCGCGATCTGCCTTATGATTACATTGCCGTGCTGATCGGAGATACGATTACGGAAGAAGCATTACCAACCTACGAATCCTGGCTGGTAGATGTGATCGGTATTAACCAGGTCGACGAGCCGGAATCGGGCTGGGTGAAATGGGTGCGTGCCTGGACGGCCGAGGAAAACCGTCACGGTGACCTGCTCAACAAATACCTGTACCTCTCGGGCCGCGTGAACATGCGCGCCATGGAAGTTTCAACGCAATATCTTATCGCCGACGGTTTCGATATCGGTACCGACCGCGACCCATACCGGAACTTCATTTACACGTCGTTTCAGGAGCTTGCTACCAACGTCTCGCACCGGCGTACGGCCACGCTCGCGAAGAAATTCGGAAATCCGCATTTGTCGAAAATATGCGGCGTGATCGCTTCCGACGAGATGCGCCATGCAAAAGCATACAAGACATTTGTAACCCGCATCCTGGAAGTCGACCCATCGGAACTGCTGCTGGCTTTGGAAGATATGATGCGGAAGAAGATCGTCATGCCCGCCCACTTTATGCGGGAAACAGGCGTAAAAATGGGAGACACATTCTCACATTTCTCCGACGCCGCGCAACGCCTGGGTGTGTACACGACGGTGGATTATATCGATATCCTGGAAGAACTGCTTCAAGAATGGAACATCGGTTCGGTAAGGGACATTAACGAAAGGGCGGAAAAGGCAAGAGATTACCTGATGGCCCTGCCCGCACGTCTCAGAAGAATCGCCGACCGCACCCGCATCCCCGATCTGGAATATGAATTTAGTTGGATAAGTCGCTGATGTGATCCATGGTCGATGGTCTATGGTCTATGGTCGATTTGCAAGATGACCCTAGGCCATAGATCATCGACAATTACATTATTGCAACAACAGCACCGCGCCCTTTTTGCTGATCACCCTTCCTTTTGTCGAAACTCCTTCGATTTCCCACACGTAAGTGCCTGAAATGGCGGCACCGCCTTTGAAAGTGCCGTCCCAGCCGGTATCGAGCTGGTCGGTAAAGAATACCAGTTGCCCCCAGCGATTGTAAATACGGAAATAGCGGATCGACTCGATGTCGTTGATGACGGGTGTCAATACTTCATTCCGGCCGTCGCCATTGGGTGAGAATGCCGACGGAATGATGATCGCCTCCTGCCGTTTAATGGAGAGGTTTACCTGCCCCGTGCCCTTGCAGCCCAGGTCCGACGTTACATCTACCGTGTATAATTGATTTTCCTGTAAAACAGCGATCGGACTTTGGATAGCAGCATCGTTCAACCCATCGGAAGGTGTCCATAGGAACGTCGTGCCGGTGTAGTTGCTGATCTGCGGTGAAGTTGCGTTGAGCTGAAATGGCACGTTATATTCGATCACAGCATCGGGTGTCACATTTACCTCAATTTTCGGTGCTACATTGATTCTTACGGTGTCAGTTTGGTTACAAAAACCTTTGGTGGCCGTAATGATATATTGTGTGGTGGCTTCCGGTGTCGCCACGGGTTCCAGCGCCGCGGCATTATCCAGCCCGTTCTGCGGCTGCCAGGAAAACGTCTGGCCATTGCTGGTCGTCGCGAGACGTACCGATTGCCCTGTGCAAATAGCCGTGTCTGTCATGGTACGGACGGTAATATCGCTTGTGAACGTCACAGTAGCATTCTGCGCCGTGGTGCAGCCATTACCATCTTTGGCAAACACCCGGTAACGGCCCGCGGGTGCCTTAAATAGGTTGGATGCCTGATAATTGACCGAATCCATAGAATACTGGTAGGGCGAGATGCCGTCCGTCGCAGTGAGGGTGATCGTACCATCTGCCCCTGTATCGCAGTTCCCGGACGTGGTCTCGACGGTCAGCGTAGGATTGCTGATCACGATCTGTTTGCGGTTATCGAGCGCGTTGCCGCAAGCCTGACTTGTCACGGTAAGCGTGACGTTCTTCGTGCCGCCGGTAGGCCAATTCAATACATAAGGCCCCATTCCGGAGCCGGAAACGACCTGTGCGCCGTCCCAATCCCACTTAAAATCATAACCCGTGCCGGGCGATGGAATGGATCCGGTGTATTTCACCTCGATATTTTTAGAAATGCCGCAAGCCGGGCTGGGAGAGATGGAAAAATCGGCATAAGAGTTGATACTGGCCTCGAAACAGATCTCCGAGACTGATTTATTTACATCGGTCTGGGAAAAGTGCTCGCCATGAAAAGCCAGGTAAGCAAAATTCGCTTCGCCCGACTCGCAGGCCTCCACATTATCATCACGGAAAATATAAATTGGCGTTCCCGCTTTGCCTACATAGTTTTTGGCGGCGTCGGTATAGGTAGCAAAGAGATTGTCGCCGACATAAACTTCCATTTTTCCCGTTGCGCCATCGCGTGTGAAAGTCAGCAAATAGTAAGTGGAAGTATTGAAATAGGGACACGCTCCGACAATCCCATTTGGAAAAAAGTCCAGACAGCGCTCGGAACTCCCGGGAGCGCTTTTGAAGTAAATACCATCATCGCGGGTACCATTCGAAAAATCGATGATCCTGGCCCAGGTTTGCCCCCAGTCGGTTACTTTCAGGTAAAGCTGGATCGTGTACGATTCGGAAACGAGGCCGTCGGTGTTGGGGTACACCAGCCCCCAGTTCCTGTTGTTATGATAAACAGCACGTCGGCCGCCACAGGGAAGCACCTCTTCGAGAAATCTGCCGGGGACGGTCCCTGCGCCGCACGAGCCCGCTGCCCGTTCCTGCACGAGGTTTGGGCCGCATTCAGGTTGTGCTACGGTAAACTCGTTTTTAAAACGATAGGTGTGTTTGCCGGTTTGCGCCTGGGCAAAAGGTAGGAAAAAGCAGAAAAAACAGAGGACATGTAAAACACTCAACTTCATATCATTGCCTGCGTACCGAACGTGAGTAAAAATTGGGATTCAAAATTACAGTAAATAAACTAAAACGATGCCAGCGGGCCTCTTTTTTGATGGAGCGGGCATGAAACGGACCGGGCCCGCAAATGCAGGCCCGGTCCAGACAACCATATGTATGTGAGAGTTTACTGAGGGATTGCTCTTACGTTCCCGCGGCGGATCATGCGGTTCTCCTTCGTTTTGAGGTCATCATGAAGCATTTTGCGGAAGGAGTCAACGCTTTTCGTTGCAGCCAGACGCAGCCCGTCCGGAGCCGGAATGCCCATTACGTCGAGCGCTTTCCGAAGCAGGGTTTCATTTTCATCTCCAAAAGGCAGGTACGGCACGGTAGTATCCGCTACCTCGTAGTCGGGCGTCATGCCGTTGATAGTTCCGTAATCCGACTCGCCGCTGGCATTGGCCGTTTGCCCAAGCATTATGTAGGCGCCCCACTTCCACCGTGCCTGGTCATCACTGATGAGCGATCCGAAAAGGTTCTTACCAGCCGTGTGCTCGCCGATCGTGACCACATTCATGTAGGGTTTCAGCCCATTGATAACCAGTTCACTGGCGGATGCGGTGCCATTGGAGGTCAGCACGAACACGCGGCTCAGCGTGCTGCCAATATTGTTTGCCTCATTAAGGAAAGTGTAGTTCAACGCGTCCGCTCCCTGTGTTTTTTGCCAGTAAGCGGTGTATTTGTCGTTCCATTGTTCTTTGTAAAAAATTTTGGAGCTTGAAACCCCCGTTCCGATCAGCGACGCCAGCGTTTCTGCCGAACTAATATAACCGCCCGGATTGAACCGCAGATCGAGTACCAGCTCATTCACGCCCTTGCTTTTGAAATCCGCAAAAACCTGGCGCAGCTCGTTGTCATATTTGGATTCATCGGCGCCGGTACCGGGTACAAATTGTGTGTAAACGAGGTAGCCAATCGTTTTTCCGTATGCGGGCTTCGAAATGACCGTCGAAAAAAGCACCGGATCTTCGCTCACTTGTGCCTTGGTAATGCTTACTGTCTTGCTACCCGCCACGATAGCCGGGCCCGAAACTTCCCCTAGTGTAAATGTGGCCGTCTCGTTGCTGCTCAGAAGTGAAGTGTAGTTGCTGGAAGTCAGCTGGGTACCGTTTACTTTCATGAGAATATCCCCGCGTTTAAGTCCCGCCACCTCAGCCGGGCTGCCTTTGACCACATAGTTCAGGAATGCGGCGATGTTCGACTTTCCATCATCGACATAGGACAATGAGTAGCTGATCCCAAAAATCTTGCTGATCCCGTTGAACTCGTCCTGCAAAGCGTCGATATCGTCGGTAACGGCAGAAAAACGGTCGACGGCAGCGCGCTGGTAGACCAGTTTTTCAAAATAATCATTCGGATTAATGCTGTTATCGAGGCTGCTTTCAGCTGGCAGGTTCTTATACCAGAAATAGGCGTCGTCCATGACATCGTAAAGCCAGCTATTAATCGCCGGATAATCGGCAGTTGTCGTAGAATCGATTGCTAATACGGCGGGGTCGACATCTTTATCCTGGCAACCCACTACTGCCCACGCAAAAATCAGGACATAGAGAAGATGTAACTGTTTGAAATTTAACATATTATTCAGTTTAAAAGTAATATGTAAACTGATTTGCCATAGGCTGTATTGCAACAGAGATTAACCGGTAATATACTGCTGTTACGTAGGTTGGTGGGGAAATGTGGCGGGGTAGGCGATGCTAGTTCGAAAATTTAACTTCCATTGCCGTCTTCATTCTGATTGCACGGAAGCATACTTATCTGGAACTGACAAAATTGTCGCCACTGGTACAGAGGCTTTTAAAACAAAAGCTGCATTCTGAACCAGTGGCGATATATGAAGGTATGGGTGCTTAAATCTCTGTTGAGGTCAAATCCCGGTCAAGCCCTTGAAAAAATTCCTTGCGATCATCGCGTATTCCAGCGGGTTCGCTTTTGCGGGATCTTGTTCTGCTTCGAGGACGATCCAGCCGGCGTAGTCGCTTTCTTTGATGATCGCGAAAAGTGACGGGAAATCAATGCAGCCTTCCGGGTCGCCGGGAACGGTGAATACGTCATTCTTAACGGCCGTCAGGAAGCTCAGGCGTTCGTCGTGCACGCGTTGCAACACGTTCGGCCGCACGTCTTTCAGGTGTATATGCGCCGTGCGGCCGATGTATTTGTTCAATGCCGCCACGGGATCTTCGCCTGCGAAATGGAAATGCCCGCAGTCGTAGTTCAGGAACACATAGTCGGGGTTGGTCTCGTTGAGCAGCCGGTCGGTTTCCTCAATGGTTTGAACGCAGGTGCCCATGTGGTGGTGAAAAGCGAGTTTCATTCCGCGGTCGTGCGCGATCTTACCAAGCTCGTTGAGCCCGAATGTGAAACTGTCCCAATCTTCCTTCGTGTTCAGCATTCCCTTACCTTCAAATACCGGCACATCCATTCTGCCCTGACAGCTGTTCCCGGTTTCGCCGCCGCCAATCACTTTCGCGCCCATTGTTTCGAGGAAATCGAGCAGTTCGGTGAAGTTCTTGCGGTTTTCTGCGAATGTTTTGGTCGTCAGTTCATAGCTGTTCCATTGGTTGCAGATCTGCAAGCCGCGGAGTTCCAGTGCCTTTTTGAGAATATTGGTATCCCGTGGAAATTTGTTGCCCACTTCACAGCCGGTAAATCCAGCCAGCGCCATTTCGCTTACACATTGCTCAAAAGTATTTTCGCCGCCGAGCTCCGGCATATCGTCGTTCGTCCAGTTAATGGGCGCGACGCCTAGTTTGATGTTGTCGAAATTCATTTTTTGAAAGGGGAAGAAGGTGTAAAGGGAGGAAGGGGAGGTGGGGGAGGAGGGGAGGAATACATAGACTAGCCTATCTTCCCTTTCCTCCTTCTTCCCTTTCCTCCTTATAAGAAAATACGTTGCGTTTTCTTGTTCTCTTTGTAAGTGTCAAATGCCTTTTGTACCGAGGCTGATGTCGAAACTTCTGCTACCGGCACTTCCCACCAGGCGTGGTAGCCTTTTACGGTGCGGTAGAGACTGGTCTCGATGTAGATAACAGTCGTGCGGTCGGCGGTTTTCGCTTGTGCCAATGCATTTTCCAGCGATTGCCTGTCGGTAGCACGGATCACGTTCGCGCCCAGACTTTCTGCATTCGCGGCGAGGTCAACCGGCAGGAAATTGCCTGACAGCTGGCCCGTACCATTGTCTCGGTACTTATACATCGTCCCAAAGCGCTCGCTACCAATGCTTTCCGACAATCCGCCGATACTTGCGTAGCCATTGTTGTTCAAAAGCAGGATCGTAAACCGCACGCCTTCCTGAATGGCTGTGACGATCTCATGATTATTCATCAGATAACCACCATCACCGCAAAGCACGTAGACTTCGCGGGTAGGATCGGCCATTTTGGCGCCGAGCCCGGCTGCGATCTCGTAGCCCATGCAGGAAAAACCGTATTCGAGGTGGAAGTTTTTGGGATCGGTGGCCCGCCAGAGTTTGTGCAAATCGCCCGGAGCGCTTCCCGACGCATTGATCATCACGTCACGGTCGTCCATGAAGCTATTGAGCGTGCCGATCACAATGGCCTGGTCGATCGGCGGGACGGTGCTGTTGCCTTCGGCGTAAATTTGCGTCACCTCGTCGTCCCAGGCTTTATTGATATCAGCAATGTGCTGGCGGTAATCCTGTGCTACCGAATGGTCACCGAGAAGACCGGCCAGTTCTTCCAATACAGCTTTTGCATCGCCAATTACCGGTAATGCAGCGTGCTTGAAAGCATCGAACTCGCTGATATTGATATTGATAAAACGGACATCCGGGTTTTTGAAGATCGACTTGGAAGCCGTCGTGAAGTCGCTGTACCGGGTTCCGATGCCGATCACGAGATCAGCCTGGTTCGCTACGTCGATCGCATATTTGGTACCGGTAGCGCCAAGGCCGCCGATGCTGTAAGGTGCATCGTAGCGCACCGCGCCTTTTCCGGCGAAAGTCTCGCCTACGGGAATGCCGGTTTTCGAGGCAAAATCATGCAGTGTTTCCGACGCCCCGCTGTAAATAGCCCCGCCTCCCGCAACGATCACCGGTTTTTTAGCCGTTTTGATCCATTCTGCGGCTTTTTGCAAGGTTACAAGGTCGGGTCGCGGACGGCCTACGTGCCACACGCGTTTTTGAAATAATGTTTCCGGGAAATCGTAAGCGTGCGTCTGCACATCCTGCGGCATCGAGAGCGTTACTGTGCCCATTTCAGCCTGCGAGGTGAGTACGCGCATTACTTCCGGCAGCGAGTAAATGAGTTGTTCGGGCCGGCTAATGCGGTCCCAGTACTTGGAAACCGGTTTGAAACAATCATTGACCGAAATATCCTGCGAAACGGCGCTTTCGAGCTGCTGCAAAACGGGATTAGGTTCGCGGGTAGCGAAAATATCTCCTGGCAGCAGCAGCACCGGAAGCCGGTTGATCGTAGCCAATGCCGCGCCGGTGATCATATTGGTAGCACCGGGGCCGATCGACGTCGTGCAAACGAATGCGCCCAGCCGGTTTTTCACCTTCGCATAAGCCACCGCGGTGTGGACCATCGATTGCTCATTGCGGCATTGATAGTAACGGAAATCAGGGTTTTCCTGCAACGCCTGGCCCAGCCCGGCCACATTACCGTGACCGAAAATGCCGAAACAGCCGCCAAAATAAGGCTCCTCCACACCATCGCGCTCGATGTACTGGTTTTTCAGGAACATGATGGTAGCCTGTGCCACCGTAAGTCGTCTTGTCATGTCTTTGATTATTTACTGTTCGAAACAGAGTCAGCTGATCATGTCGCTGAAATCGCCCGCCTTGC
>CBIHPQ010000022.1:0-27688 GCA_966211825.1 uncultured Dyadobacter sp. | reverse complement strand
TATGTGTTTGAAACTGAGGGGCATGTCGGCCAACCTGCTATCGATGGGCGCTATCGACTTCGGGATCATCATTGACGGTGCCGTGGTGATGGTAGAAGGGATATTCGTGGCGCTCGACCATCTCGCGCACCGGAACGGGATGGAACGCTACAACAAATTGTCTAAACTTGGCTTGATCAAACGCACCGGCGGCGAATTGGGGAAAGCTATTTTCTTTTCCAAACTCATCATTATCACGGCATTGATCCCCATTTTCAGTTTCCAGAAAGTGGAAGGGAAAATGTTCACGCCGCTGGCCTACACCCTGGGTTTTGCGCTGCTGGGCGCACTGCTCTATACGCTCACCCTGGTGCCGGTGCTGTGTTCTATTTTATTGCAAAAAAATGTGCGTGAAAAGAGCAATCCGGTTGTGCGCTTCTTCGACAAGACGGTGGTCAGGGGTTTTGAATGGTGTTATGCGCGTAAAAAGCTGAGCGTCATACTGGCATTTGCATTCCTCGGCATCACGCTTTTCTCGGCCAGATTCCTCGGTACGGAGTTCCTGCCGACGCTCAACGAGGGCGCATTGTGGGTGGAGGCCAAAATGCCGATGAGCAGCTCACTCGCCGAAACCACTAAAATGGTAACGACGCTTCGTGCCAAATTGAATGAATTTCCGGAAGTGAATGGCGTATTATCCCAAACAGGGCGCTCCAACGATGGTACCGACCCGTCGGGCTTCTACTATGTGCAAATGCAGGTGAATCTGAAACCGAAGGATCAATGGAAACGCAAGATCAGCCAGGATGACCTGATCGAGGAAATGGATACGAAGCTGAAACAGTTCCAGGGCATCAACTACAATTATTCGCAGCCCATTATCGACAATGTAGCCGAGGCAGTAGCCGGGATGAATGCGAGTAATGCGGTGAAGATCTATGGCGACGACCTGGAAACACTGAACAACAAGGCCAACCAGGTGCTGGAAGCGATCAAGAATGTGCCGGGAATCAAGGACGTAGGCATTTTGCGAAACATCGGTCAGCCGGAAATCAGCGTGATCCTGCACGACCACAAGATGGCACAGTACGGCGTGAGCATTGCCGACGCGCAGGCGGTGATCGAGATGGCGATAGGCGGTAAAACGGCGTCCATTCTGTACGAAGGCGAGCGGAAATTCGATATTCGCCTCCGCTATGAAGAACAATACCGCCGCACGGTCGACGATATTCAGCAACTGATGGTGCCAACGCTCACAGGCGGCAAAATTCCTTTAAAAGAAATCTCCTCGATCCGCACGGTCACCGGGCCCGCATTCGTATACCGCGACAATAACAAGCGCTTCATCGGGGTGAAATTCTCCGTCCGCGAGCGCGATCTTGGGAGCACCATTGCCGATGCGCAATCGAAGGTGAAACCGTTGCTTTCCTCGTTGCCGAAAGGCTATTCGGTGAGCTGGTCGGGAGAATTTGAGAACCAGGTGCGGGCTACGGCGCGGTTGGGCCAGGTGGTACCCATTAGTCTGATCGGGATATTCATTTTACTGTTCATCATGTTCAGTAATGCCAAAGACGCCGGGCTGGTGCTGATCAACGTCCCGTTCGCATTGATCGGCGGAATCCTCGCGCTGCACATCACGCATATGAACTTCGGTATCTCCGCGGGAGTAGGTTTTATAGCTCTTTTTGGCCTCTGCGTTCAGAATGGGGTGATATTGATTTCAGTATTTAATAAAAACCTGGCTGCTAGGATGACGCTGGACGATGCGATACGGGAAGGGGTAAAATCACGTATCAGGCCGGTGATCATGACGGCGCTGATGGCGGCGATCGGCTTGCTGCCTGCTGCGGTTTCGACGGGAATCGGCTCTGAAACACAAAAGCCGCTGGCCATTGTAGTAATTGGCGGGTTGATCACCGCCACCGTGCTCACGCTGTTGATATTCCCGATCATTTACGGCTTCTTCAACCGGAAGATCAGGGTTTCGAAATATGCGTAAAACGTATTGGATCAGCTAAAAAACGAGGCCATCCGCACGAAGCAGATGGCCTCTATATTTTGCCGCTATGATGGCGGTCGTAAGCGAATTGCCCAAACCCCATTGTTTCCGGGCAAAGCCGGCTAATGCATTGGCCGGCTATTATTTGGTAGTCTGAAAACTGATTGTAAATGTGGTGCCTACACCCAGCTCGGAGCTCACCTCGATACGCCCGTGATGCGCGTGGATAATGCTCATGGTTGTAGACAGGCCGATACCCATTCCATTGTTTTTGCCAGTGAAATAGGGTTCGAAAATTTTGTCCATATGCTCCTCGCTAATCCCGGAACCATTGTCGATAAACATCACCTGGATATGGTCGGTATTGTTTTGGGTCGTGATCCTGAGCACGCCCTTATCCTCCTCCATTGCTTCGATTGCATTGGTAATAAGGTTCAGGAAGGCCATTTGGAGTGAAACCTGGTCGAGTGGCAATGCCAGTTCCTCGTCGGCGAACTCATTCACGATCTGGATCCTTTTTAACTGAACGCGGTCAAGCGCCGCGTTGATCGCCTGGCTCAGCACCGAGTGCACGGAGCTTTCCACCAGCTCGATATCCTCGGAGGTCGACGGTTGCAGCAATTGCGTAATAAGGTCGTTGATGCGCGTGCAGTTCCGTTTGATGATCTGAGTGTAAAACTTCTGGTCTTCGTCCACCAGCTCCATTTCCAGCTGCTCGGCCGAGAGGTTCACGTTCGTGAGCGGGTTGCGCACCTCATGCGCGAGCATACGTACGAGCCTGCCTGTGACCGCCATTTTTTCGGAGAACAGCCTTTCTTTTTCAGATTGCTTCCGGGCCGTCATATCGTGCAATCGGCCCTGAATATACGGATGGTTGTCGTCCACCTCCACCGAAGCGGAAAACAGGCAGTATTTCTTATCGGTATCCTTCCCCAGCAGACGGACCTCATGGTCGTGGATCGGCTGATCGGCAATGTCGTTCCAGCGCGTGGCGAACAATGGGTCTTCCACGAGCTCGGTAATTTTCTTTTCCTTTAATTGGTCTGCCGGATAGCCTGTGAGCATTGTCGCCGCTTCATTGAAGTCGATGATATTGCCTTCGAGGTCGCAGATGAACAGGAAGTCATTTGATTCCTCGAAGATCCGGCGATAGCGGCGCTCGCTGTGCCGCAATGCTTTCAGAACGGAAGTCCGCTCCAATGCATACCGGATGCTTCGTTCGAGTTTTTCGGCGTCCAGCTCGCTTTTGATGAGGTAATCGGCCGCTCCGAGGCGCAGTGCCTCTACGGCGATCTTGGTATCGCCTTTGCCGGTCAGCAGGATAATCGGCTCCTCGCATTCGAAATTGCACGCAAGCTCGATCAGATCGATACCCGTATTTTCACCAAGGAGATAGTCGAACAGGTACAGGTCGAATTTGTTGTTCTTGATCTGCGCGTCCGCGTCCTTGAATGTAGCGCACCAGGTGATATCGAACTTCCAGTTAACCAGGTCCTGAAAGTATTCCCGGGTCAGGAAATAGTCGTCCTCATCATCATCCACCAACAATACCCTGATCAGTTTATTATTCATTCCGCGCTCCTGTTCCGCTGTCAGATATCAAATTGTTTCATTTTATTATAAAGCGTTTTCCTGTCGATGTTCAGTAAACGCGCAGCTTTGCTTTTGTTGAAATTGACATCCCGCAATACCTGCATGATCATGTCGTATTCCGCCTCATTGGCTACGGTTTTCAAACTCGGCTTGTTTTCCTCTCCATCGACATTGTCAGACAACAGCGACGCCACCGAATTGGTAGCCGGTGCCGGCTCGTCGTCCAGGTCTTTCAAACGCTTATAATTGACGATTTCGAACGGTAATGCCTTTTCCTCGATCAGTTCGCCGTCCGAAAGCAGCGTCGCGCGTTTGATCACGTTTTTGAGCTCACGAAGGTTACCTGGCCAAGAATAGCTCAGGAAATCGTTTTTAACCTCTTCCGAAAAACCTTTGACATTCTTGCCCAGCTCCACATTGGTCGTATCCAAAAATGCATTGGCAAAAAGCATCATATCATCCCTGCGGTTACGCAAAGCAGGAACTTCAATCGTGAATTCGTTGAAACGATAGTAAAGGTCTTCCCGGAATTTGCCGTTACGGGCCGAATCCAGCAGCCGCTCGTTACTTGCGACGATGATCCGTACATCGAGGTCGATCTCTTTCGAGCCGCCGATGCGCCGCATTTTGCGCTCCTGCACAACGCGCAGCAATGCAACCTGTATTTCGTAGGAAAGGTTAGACACCTCGTCGAGAAACAGCGTACCGCCGTTTGCCAGCTCGAAATGTCCTATTTTAGTCTGCAACGCGCCGGTAAATGAGCCTTTCTCATGCCCGAACAGCTCACTGCCCGCCAATTCTTTTGAAATAGCACCACAATCCATCGCCACAAAAGGCATATCCCTGCGTTTCGACCGGTTATGGATCTCCTGCGCGATCGCCTCTTTCCCTGAACCGCTCTCGCCGTAAATGATGACGCTGAAATTGGTAGGCGCTACCAGGTCGACCTGGCGGAAAAGGTTGTCTGAAACCTCGCTGCTGCCCATCACATAGCCCGCTTTGGTACGCGAACTGGTTTTACGGGAAGATTTCACCGGTTCCGAGGTGCCGTCGGACGATGCCGGTGCCACATATTGCTGGTCGTCGTTCTGCGAAGCTTCCGCGTCGGCGATGGCCTTTTTTACGGTAACCAGGATCTCATCGGGAAACAGCGGTTTGGTAATGTAATCGTATGCCCCCAGCTTCATCACATTCACCGCCACTTTGATATCAGAGTAGCCGGTAATGATCAGGACAGGAACGTTGGGTCTTTTGGATTTGATGGTCGTCAGTAACTCGGTCCCTGTAATATCCCCAAGCCTGAAATCGGTCATGACCAGGTCCGGGGAAATGGATTCTATCAGTGCGAGGCCATCTTTTCCGTTCTGGGCTGTTTCAACTATAAAATCATTCTTTGACAAAAAACGCTTCAAAAGGAAGCAAATATCCGCTTCATCATCAACAACAACTATTTTTTTCATGCCGGGTATAAGGGCTTAACTTGGTTTGCTTAAATAGTAACTCTCAACCTCGCGGTAGGTATGTTCAATTGCTCGCGATACTTGGCCACCGTTCTTCTGGCGACAGAATAGCCTTTCTCCGCAAGCATATCAGTGATTTGCTGGTCATTATACGGGTGACGCTTGTCCTCCGCGCTCACGATCTCACGTATAGCCTCCTGTATCTCGCGGTTAGAAACTTCGGTACCGTCTTCATTGGTAACGCCCTCCGTGAAGAGGTCTTTCAGGAGTACAATGCCGAATGGCGTTTGTACATATTTGTTGGTGGTAACCCTGGAAACCGTGGAAATATCCATATCGATGATCTCCGCAACATCTTTCAGGATCATCGGACGCAGCTTCTTGATGTCGCCGGTCTGGAAATAGTCATATTGCAGCCTCACAATCGCTTTCAGGGTGTTCAGCATCGTGTTTTCACGCTGCTTGATGGCGTCGATAAACCATTTGGCCGAGTTCATCTTGTTTTTGAGGAACTGGTTGGTGGCTTTGTCCTGCTTCTGCTCCGCCATTTGGGTAAAAACCTTATTCAGCTTCAATGCAGGGCTGTTTCCCCAAGTTAGCTGAACCTCAATCTCGCCGTCTTCCGTATACCAGAGCATAAAGTCGGGCTTGATGCTTTCGTTCACAATGGAGTCATTGCGCAGGCCCGACGCCGGTTTAGGATTTAATGTGGTGATCATCTGAATCGCCTTTTTGAGCGATTCTTCATCCAGCCCCGTGATCCGCATGATCTTGTCGTAGTTCCTCGACCCCAGTTCATCGAATGCATCGGTTACGATCTTGTAAGACCATTTCCAGGTGTCGTTCTGATTTTCCATGCGGTTGAGCTGAATGAGCAGACATTCCCGCAAGTCACTGGCCGCAATTCCGGGCGGATCGAGCTGTTGGATGATTTTCAGCATTGTGTTCACTTCGTCGGTATCGATAAACATGCTGTTCGCAAATGAAATATCGTCCGCAATGACATCGCTTTCCCTTCTGAGAAACCCGTCCTCGTCGAGGGAGTCCAGGATGAAGTCGGCGATCAGTTGCTGACGTTCATCGAGTTGCAGAAAGTGTACCTGCTGTTTGAGGTCATCCCTGAACGAGATCGCCTCCACCATGGGCCGGGTGTATAATTCATTGTCGGCCGACTGGTTATTCGCATACGTTTTATAGTCCGGAATATCGTCGTCCCGGAACTCGTCCCAGTCGTAATAATCTTGTACGCTATTGTCTTCACCACCTGCTGAAATGTCGGCGTCATCAAAATCTTCCGGCGTTTCTTCCGACGCACTCTCCTCCTTCCCTTCTTCCAGTATGGGATTTTCTTCCAGTTCTTCCTTAATCCTTTGTTCAAGCTCCATTGTAGTCAGGTGCAGTAAATTCAGCATCTGAATTTGCAAGGGAGAGTATTTTAATGTCTGTCTCTGCGTCTGCGTCTGTCTTTGCATATAGCAACTAAGGGTAAAATTTACATTGTCTTGGTGCTTTAAATTTACGACTCTTTATCCAATGTTAGCTCAACAGAAAGGCGCGTTACCGAAGATTGCGTAGTTATTTCCACATACTGAGTATTATAATTCAGAATGTAGCGCGAATCCCCATTTAAAAACGCGTCTGCGACCGCCCCGGCAGGCTTTTGCAGCAACGTTTACACCCTGCGGTTTACAGTCGGGATCCGGAACTTCTTCCGGCCGTTCCCGCTCGCAGGTTGCCTCATCTGACTGAAAATCAAAAGATATCGTATTTCCAAACGGATTACTCCTATTGTTTCCCGCACGCCCGAATGCTGCCGAAACATCATTTGACTTCTGGAAAACTACTATACGGAATGCAAAACCCTTGCCCGCCCTAAACAAAGAAACCCTCCGTTGAGGGAGGGTTTCCATATGTGACGCGTATATCGGTCAGACTGGCTGCAAAGGCTTCTCATCGGTCGCATTCTTGACCCAGTACAATCCTTTCAACAACAGCTCGCGGCCTTCTTCTACACCGTGCTTCATAATCACCTTCTCGATCAGCAGCGGTGCGATGAGATTGAACGGAGCTGGAAGCCTCCTCAACACCGTTCGGCCCAACAATGCCCCTAACCCGATTTCAACGCCGCGCCCCGTAATTCCCGTGGGCCCGGCGGCCATCAGATCTTTGAAATAATCCACTGTTCCGGAAACAGTTTCTTTTACTTTCTGCGACTTTGCTGCATCATCGGTTCGTTCCATGGTCATTTTGTTCAAAGGTTTCCTACCTGTTCACGGGCAGAGTCAACGTACTCCTCGGCTTTTCCCGCTGCCTCGTCGGCGTACGCTTCGCCCTCCTTTTTGAGCTCCCCCGCTGCATCGGTTGCTTTTGCTTTGCTTCTTTCCAATGCTGCTATCAGGTCGCCTGCCAGGCTGTTGGTTTTCTTTTTGAGTTTTCTGATAGTTCTCTTGCTATCCTCCGGTGCAAGCAGCAAACCTATTACCGCACCAGCTACCGCTGCCGTCACCAGTCCTAAAAAGATTTTGTTCGTTGACATAACACACTCGATTTAATGTGAATCATTTGTTTCAATAATTAATGACGAAAATCCTGTACCAATCCATACCGCTCCCAGACCGCAGATGGCAGGATTATTGCTTTATGTCCTCCCAAAGGTTAGTTCTTAATCCAAACGCTGTACAGATAGCGCCGGAAAATACCTCCACTACCGATGCCTTAAATTATTACTTCACAAACTGCTATTTTAATTTTTTTATTATTTATTTTTATTGGTTTTTGGGTTTTTTTTTGCTATTTTTTATAGTAATAAAACTAAATATTAACACGCCCGAGGGCTCGGTCCACGTAGTAGCCTCATTAGCCGAGGGCCTGGATTGCGTCAGGGATATGAGTCCCGATTGGATATTCATTGACAACAACTTACCCGACGGAAAGGGCGTTGAGGCGATCCAGCAAATACGCGACGTTATCCCCGGTAAACGGGCAAAAGTGGTGATGATGAGTGCCATGACAAACCTGAGAGATGAAGCATTCAGGAACGGCGCCGACTTCTTCCTCGACAAGCCCATAAGCTTTGTAGAAGTCAAGAATATCTTCACAAAACACGCCAATGATTCAGGGCAGAATACCTATTAGCACCACACACAAATAGTAGAAAAACTTACATCAATTGGGGATTAGACCCGATTGGTCGTGGAAAATATTGCTCAAAACCCGCTCCCTGGTCTGTTTAACGGAAGTTAACATCTTAAAACAGCACCGGACATTTGGTTCCCGACCGCGCTCTGCCGCCGGGCATCTTCACTTTCTGGCTGCGGTAGCGTGGCTGTTTCTTCTTCACCGTATCGGGCTTCTTTTTCTCGTAGGGAACGAGCTTGAAATCGTACTCAGGAATGAAGTAATCTTCCTTGTACTCGGCCACGGGCAGAGGCATGTAATGGCGCCCGGGGAAGGATAGGACGTCGTACTCGTAATCGTATAGGTAAATGGTCACGAACCCGTCGCGGCTGTACTTGATCCCGATGTCGGAGAAAGGGCTGTTTTCATCCGACGACGCCACGAGCCGCATCATTTCCTGTTGCTTGCCTTTCACGAGCACCGTCATATTGTACTGAAAAACGCGGTGCAGCGAGTCGATCTGGATCGCGATACCCAGGTAGTATTTCGCATCTTTCAGCCGCTCCTGGCCTGCGTACATGACGGCGGTATTGTTCAGGGCACTTTTGTCCTGGTAGGTCTGGTAACTCAGCTTCGCATCGTCGTACCGTTCCATGTAGCGGTACACATTCCCCTGGTTCACATTATAAAACTTCCGGCTGGGCGCGGCCGCCATGGCCAGCTTAAAATCCTCAAAAGCGCCGTCGTAACGGGCATTGGCTTCGTTCACCTGACGTTTCTGCGCGTGCCGGTTACCGATGTAGGCCTGCACGATCCCGTGGTTGTTGTGCAGGAAAGGCAGCTCAGGCTTCTCGCGTACGAGGCTATCGAACACCGCCATGGACTTATCGAGCTGGTCGTTTTCCAGCAGTACAATTCCCCAGCCATTTTGCGCATTAACATTCGAGCGGTTGAGCGAAATAGCTTTCTTGAAAACCTGATAGCCTTTTTTGTACATATCGAAATGCAGCAGCAGGTTGCCGTAGTTGCTCCACATCAGGTCGTAACCCTGTTCATATTGCAATGCTTTCGCCAGATATTGCCCCGCTTCGGAATACCGTTTCTGATCGATCATGATGCCGCTCAGCCCCGCCAGCGCCTCGTAGCGTATCGGGTCCAGCTTGATTGCCTTTTGAAAATCCTCCTGTGCCTGGGCGGTCTTTTTCAGGTAGTATTCCGAAAATGCTTTGGTCACGAAAAGGTCGGCGAAGAACTTGTTGTCCTCATTCAACGCCTTCTCGCCTTTTTTGAAATCTTTCAGCGCGAGGTCATATTTCTTTTGCCCATAATTGGCCACGGCGCGGCCGAGGTAAGCGGGCAGGTAGGTCGAATCTTTTTTGATGACCCTGTCAAATAGCGTGAAGGCCGTCTGGTACTCGTGTTTGGTAAGGTGGGTATTCGCGATCCCGGATTGCAATGCGGGCGTTTCGCGTTTCAAAGTCGATGCAAGCTTATAGTACCGTTGCGCTTCGCTGGTTTGTTGCAGGCCGTAGCACGAATGCGCCATTCCCAGATAGGCATCCCCTCGGAAAGTACGGTCGTCGGTTTCGAGGTATTTTTCAAAAACAGCCTTCGCCATCCCGAACTGGTTCAACGAAAGCAATGCATTCGCATAGCGTATCTGCGCCTTCGGGTGCGTACGCGCGACTTTCTCGAAATCCTTCACCGCCCGTTTTTCGTTGCCGGTGCGCATCAGGATATCGCCGCGTTGAAGGCGGTAAGCCATTTCGTCCTTCTGGCGGATCGCCGTGGTCAGCTCGTCCACCGCTTCTTCCATCCGGCCGCCGTACTTATGGACCATTCCGAGATTAAAATTCCATTTCCCGCCCGTGTTTTTCGCAGAATTATCGGTCGCGTACCGCATGGCTTCGTTGTACCGCTTCTGTTTGCCCAGCGCAACCAGGGTGTTCAGAATAGCCTCGGAGCCACCCGGGGATTCGAAGAAATCCTCGCGTGCCGTATCGTATTTGCCCGACAGCAATGCAAACAGTCCCCGGTTATAATGCAAATGCGGATCGAGCTCGGCCAGATCCAGCGTTTCCATAATGTGCAATGCTTTTTGGTAATTGCCGGAAAGCGCCAGGATCACCGCCTCGTTGTTCATCCGCTGCACAGAGTCCGAAGACTGGAAAGCCAGTTTGTGATAGGCAGCATAGGCGGCTTGCAGATTGCGGACACCCCGCTGATATTCTTCGCCGCGCAATAATGCAGGATTATTTTCCTCGAATGATTTGTTGAAAACAGGTAGAAGTTCTTTTACAATTCGTTGGCACTCACTAAAATCCTGCGCTGAGAGCTGCTGCGGCGCTAACACCGTCAACATCAGCAACATACCTGTCATTACAAGTAAGCGGATTTTCTGTACCATAGGGGGTGCTTAATGGCTCAAAAGCCACTAACCTACAAGTAATCAGGGAAAATTACAATTATTGCTAAGACCGTTTGCTAAATTTCAGGTATAATATAATTTTTTAAATAAATAACATTATTTTAAGTAACTGATGATAATTAAAGTTGTACGGAAGCCAGAGCGTCTATAAAAACCATTTTATCATTAACTAATACGGTCAGAGCGCTTTCTGAGGCATTTTCGATGGAAACGGATTGCTTCGAAACGGTAACTTTCAGCAAAATCCCCCGGAAGCTGATCCTAAAAGAATATCCTTCCCATTGCTCAGGAATGTAGGGTCTGAACGACAGCATACCATCTTTTACACGCTGCCCGGCAAAGCCTTTTACAACGCTCATCCAGGTGCCGGCCATCGAAGTAATATGTAGTCCGTCCTCGGTGTCATTATTGTAATCGTCCAAATCCAGCCGGGCCGTCCGCAGATACATTTCATATGCTTTTTCTCGCAGGCCTAATCCTGCGGCCAGGATAGAATGCACGCAAGGCGAAAGGGATGATTCGTGAACCGTCATCGGCTCGTAAAATTCGAAGTTCCGCCGGATCGCCGCCTCGTCGAACTCGTGCTCGAAGAAATAAAGTCCCTGCAAAACGTCGGCCTGCTTGATGAAACACGACCGCAATATCCTGTCCCACGACCACCGCTGGTTGATCGGCCTATGCGCGGCGATGTCGGCAACGGTCAGCAATTCTTTGTCGAGGAAACCCTGCTGCTGCAAATACACCTGCCTGTTTTCATCAAACGGGTAATGCATATTATCGACGATATGCTTCCAATCTGCGAGCTCGCTGTTGAGTTGCAGGTTGGTTTTAAAGATCACCTCGTTCAGCTTCCGCGAATCCTCTTTCCACAGCTTATCGATCACTTCCAGCGTGTAGCGGAGCGTCCAGCAGGCGATATAATTGGTATACCAGTTGTTATTGACATTGTTCTCATACTCGTTAGGCCCGGTCACGCCCAGCATCACATATTGCCCCTTCTCGGCCGACCAGTTGACGCGCTGTTTCCAGAACCGCGAAATGCCGATCAGCACTTCCAGTCCGCCTTCGGTGACGTAGCTTTCGTCGCCCGTGTAGCGGGTGTAATCGTAAATGGCATATGCAATGGCGCCGTTCCGGTGGATTTCCTCGAAGGTGATCTCCCATTCATTATGACATTCCTCGCCATTCATGGTCACCATGGGATAGAGCGCGGCTCCTTCGGTAAAACCCAATTTCGAAGCATTCTCGATCGCTTTTTGCAAATGCTTATGGCGGTAGACGAGCAGGTTACGCGCCACTTTTTCATCGGCCGTCGAGAGGTAGAACGGAATGCAGTATGCCTCGGTGTCCCAGTAAGTGCTACCGCCGTATTTCTCGCCTGTGAAGCCTTTCGGGCCGATGTTCAGGCGCTCGTCTTCGCCCGTGTAGGTTTGACCTAAATGAAAGATATTGAAGCGGATACCCTGTTGTGCGGCCACATCTCCGGCGATAGTAATGTCGTTCTTCTCCCACTTCCCTGCCCACGCCTGCACCTGCTCCGCGTACATACGGTCGAAAACTTTTTCAGCAATGCGGGTAATGTAGGCTTTGGCTTTGGGAATGAGCTCATCGTGGGCATAGTTGGCCGATGACAGGTTTACTGCATACTTATAAATGGTGATCTGCTGCCCTTCCCGCACTTCCACCTGCGCGGTACCTGCGACATATTTTTCCCTTGAAGCCGTTTGCAGGTTCGTCGTCACGGGCATTCCATTCAGTTTAATATCGAACTTCATCCCCGTCGCGACGCGGAACTGCTCTACCTGGTAGGGATTACTCTTGGTTTCGAGCACGAGATACCCCTCCTGTCCATACGCTTCGTGCGCAATGCCGTTCCAGAACGATTCGTCGTAGTTGGAATCGCGGTTACGGATGTTGCCGTCCAGAAAAGGGGTAATGGTAAAATGGTCGGTAAAATTGAGCGGTAACAAGCTGTAACTGATCGCCCCGGCCTCGTCGTCGGCCATGCTGCAAAAGCGTTTGGAATGAATGCGCAGCTTCCTGCCCCCGGAGAGGATGATGGTTGCCGTGCGTTCGAGCACGCCTTCTTTCATATTCAATACGCGACGAAATTCCTCGATTTTGCACGTATTCAAATCGAGCAGCTCGGTACCCACGCGGATTTCGATGCCCGTCCAGTTGCAGGCGTTGAGGACCTTTGCGAAATAATTGGGATAACCGTTTTTCCACCAGCCTACCCGAGTTTTGTCAGGAAAATAGACGCCCGCCACATAATTCCCGAGCAGTGTTTTACCTGAATATCCTTCCTCAAAATTGCCCCGCTGACCCATACGGCCATTGCCGAGGCTCATGAGACTTTCCGTGATTTCGTTGTGTTCAGAGTGAAAACCTTCTTCTACGATGCACCATTCATCGTGCGTGATATAGTTTTTCATGCGTTTTTCAATTGTGATAAACCAAAACCCTCAAAACCCGGGATGACGATGTCCGCCTGCGTCAATATCGATGCTTCACCGACACCGACTGCGAGCATCCCCGCGGCCTTCGCAGACTCGATCCCTGCCACAGCATCCTCAAACACGGCACAATGCTCCGGTGCGACCTGCAAATCGGACGCGCCCATGAGGAACACCTGCGGATCGGGTTTGCCTTTTGTAATGCGGTTGCCATCGACGATCGTTTCGAAATAGCGCAGCATATCAATCCTTTCGAGAATGACCTGTGCATTCTTGCTCGCCGACCCGAGACCGCTCGGAATGCCGTTTTCTTTCAGTTCGTCGAGGAATGTGCGTACGCCGGGTAATGCGTCGTCGGGCGTCATTTGCATGCAAAGTTCGAGGTAGCGGGTATTTTTGGCCGCAGCCCTTCGGAGCTTCTCGTCTTCGGATAGCTGAACGCCTCCGATCGACAGTACGATTTCGAGCGATTCCATCCGGCTGATGCCTTTGAGACGTTCGTTTTCTTCCCGGGTAAGATCGAAACCGAGATCCTGCGCCATTTCGCGCCAGGCAATGTAATGGAACTGCGCGGTGTCAACGATTACCCCGTCGAGATCAAAAAGGCAAGCTTGTATTGAGGGCATATCATTTCAAATTTAATATCTTGCAAAATAGTAAAAATTAGCAATTTGCTGCGCCAGGGCCGAAATACAGGCCATCCGGAGTCACCGGAGAGCGGCAAAAGCTTTCCCAGAACATTCACAAAACCGAACGAGATGTCCGCCATCAACAAAGATAAATTCGTTATATACCAGATATTTACACGCCTCTTTGGCAACCGGAATACGACCAATAAAGTCTACGGTACGATCGAGGAAAACGGGTGCGGAAAATTCAACGACATCGACGATACCGCCCTCAGCGCATTGAAGGATTTTGGTGTGACCCACCTCTGGTACACCGGCGTACTCGAACATGCTACCCTTACCGACTATTCCCAATTCGGCATTAACCCCGATCATCCGCTGATCGTGAAGGGCATCGCGGGCTCGCCTTATGCGGTAAAGGATTATTATGACGTGGACCCCGATCTGGCCGTCAATGTGCCCGACCGCATGCAGGAGTTCGAAAACCTCGTCGCCCGCACCCATGCACACCACCTGAAAGTGATCATCGATTTCATTCCAAACCATGTTGCACGCCAGTACCATTCGGACATGAAGCCTGAGGGCGTTAGGGATTTCGGCGAGGACGACGATAATACGGTGACATTCAACCCTTCCAATAACTTTTATTACATTCCAAACCACGATTTTGTCGTGCCGGAAGGCCATACGCCGCCCCTGCCCGTGACATCGCCCTACCACGAGCGGCCCGCCAAAGCGACGGGTAACGACGTTTTCCAGCCCCAGCCAAGTCAATATGACTGGTATGAAACCGTGAAACTGAACTACGGCATCGATTACCTCGACGGCCGCTCCCGCCATTTCGACCCTATTCCTTCTACCTGGCTAAAAATGCGGGATATTCTCGTTTACTGGACCCGAAAAGGCGTGGACGGTTTCCGGTGCGATATGGCCGAAATGGTGCCCGTCGAGTTCTGGGGATGGGTAATTCCGGAAGTTAAAAAGGAGAATCCGGCGGTGATTTTCATTGCGGAAATTTATAATCCGTTTGAATACCGCAATTATATCAATATCGGGAAGTTCGATTACCTCTATGATAAGGTCGGGCTGTACAACTCGCTGCGGCGCATGATCGAAGGGCACGGGTCGGCCCAGGACATTACGCGGATCTGGCAGCACGAGTCGGGGGATTTCGCCGAGCATATGCTCCGGTTTCTTGAAAACCATGACGAGCAGCGCATTGCCTCCCGTTATTTCGCGGGAAATCCGTGGACGGCATTGCCGGCTATGGTACTGAGCGCCACGTTGCATACCGGCCCGCTAATGCTCTATTTCGGCCAGGAGCTTGGGGTGGACCCTACCGAGCAGGAGGGCTTCCAGGGCGAGGACGGACGGACGACCATTTTTGATTACTGGGGCGTACGCGAGTTCCAGCAATGGGTCAATGGCGGGAAGTTCAACGAAGAGCTCCTGACCACCGAGCAAAAAACGCTGCGCGAATTTTACGGAAACCTGAACGCATTCGTGCTGAACAATGAGGCCGTGTATGCAGGCGGATTCTATGATTTACAATATGTGAATGCCGATGGGCAGTCGTTCAATTACGACAAGAATATCATTTACAGCTACTTACGATACACCGACAATCAAAAATTATTGTTTGTGTACAATTTCGATGAGTCCCATACCGTAGAAACGCAGATCAAGGTACCGCAGGATGCCTGGACGAACGTGTTGAAACTCGGCAATACCGGTTCCTATAAATTGAAACCCGTATTTCCGCTCGAAGTACCTCAGGTTCAATTGCGCACGGCCGACATTACTTCGACCGGCGTGCATATGGAACTTCCCCCTATTTCGGCATTCGCATTCGAGATCGTGCCGAAGTAGCAGGGTCGGCGGCCCGAAGTCGTTGCAAAAGGGGGATTTGATCACTAATTTTACATTATTCGTTTATTTGCGGCTTTTTTGCGGTGGCAAGTAGTTTGTCGTTGACGTACCCTGGTTTTAAAGAAATTCAAGTATGATCAGATTTGTAGTGCTTTCCATTTTATTGCTTGGTTATGTTGCCTCATTCGGGCAGGCCAGCCTGCAAAAGACCTTTTTGCAGAAAATGGAACTCCCCGCCAGTCCCGACATCGGAACGCAGGTCCTTCGGATCAGCGAATCTTTCCTGGGCACGCCATACGTCGCAGGTACGCTGGAAGGCAACCCTTCCGAACGCCTCGTTTGCAAGTTCGACGGGCTTGACTGCACCACATTAGTGGAAAGCGTGGTAGCTCTGGCCGTAGCCAAAACTGAAAATTCGAATTTTGAGGAATATAAAAATGAACTGACCAAACTCCGTTACCGCGACGGTGTGATCGACGGCTACCCGTCACGGCTGCATTATATCCTCGACTGGATGTATGAAAACCAGAAACGCGGGCGCCTTGAAGATATCACGGCGAAAGTGGGTGGTGTGCCATTTACGAAGGAAATTAATTTTATGACGACCCACGCCAATCTATACCCATCTTTGGCTGCGAGTGAAGTATATGAAAAACTGAAAGAGCAGGAAACTGTGATCAATTCGCGGGAGCACAGTTACATTCCTAAAAACAGCATCCAGAAGGCCGAACCTATGCTGCACGACGGTGATATCGTTGCGTTTACGTCGTCGGTAGAGGGGCTGGATGTGAACCATATGGGCATTATCTCCAAGGTAGGCAGCCGCGCTTACCTGATCCACGCTTCGCTGACAGGCAAAAAGGTGATCATGACGAACGTTCCCCTGGCCGAATATGTAGCTTCCGTCCCGAAACACACGGGCATGATCGTGGCCCGACTCAACGATATCTGAACAGTGAATGGATTTAACCGACCTGATTAATTACCGCAATTCCCCCTGGCTGTTGCTGCTGCTGACCGGCGCCATCGGATTGGTTATCAGCATTTTCATCATCAGCCTGATTAAAATCACGGCGGCGAGGAAGGATTGGACTGTGGTGCGGGCGATCCGCGAGAACCTCACCAGCGTACTGCATTTCTTCGTGCCTATTATGCTCATTACTGCGGCGGCTAAAACCTACTCCTACTCCAACCCGCAATACGACTGGGTTTTCGCGCTGAGCAAAACCACGCTGATCGGCATTACCACCTGGCTGATGGCCCGGATCGTGATTATCGTCGAGAAGATCCTGATCGATAAGCTGGATTTCAACAGTCCCGACAACAACCAGGCGCGGCGGCTCTTCACGAAGATCAAATTCGTGAAACGCATTGTCGTGATCGGCGTGGTGATGATCGGCGTTTCGATTTTGCTGCTCAGCTTCGACAGCGTGCGGCAATACGGCGTCGGGATACTGACTTCTGCCGGGATTGCCTCGGTAATCATCGGTTTCGCGGCGCAGAAATCACTCGCAAACCTGATGGCCGGCATTCAGATCGCCTTCACGCAGCCGATCAAGATCGATGATGTCGTGATCGTGGAGGGGGAATGGGGACGCATTGAGGAGATCAACCTGACTTATGTAGTAGTCAATATCTGGGATTTACGCCGCATTGTCCTGCCCATTACCTACTTCATTGAAACGCCTTTTCAGAACTGGACCCGAAATGAGAGCGCATTGACCGGCGCAGCATTTTTTTACCTGAACTACCACACTCCCGTCGACAAACTCCGCACCAAATTGAAGGAAATCCTCGACAGCACACCGCTCTGGGACGGGCGCGCCTGGGCATTGCAGGTGACCGACACCCAGGGCCAGCTGATGGTCGTGCGGGCGCTGATGTCGGCCCGGAATTCCAGCGAAACATTTGACCTCCGCTGCCTGGTACGCGAAAAACTGATCGAATATATCGCCAGCGAACACCCCGAGGCGCTGCCTGCGACCCGTGTGGAAGAACCGGTTCAGGCGAAATTCAAAGTATCTGAAACGGGCATCTAAAAAAATTGGCCTCCGGAAGATCCGAAGGCCAGTCTTTGCTTACTACTCACCTAACTCAATTTAACTCAATACAGTTTTTCTTTGATATTTTAACCTCTCATTTCCGCATCATCACAGGCGCCTTTTGATCTTTAAATTTGTATTTCGGCCTGAAAAAACGGGGTGGAAACGAACGGGTGAAAGCTACGCTAAATGCCACTCGGCGTACCCAAACCGGAACGCGCGATTTACTTTACAAAGGAGCTTTTCCGTTGTTAAAGAGGCATTAACGCTGAATTAAAAAGGAATTAAAAAGGTGGGAATTTCAAAATGAAGGTGGTACCGGAGCCTACTGTCGACTCCACTTCGATGCTCGCGCCCTGCATATTGATGATACGCTTCGTCAGCGCGAGGCCGATGCCATAACCTGCTTTGCTGATCGTGGACTGGCTGCGGTAAAACGTGTCGAAAATATAAGGAAGCTCCTCCCGGGCAATGCCGTTGCCCACATCACGGAAGTAAATAATGATCAGCTTGTTTTTGATTTCCAGAAAGACGTTGCAGGTTTTGTCGGGCGAATATTTGCAGGCATTGTCCATGAGGTTCAGAAATGCCGTTCTGAGCAAGCTTTCGTCGCCGAACCTTTTCAGCTGCTCTTCGTCTTCGGGTATTTTGTCATAATGAATATGGACCTGGTAACCGGCGTTTTTCTGCTGTACAGAGCCCTTGGCTTGCCATAGCACCTCATCGACCCTGATTTTGGAGAACGTGACCCTGAATGCATTTTCCTCCGTCCTCGCCAGTTCGAGCAGGCGGCTTACGAGCTCGTTCATTTCCCTGGCCTCAGACCAGATGCCCTTTAATGCATCCTGATACTCGGCCGGCGACCGCTCCTTCATCAGGCTCAGCTCGGCCTCGCTCATAATGAGCGCCAGCGGCGTACGTAGCTCGTGCGACGCGTGCGAAACGAAGTTTTTTTGCGCAACAAATGCGATTTCAAGCCGGGTAAGCATTTGGTTGAATGTCTCGGCCAACAATGCGAGTTCGTCCTTTTCGCGGCCAACCCGTACTTTTTCGTGCAAATTTCCCGCCGAAATGTTATTCACCTGGTCGATAATGTCCGCTACGGGCTTGATCGCATCGTTCGAGAACTGCCAGCCGGCAACCCCTACCAGGATCAGCGACAGCAGCCAGCCGATCAGCAAGATTTCCCGCAGGCGGTTCAGCTGGTTCATACCCAGATAATCATTTGCGATCACCGCCACGACCCACGGTTTCCGGTGGTCCTGCAAAATGTGCCGGATAATGATTACCTCTTTCTTCTGATGCTTGGTATGGATCTCTTTACCGGCCCGGGCTTCGGTAAGCATAGTTCGGGAAAGCGTGAAATTCTCTTTTCCGGTCACAAATATGATTGAATCCGAGCCGTCGTAAATGGTGATTTCTTCGTCGAGCAGGATCGTTTTGTTCTCCTTTTCGATCTTTTCAATATCTGCTTTACTGATATCGTGGCTGGCTTCGACCAACTGCGCGATCGTCTGGCCGCGTTCGTTCAGGAAGGAATAGAATTGGCGTTCGCGGTACTGGTCGTAGAAAAAGTAAATAGCCAAACAAAACAGCGCCATGATGGAGCCCACCAGCAAGGTAAAAAGCAACGTCAGGCGCGATTTGATGTTCATTCTTCCTTGAAAATATAACCCATGCCCACCACGGTGTGGATCAGCTTGGTAGGATAGTCTTTATCGACCTTTTTGCGGAGAAAATTGATGTATACGTCAATCACATTGGTACCTGTATCGAACCGGATGTCCCACACCTGCTCGGCAATGTCCACGCGCGACACCACGCGCCCGCGGTTGCGCATGAGGTATTCGAGCAATGCAAATTCCTTGGCAGTGAGATCAATGCGGTTTCCGCCTCTCCTGGCCACCTTTTCGTCGAGATTCAGTTCGAGGTCGGCGAGGCTGAGTACCTGGCTCGATTGCTCGCGTGCGCTGTTGCGTTGTGAGAGCACCTTGATACGCGCGATGAGCTCCCGGAATTCGAACGGTTTGACCAGATAATCGTCGCCACCGGCTTCAAAACCGTCGAGCTTGTCGTCAATCGTGCCTAATGCGGTCAGGAAAAGGATCGGGGTCGTGAGCCCGTCGGCACGGAGCTGTTTGGCGAGGTCGTAGCCATTCAGTAAGGGCAGGTTTACATCCAGAATGATGACGTCGAACCGGTAGTTGGAAGCCATTTTCTTGCCGACTTGTCCGTCGTAAGCCAGTTCCACTTCCCACGACTGCTCTTCAAGGCCTCTTTTGAGAAAACCTGCGAGTTTCGGTTCGTCTTCAACGATTAGTATTTTCATAGGATGATCAAGCGGTTTAAAGTGCCAAATGTTGCACAGATTTTTGTCTTAAAAAAAGGCTGCCCGAATTATCGGACAGCCTTTTTGTCTATATCCACACCATTGGAACGTTGGCATTTCTCAACATCCCACGTTCCATTATAATGCAAAATATAAAATTTATATTATAAACAATAGGTAGTTGCCTATTTTTACAAAATTTCATATAAGTATCAGTAATAATCTGCGGAATTGTCATAGTCCGACCGATCGCCGTAGGTGCCGAAATCATCATCCTCTTCCACGCGCATTGCCTTCGCTGCTTTTTTAATGAGTCCGATCTGGCCTGCATGGTAAACGTCGTGCTGGATCACGCCGTGGATCAATGTATAGTAAGAGTAATCACGGCCCGGGACGAATTCTTCGAGGAAACTGTCGTCTTCGATCTTTTCGAGCTCCGATACCAGCTCTTCCTGTGAAAGGCTGAGCTCCATCTGGATCGCCTCCCATTCAAACTCGTCAACCACGGGAAATTTCTTCCAGTCCTTGTCCTGTGTCTTGATATCGAATTCGGCATCACCCTGCAACTTCCGCACGGCGAAAATGCGCCAGGTGGTCATGTGATACACGATTTCGGCAATAGAATGTGTGTTGCTGCTCAGGCGCGTCTCCGCGATTTTCGGGGTTACATCGCGCAGCGCTTCCACTACCGACGGTCCATACCATGCCTCTTCGCTTTCGTAGGTGTCGTTGAGTACATCTATGATTCTTAATATCTCTTCTTTTGCTTCCATTATGATTAGATTAAACAGCTGCAAATTTACGGTGATTCGGACGAAGATTGTCCAATTGTGTTTTCAATATTAAGAGACATTTTCGGCAAATCCATACTCTCCTGAGTGAGTGCGGGAAACGAAGTCGTTCCAACCATTTGCCGAGCGGCACCGTCCCCGGGAAGTGGTTTATTCGCAAACTTTAACCCATGAACTCATCAACTCGTAAACTTTAAGCATTTCAATTTTCGTTTATTTAACAAATTTTAAAATACAACTCAAATGTTCAAGAAAGCCTCTTTCCTCTTACTGATCATCGGTCTTGGCCTGATGTCGTGTTCGAAAGACCCGATCGGCGACCTTTCCAATGAGGAGTCGTTGGTATACATTACTAATCACGATCAATCCGCCAATTTCAGTCAGTACAAAACATTCAGTATCGTCGACTCGGTGCTGATTGTCGAAAACAACCGCGCCGGGACGTCCCTCGACGACATCGACCGCGCCATGCTGCAACGCCTTATCACAAATATGGAAGCGATGGGGTACAAACATGTCGGCCGTAAGGAGAACCCGGATGTGGGTATCAATGGATCCTGGATCACTAACACCTATCTCAATGTTTATCAGCCGCTTTCTTCCTATTATGGCGGCTATTGGGGCGGTTATGGTTACGGCTACCCGAGCTATTACAACTACTACGAAACCAGCGAAAGCTCCTGGCTGATCTCCATGCTCGATTTCAAAAATCCTCAGACCACGCCATCGGGCAAAACTTTCAATGCAGTGTGGGATGCGCAGATCCGCGGTGCGGCCATTGGCGAGCAAAATCTCGTCGACAAAATGGCGGATTCCATTTTCGGACAATCCGGTTATCTCAAAATCAAGTAACAAATGAAACGAATCATCATCATTGCCCTTTTTCTTGGAAGTGTTCTGCCAGCATTGGCACAGGAAAAACCCAAGTTATATACCATCGCCTCCCCGTTTGAACGATACACCCATTACCTGGCAACGGCCCGCTTCATGGGCGCCGTGCCGATGGGCTCTTTCAAGGACAATTACATCGACAAGTCATCATTCCAGAATTTTTCGCTTTCCATCGAATGGGTTTTGAGAAACTCCCCTCTTTCGGTGGGCGGCGAAATCGGCTCGACCTATTTTGAAAAACGGGTACCGCGGGCTTTGTACGAAGGCCAGGATGGTACGATTTCGGCGGTCCAAACGCGCACCGTTTCGCAATATCCGGTGGAATTGTTTGCCAACTACCACTTCCTGCCCAGGAATTCTCAGGTGCAGCCCTATGTGCAGATCAGCAGCGGCGCGAGCATCCTCGATTACACCGTTTATTATGGTACATTGTCATCGCAAGACCAGAAAGTACGCTTCAAATACGGTATCGGGGTCGGTTCCAAATTTTTATTCAAAAAGGATGGGACGCTGGGCCTGGATGTGCGTGTCAAGTATGATGGTACAGCTTATAAATATGACTACATCGACAAAGGCATTTCGTCCGTGAACGGTTCAATAGGGCTGTTCTATCGTTGGTGGTAAAAAACACATCGTGGTACGTAAAAAAAAGGTTTTGACCAAAACATCGCTTATCTGGCTTAGTGGCATTCTCGCATTCCTGATCGGTTCCGGGCTTTGGGCCTGGAACCGTTTTGGTCCCAGCAGCCACAAAACTTATGTACAAGTAACAGAAGGCTTCCCTACCGCCAGGACGCTCGATTCCGCCTCTACCGCATGCGACCTCACGGTGAGACGATACCGTCAGATCGGCCGGGAAATGCAGTTCGAACTGGCGGCGAATGCAGGCGGGCTTTCTCCATATGACGTAAAAATCACCCAGAACGGCAAAACACAAACCTTCCAGGCCGTGCCGCATCGTTATGGAACCTGGCTCACCGTTTCCGGATTGGAACTCAGCGGCGGCGAGGCGCAGATTAATATTGCCAGTCTCGGCCAGCAAGGCTGCCAGACGACGGCCGCATTCGAGTTCGAAGCCAGCGTGGCCAATGAAGTTGTGGATACCAAAGAATGGATCCGCCAGGGGAGCAAAGACAACTGGCTCGACGTGCGGCCTGTGCGAAAGGACGGCAAACTCTTCCTCCGCGATTTTGCCAATTATAATGATAACCGCACGAAGGTCGTCATGATCGACGGCATTGTAGTACATGGATTGGAAAACGGTATTGAAGTAAAACCGGGTTATTTATACTCGGTAACAGCCCGCTGGATCGACGCCCCTTATAATGACTGGTGGAATGCGGCCAAAAACCGCAGCGTCCGGCAGCAAAACGTCTACATTGCCGGCAAACCCGAGCAATCATCCACCAATGCGCTGACGCGGATCAGCATTCCCGAATGGTTTTCGCCTTCACGCACTACTAACGTCGATTTCGACACGCGTTTCCCCGAATTTGAACCGATCAAGGGTAAGCTGGTCATGCAATACCGGCTGAACAATTATGTCCCTTCCGACAATTATTTCAAACGCGGGATCGGGTATTTGTCCAATACTGAAAAAGAATATCCGTCCGAAAAGCTGCATTACACGGCCACGCCCAACTATTTTGGTGATAAGGATGAAAAATGGTTTGCAGGCCTTTCCAAAGATCAGGTCGAGGCGTTGGCCGGTGTACCGGGTTTTGGTGTTTATGCCTATGATTTTGAATTTTGGAGCCAGCGTTATTCCAAAGAAGTTCTTCAGAGACTGATCTGGTTTTCAAAAGTGGTCAGGAAAAACCATCCCCATATGTATTTGATGGACTACTGGGGCGGTGGGGCTTATACGAATCCGCATATCAATACCGTCGGCGGGGCTAATCCAAAGGATTTCATCAAAGAATACAGCGAGCCGAAATCGAACAACCCGAACTTCGATCCGTTGCCGAATGGCGAAAGTTTGCGGGACATGTTCAACACCGTTCCTATTGATGTGTATCCCAAGCCGATGTTCGCAACCGACGATGCCGGGAACTCGCCCAACAACTTCGTGCTGCTTTCCGCAATCCATTCGCTGCGTATCAACAAGCTTTTGCCTTATCAGAAAAACAACAAATTCATTTTCTACGGCTGGAACCGGTACATGCCTTTGTATAAAGACCCCATCGTACCCTGGAACTACAACCTGACAGACCCGAAAGGCGAGCTCATCATGAACCAGCTTGAAATGATGCCCGCCAGTCAGGCGCTGGGCTTTTCGCTGTTCTCGCTAATCCTTTTCGATGGCTATTATCTCTGGCACGACGGCGGCGCGAATGCCCAAAACCCGAATGCATACATACTTTCGAAAGACATGTGGGGTTGGGGCTACGAATGGTACCCGGCCGACGGCAAAACCCCCGAAAACGAAGTCGGCCGGAACACAACCGGTGGCACAGCGGCACCCTATTGGGACTTCCCTACCGAATATTACGCCCTGGGCAACTGGATGGCCAAGCAAGTGGAAGACGTGATAGTAGGTGGCCAGAACCAGGACCTCGCATTTCAGCTGAACGGACAATGGGTTCAGCCTAAAAAGGAACAGGCTTTGTTAGCTATCGACGGCAAGCAGCCATTTGTTACTTCGGTTGTAAAAGGAAATCAGATTGTCGTACTCGCGATCGATTCTTTCCAGCAGCCGTCAGCCCAGCGAAAAATGAAGGTCCGGCTGCCCGATGGCGTGGAAGCGGAAATCGAGGTGTACGGCAACTGGCCGTCGCTCTACCGCGGGATTTTGAAGAAATAGTTTTGGGATACATCATAAAAATCAGAAAGCTCGCTTTTGGGGTTCAGTCCACCGGCGAGCTTTCTGATTTTTATGCAAAATATTAAGCAACCTTTACATAACTGCCAAGCCATTTCAGGTGCGTCCCGTACTTGTGCATGATCTCCTGCACCTGCGGGTCGTCCATATGCCCGAGGAACTCCACCAGGAACCACGCCCTGAACGACGCCTCGCCACGCATGGGCCGGCTTTCGATCTTGGTGAGGTTAATGCCGCGGTCGTTGAAATCTTTCAGAAATTCATATAGTACGCCGGGACGGTTGGTATTGGGCAAATTCGCAATGACCGTCGTTTTGTCATCGCTGCTTTTCACGTTCGTAAAATCCTTCGCCAGGATCAGGAACCGGGTCTGGTTCTGGTCGCTGTCTTCGATATTGTCGAAAAGAATGGGTACTCCAAACAGCCGTGCAGAAATAGAAGAGCATATAGCCGCTGCTTCCGGTTCTTCGGATGCCAGTTTGGCCGCTTTGGAAGTAGAATCCACGGCGATCAGCTCAATGCCCATGCCTTCCAGGTATTCGCTGATAAACTTACCGCATTGCCGGAATGCAATGTCTTTGGAGTAAATCCGCTTAATTGACTTCAAACTATCCGACTGCGACGCGAAGGTAAAATGTACTTTCAAGAGCACTTCCGCGACAATCGAAAGATTCTTTTCCCGTAGAAAATCCACCGTTTCTACCACAATGCCTTCCTGGTTATTCTCGATGGGCACCACACCAAACTTCGCCCGGCCGGTTTCCACGCTCTCAAATACCGAATGAATAGTCGGCAACACGAGGTATTCGCTCATCGCTCCGAAACGACCTTCGGCCGCCTGGTGCGTGAAACTGCCTTCCGGCCCCAGGTAGGACACCCGCTCGGGTAGTTCCAGATTCCGGGATACGGCAAAAATCTCAAAGAAAATGGCATCGATCGCCTGGCGGGTGAGCAACCCACTGTTATGCTTGGCCAGCCGGTCGAGGATTTCCTTCTCTCGCTCGGGGCGATAAATAATCGACTGGGATGACCGTTTCAGCTCGCCGACCTTTCTGACAAGCTCCATGCGCTCGTTCAAAATGCTGAGCAGCTGGTCGTCCAGCCCATCGATCCTGTTTCTTAAATCCTGTAATTCCACAAAGACACTTTAAATAGGTTGTTCAAACCGGGAGGTGCGTTTACACATTTGAATAAAGAACTTCCCGGCCTGATATTACTTGACCACGCCAAAGATAATGCAAGGCGCGGCTACACTGCGAGTGCGAGTTCCTCAACGTTCTTCTCGACTTTCAGATTATCAATGATAAACCGCTGTCTTTCAGGCGTATTTTTACCCATAAAATAACTCAGCAGTTTCTGAATGGATGTTTCCTTTTGAAGGATCACCGGTTCCACACGCATATCCTCGCCGATAAATTTGCCGAATTCCTCCGGTGAAATTTCTCCCAATCCTTTGAAACGGGTGATTTCCGGCTTATTACCCAGCTTGTCGACAGCCGCCTGCTTTTCCTCTCCGCTGTAACAGTAGATGGTTTCTTTCTTGTTACGGACGCGGAACAATGGTGTTTCCAAAACAAATAAATGCCCGTTCCGAACCAGATCGGGGAAATATTGCAGGAAGAAAGTCATCAGCAGCAAGCGAATGTGCATTCCGTCCACGTCGGCATCCGTAGCGATGATTATGCGGTTGAAGCGCAGGTTTTCCACACCGTTTTCCACATCCAATGCGTGTTGGAGCAGGTTAAACTCTTCGATTTCGTAAACGATTTTTTTGGTAAGGCCAAAAGAGTTGAGCGGCTTACCCCGCAAGCTGAACACGGCCTGCGTCTGAATATCCCTCGACTTGGTGATCGACCCGCTCGCTGAATCTCCTTCCGTGATGAAAAGCGTGGTCTCGTACCGTTGGTCGCTCTTCAGATCGGTCAGGTGCAGGCGGCAGTCGCGCAGTTTTTTATTATGCAAATTGGCTTTTTTTGCACGGTCGTTGGCGAGTTTTTTGATGCCCGCAAGCTCCTTCCGCTCCCGCTCCGATTGCTCGATCCGCTTCTTGAGGGCATCACGAGATTCGGGGTTCATGTGCAGGAAATTATCAAGCCTTTCCTTGACAAAATCGTTGACAAACGTCCTTACAGTGGTGCTGTTGGGGTCTGGCGTGATGGTGTTGGAGCCGAGTTTGGTCTTGGTCTGGGATTCAAAAACGGGTTCCTGGACACGGATCGCGATCGCGCCGATAATAGACGAACGGATGTCCTCCGGAGCGTAATCTTTGTTGAAATGTTCACGCACTGCTTTAACAACTGCTTCCCTGAATGCAGCGAGATGGGTACCTCCTTGTGTCGTATACTGACCATTTACGAAAGAATAGTATTCCTCACCATATTGGTTACCATGAGTCATCGCCATTTCAATGTCCTCGCCCTTCAGATGAATGATCGGATAACGCAACGTTTCCGCGTCGGATTTGCTTTTCAGAAGATCGAGCAAGCCGTTCTGCGAGAAGTATTTCTGCCCGTTGAAATTGATCGTCAACCCTGCGTTCAGATAGCAGTAGTTCCAGATCATATTATCGAGGTATTGCGGGATATAGCGGAAATTCTTGAAAATCGTGCCGTCGGGTTCAAAGGCCACATGCGTACCGTTGCGCTGGCTGGTAGTACCTTCCTGCGATTCGTTCAAAAGTGCTCCCTGATTAAACTCCGCACTTTTTGTCTTACCGTCGCGGAACGATTGCACCTTAAAATGGCTGGAAAGCGCATTCACCGCTTTCGTACCCACGCCATTGAGCCCTACCGATTTCTGGAACGCGCCCGAATCGTATTTTCCACCGGTATTGATCTTCGAAACACAATCCACGACCTTGCCCAGCGGAATACCACGGCCATAATCGCGCACTTCCACCCGGTGTTCGGATATTTTAATCTCGATCGTTTTGCCATTACCCATCATATGCTCGTCGATCGAGTTATCGACCACTTCCTTTACAAGCACGTAAATTCCATCGTCCACCGACGAGCCGTCACCGAGCTTTCCGATATACATCCCGGGCCTGAGGCGGATATGTTCTTTCCAGTCAAGCGACCGGATACTGCTCTCGTCGTACTGAACATTTGTACTTTCCATATTTATAACTATTCTTTTAGGAGTATTATCGCTTTTGGAGCTGGTATTTTAATAATTTGAATCTTTTGTCGTTACCCTGTTATAACTTTGCGGGGTTCCCGGGATGAGAGCCCGATTAATAGAAATTCTTTAAAAATAGGAAAAATCTAATTTACTTTGCCATG
>CBIHPQ010000021.1:0-28169 GCA_966211825.1 uncultured Dyadobacter sp. | reverse complement strand
CCGGCTCACATTTGATTCATTCATTTTGATAAAAGATATTATAAGGTTTTATGGTCGTACTGTCGGTTGATGCACCGCGGTCATCAAATAGAACGCGGGAACGATCTTTTGGTGTTATCCAAAGTATATGAGAGGCATTGAAGCCCCTTAATCGTTTATTAAATTGATTTGGCATGAAACGAACACTCATTATAGGAGCGACTCCCAATCCATCCAGATACGCTTACCTGGCCGCGCAGAAACTCAGGAACTATGGTCATCCCATCTTACTCATCGGACGCAGGAAAGGTTTTGCATTAGGAGAAGAAATCAACACAGACAAAACTGACTGGAAAGAAGTAGATACGGTCACTTTGTATATCAATCCGAGCCACCAACCTGAATACTACGATTACATCGTTTCTCTAAATCCTAAACGCGTTATCTTTAACCCTGGTACAGAGAATCCTGAATTTAAGGATATTTTAATCGATAAAAATATCATACCAATAGAGGGGTGCACATTGGTGATGCTGTCGACCGGACAATTCTAGCCCGGCACTTTACCACCTGATCAGCGCCGATGCCCAGGTAAACCCGCTTCCAAATGCGGCGAGGCAAATCAGGTCCCCTTCCTGCACCCGTCCGGTCTCCCAGGCCTCTGTTAGGGCAATGGGAATGGAAGCGGCCGTGGTGTTGCCGAAACGTTGTAAGTTGTTGATAACCTGGGATTCAGATAGCCCGAGTTGCTGGCGTACGTAATCGCTGATGCGGATATTGGCCTGGTGCGGAACGAGCAGGTCAATGTCGCCGGCTGTGAAGCCATTCGCTTCCAGCGCCTCCTGGATCACCTCACCGAACCGCACGATAGCGTGTTTGAAAACTGCATTGCCATTCATGTAGACGTTGTGCCCGCCGGACGCGATCACCTCCTGGCTCACCGGCCGGCCTTCGCGGCTGCTGCCCGGATCTTTTACATAAAGCTCCTCGGCAAACCGACCGTCGGCGTGGAGGTGTGTAGATAATATACAATGTTGGGGATCGTCCGTTGCGGAAACTACCGCAGCGCCCGCGCCGTCTCCAAAAATCACAGCCGTGTTGCGGCCCTCCGTGCTTTTGTCGATCCAGGACGACTGTATTTCCGAACCGACGACCAACGCCGTTTGATACATTCCCGACTTGATAAACTGATCGGCAATGGAAAGTGCATAGACAAAGCCCGAGCATTGTTCGCGGATGTCGATCACCGGCTTACCGTCCATGCCCAGTTCGCGCTGCATCAGGAATGCCGAGCCTGGGAAAAAGTAATCCGGGGTAATGGTAGCGTACACGATCACGTCAATATCATTCGGCGTAAGCCCGGCCCGTTCCAGCGCCTGCCGCGACGCCGCCGCGGCCATGCTGTAATTGGTGTCTTTCCCATATTCGAAATAGCGACGTTCCTGAATGCCGGTCCGCTCGCGGATCCATTCATCGGAAGTTTCCATCCATTGGGTAAGGTCGTCGTTGGTGATGATATTGTCCGGGACGTAGAAGCCCAGGCCTGTTATGCGGGAGAATGCCATGCTAGTGGGTACGGTTCAAAGCTGCTGAGGGTTAAAAGGCAGAAAAGAACGGTTTTTAATTCTAAAATGATAATTATAAGCAACATAGGTTGCCGGAAAGATTACAAAAATGCAATAAAAAGTCCTGGTTACAAATTCAGGCTTGCTTTTTCCTGAGGTTGTTGGCAATCGAAAGAAGTACGTACACGATCAGTATCGCAGGAACGGCGAGGAATTTTAATGTAGCCAGTAATATCACAGTTACGCCGATCAGAATGAAACGCGCTTCATTTCCCTTCCATCCGAAACTCTTGAATTTGAGCGCGATCAGTGGAAGCTCCATTACGAGGGCATAGGACATTACCACGCTTAAAATCAACAGATTATTGGTGTTAATAATGATATCCTTCCAAAAACCGGTGTCCGTGTGGACGATCAGCGGTAACGACGCTATAAGCATCGCATTCGCGGGCGTAGGGATGCCGATGAAGGAGTCTGACTGCCGCGGGTCGTTGTTGAACTTCGCGAGGCGGATCGCCGAGAAAACAGCGACGATAAACGCCGGGTAGGCTTTCCAGATACCAAACAGGTCGGGAATGCTTTGCATTAGCAGTTGATACAGGATAATGGAAGGTAGGAGCCCGAATGTAACCATGTCGGCCAGTGAGTCGAGGTCGCGGCCGATAGGGGAAGTCACTTTAAGCAGGCGGGCTATAAAACCGTCCAGAAAATCGAATATCAATGCGACGCCGATGAGTATGCAGGAAAGCAGCAGGTTATTATGGAACGCCTCCACTACGCCGATACAGCCGCAAAGCAGGTTTCCGCAGGTGAGGGCATTGGGAATGTTGCGACGGATCATAGGTTGTTATTTGAAGAACGGGTTGTTTCTTTTCTCAAAACCAATGGTGGTCGGCTCCATATGGCCGGCATACACCTTGTAATCCTCGGGCAGCGTGAACATTTGCTCCCGGATGCTTCGCAGCAAAGTGCCATGGTCGCCGCCCGGTAAGTCGGTGCGGCCAATGCTCATGCGGAACAGCACATCGCCGCCGATCACGAATTTGTCCGAATCGCTCACAAATGCGACGTGGCCCGGCGCGTGACCCGGGACGAATATGATTTTCAGGGAAGTATTGCCAAACTCAACCGTTTCGCCTTCTTTGATAAAGCCGTCGATCTCCGGCTCGTCAAATGCCGAAAAACCGTAGTTGGAAGCATATGTTTTCACAGCCTTCAAAAGCGGCTCGTCCAGCTTGTGCAATACAAATGGGATACCATATTTCCGTTTAAGCGCCGCCACGCCAAGTACGTGGTCTATATGCGCGTGCGTGTTCACGATCCGCACCGGTTTCAGGCCGTGCTCGTCGATATAGGCCGACAGTTCATTTACTTCCGACCGGTCATAGCAGCCCGGGTCGATGATGATCGCTTCGCCGGTTTCATCGTAGAGAAGATAGGTATTTTCAGAAAATGGATTGAAAGTAAATGTTTGTACCTGTACCATTCCGGTAGGGTTATGTGGGTTAATAAACGGGTGCAAATTTACGAAACACTTTACAGTTCTTTGAAGCGCGCTATAATGCGGTCGTAGTAAAAGAGGGTGGTATCCTTCGAATCAGAGTCGATCCCGGCAAAAAACCATAGCTCGCCCTGGTTATTGGCCTGTACGGTAAGGGGCTGTCCTTCATTGGAATACTTCAATAAAGTGTAATAACGGGTGTCGGCATTGGTACTGGCGATGCTGCCCGAGAGCAATACTGCCTTACCCGGTTGCTTGACGGTGCCTTTGTCGAGATTGAATGCATAAGTGCCTGAAACCAGCTTCGTCAGCGGCTCGGTAGGGGATACCCCTGCTTTGAAAGCGACCTGGTCCACTACGCTGCTTTCCGTGTAATTAGTCGCCAAATCTACTTGCAGCACCATTTCGTAGGAGCCGTTGGGCGTGAAGCCGCTTACCCGTTTTTTGAGGTAACTGAACATATTGCCTTTGGAATACCTGGACAGCACCCGATAGCCATATTGCGTCGTATCGAGGCCGCGGGGCAGCAGCGCCGTGGCAGCGACCGTATCCAGTTGGGTAGAATCGGCCGTTGCTGCATAACCGGCGAATCCGGCATCCCATCCGTTCGCGGCGTCCGTTCCCGACTGGAAGTTGGAATCAACGGTAATACTGGCGTCGAGGCTGTCGTCATTGCAGCTCCAAAGACCTGCCAGGGCCAGGCTGGCTATCAGAATGTATTTTTTCAAAGTGAATATCAGTTTAAAAAACAACGAAAGACGGGTCTTTTTTGCGCTGTAACCGGTAAAAATAAGACAGCGTTTGCCAAAAGCCTATCCGATCAGGAAAATCGCGGGGATTTTATGCAGATCGGGCTTCTGAGTCCTCCATTTTTGAACCGGCATTGTTCTGATCAGTTCGTCGGGCGCCGTCACGTTGGCGGCGATGCACAATGCAAGATCCGGCGAGCACGCTTCGATCACCGCTTCGAGCAGCTGGTTGTTGCGGAAAGGCGTTTCCATAAATATCTGCGTCTGCTGGTATTGCCGTGCATTCCTTTCGAGATTTTGAAGGGCTTTCTTACGCTGCATTTTGTCGATAGGCAGGTAACCGTGAAATGCAAACGACTGCCCACTCATGCCCGATGCCATCAATGCCAGGAGAATGGACGAGGGCCCGACCAGCGGCACTACGCGGATGCCCATTTCATGTGCTATGCGCACGGCTACGGCGCCGGGATCGGCCACACCCGGGCAACCCGCCTCGGATATCACGCCGGCACTTTTCGAAAGGTTTCGCAGCGATGCGACTGTCTCCGCTTCGGGGGTATCCTTGTTCAGTTCGATGAAGGTCAGCTCGTCGATGACCTTGCCGAGTTTCAGGCTGCTGATGAACCGCCTGGCGGTGCGGACATTTTCCACGAAGAAAACATCCAGCTGCTGCACGGCTTCTTTGATTTGCGGGGAAAGCACGGCGTTTTGGGTCCCTTCCGCGAGTATTGTGGGGATTAAGTACAGGGAAATCCCGGAATCATTCATAGGCGTCGCATTTTTTCATTCCTTTCCAACCAAAAGGCCTGATTGTGAATCTACGGAATAAATAAAATTATTTAATAAGTATGAAAAGACTACTATACATACCCTTGGTCCTGGTGTGGCTATTGTCTTGTAAAAAAGAGAGTGCTGCTGATCTTTCACCGGCTTCCGCTTTCACAACAGTGTCGGGTGTGTGGCACTCTATTGAGGTTGAACGATCTTCATTTGATAATAAAAGTACCTGGGAAGCCATTGCCGCTGCTAAATCTGACTCATTGATTTTTCGCGACGATGGCGTGGTGCTTAATGCTGATGGGACACCGCGCTGCTGCGCTCCCGCTACACTCATTATCAACGGCCGGCTGCTCGATGTAAAACCTCAAACTGCATTGCCTAACAATCCGCAATGCGAACTCCTGAACTGCATTACCTGCCCGACCTGGGAAATATCCTGGAACGACGACCAGATCATCATCAGCACCTGCAATTCGCCGAGGATGAAATACGTCAGATAGCTTCGTTCAGGAATTCAAGCAGGGTGCTGACAAACGCTTTGGGCTGCTCAGCCTGCACCCAGTGCCCTGCTCCTTCAATCGTCCTCAGTTGTGCATTGGGAAACAACCCGGTGATCCCTTCAAAATCTTCATCCAGAATATAGTTCGAATTGGCCCCGCGCATGAAGAGCGCCGGGGTTTCGATGGGCTCATCGGATTTAATCTGCGCGCCTACATTGGCCATGTCGGTCGTCAGCAGCGGCAGGTTAAAGCGCCACGCAAAGCCGCCTTCTTCTTTTCTGTACAGGTTTTTCAGCAGGAATTGCCGCACGCCCAGCAGCGGCTCGTATTCAGCCAGTATCTCGTCCGCCTGGTTGCGGTTTTCGATCTCGTCGATGGGGATTGCGTTGAGGCCTTTCAGGATTTTGGTATGATGAATAGGGTAGGCCTTGGGCCCGATGTCGACAACCACGAGCGCATCGAAGGTGCCGGGGTGCGTCACCGCATATTCCATAACCGTTTTTCCACCCATGGAATGCCCGATCAGGATCGGTGATTCGATACTTTTCTGATCGAGGAATCCTTTCAGGTCGGCCGCCAGTGTCGGGAAGTTGAGCGGGGCTTCGTGCGGTGAGCGGCCGTGGTTGCGCTGGTCGACCAGGTAAACGCGGTAGCCTTGTTCGGAAAGGGTTTTGCCGATGGTGAGCCAGTTGTCCAGAAAGCCGAAAACTCCGTGAAGGATGATCAGGGGCTTGCCTGTTTCACCTATTTGTTTGAAATTTAATAGCATAATGTAGTTGAGCGATAATAGGTCGTTCCGTTCGTGTATCGCAGGCATGCGTGAACGGCTTGATAACAGCGCAAAGGTTGTAAGGATTTCCGGGAAGGAAAAAAATCCGGCATTCCTAAAATTTAATGATTTGTTAAATACCGGTTACCTCGTGGTATAATAATAGTTGCCAAATAGATAAAAAATCTTTTTTTCTTCCTCAAATCTGCTCTTCAAAAGCTTTTGGCCCTTCTCGTGATTTGTTAACGATTTGATAAAATTGAAAATATTGAAGTATTGGTACACCAATCTGTATTATTTCAATAAATCAGCTAGTTACGCAGAATAGTATTGTATTTTAGTAGGATTTAGCCTTTTGTTTGTAAATGTAAAAAGCTATTATTTTGCACCAATTATTCATCCTCCTTGAATGAATCCGCTAGTATTCTTACAAACCAAATCACCAAATTTATGAACGGGAAAAGTTTACTCTTCCGGGCGGTGTGCCTCGCGGTTACCGCATTTCTATTTTCTCTATTCGGACCTGCGGCACAAGCCCAGGTTACTTCATCAGCGATTACAGGACGTGTTGCAGACGGCAAAGGCGATTTGCTTCCGGGCGCAACGGTCGTGGCAGTACACGAGCCTTCCGGAACAAAATACGGCTCGGTAACCAATGAGCAGGGACTCTACACGATCCCGGCTGTGCGAGTGGGCGGGCCTTACAAAGTGACCGTATCTTTCGTGGGTTTCAACGAGCAGTCGCAGGAAAACATTTTCGCTAACCTCGGTACTGCTGCGAATGTCAACTTCGAATTGAAAGACGGTTCGACCGATCTTGCTGAGGTGATTGTTACCGGTGCAGGAAGCGACATTTTCAGCTCCGACCGTACCGGTGCCGCCACGACCTTCAACAAAGGCCTTATCACTAGCCTGCCTACACTCGGACGTACCCTGAACGACATTACCAAGTACAATGCGTACAGCAACGGGCGCTCTTTCGGTGGGCAGGATAGCCGTTACAACAACTTCACCATCGATGGTTCGGTGTTTAACAACGGTTTCGGTTTGGGTAACGAAGCGCAGGCAGGTGGCCGTACCGGTTCTACCGCGATCTCCCTGGACGCGATCGAAGAGGTGCAAATTAATATAGCGCCTTATGACGTGCGTCAGTCGGGTTTCGCGGGTGCAGGTATCAATGCGGTAACGCGCTCGGGTACCAACGAATTTTCAGGTTCGGTCTTTCATTTCTTCAAGAACAAGGACCTGGCTGGAAAGAAAATCGACGGCACCGACTTCAAGGTGGCTGAATTCAATGAAAAAACAACCGGTTTCCGTCTCGGCGGCCCGATCATCAAGAACAAACTTTTTTTCTTTGTAAACGGTGAATTCGTAAAACGTTCAAGCCCGGCACTTGATTTCGTGCTGAATCGCGGCCAGGGGTCAGGCGGTAACATATCGCGCACCACATTGGCTGATATGGAAGATCTTTCTTCATTCATGAAAGATAAGTTCGGCTATGATGTAGGTGCATTGGACGGCTTCAACAATGAGAATACCAGTAAGAAATTCCTCGGTCGCATCGATTACAACATCAGCGACAAGCACAAGCTGACATTGCGTTACTCGCATCACGATTCAGATTCGGACGTGCTGATCAGCCAGAGCAACAGCTCCAACACCGCAGGTTTCGGTAACCGTACCAACTCGCTCTCGGCGATCTCTCCTCAGAATACAGGTTACATTATTCAGGACAATACCCGTTCATTCGTAGCGGAATTGAACTCGAACTTCGGCGGGAAATTTGCCAATAACCTGATCGGTACCTTCAACAAGCAGATCGAAGACCGCAAATACAAAGCGCCGATCTTCCCGACGATCGAAATCCAGAAAGACGGTTCTACTTACACGACAATCGGTTCAGATCCATTTACCCCAAACAACCGTCTCGATTACTCGACGCTTAACATTACCGACAACCTGACCTATTTCGCAGGAAAGCATACCGTTACGGTGGGTGCATCTTACGAACACTTCAAGTCGAATAACCTGTTCTTCCCGACTTCAAATGGTGTTTGGGTATTCAAATCGATCCAGGATTTCAAGAATGCGGCCAATGCATATCTGGCTAACAAGGACCTGACGACCGCTCCCGATACGGTGGTTCGTTTTAACTACCGATACTCATTGCTTCCGGGCGGCGCTGCTCCATGGCAGGTGTTTAAAACACAGACTATCAGCTTGTATGCACAGGACGAGTTCCAGGCTACGCCTAATGTCAAGCTGACGGCCGGTCTTCGCGCAGACTATATCAACATGCCGAATACTTCGAAACAGTATTATAATGACCAGGTCGCTCGCATCGATTTCAGAGATCCGGATGGAGATATCTACAAGGTTAATACTGGAAATGTTCCAAAATCCCGTGTCTACCTTTCGCCACGCATTGGTTTCAACTGGGATGTAAAAGGCGACCGTACGACGCAGGTTCGCGGTGGAACCGGTTTGTTTCTTTCCCGAATTCCTTATGTGTTGATCTCGAACCAGTTGGGTAACAACGGTGTGAACTCTGCAACCATCTCCGGAAGCAATACGACTGATTATCCTTTCACATTGGATCCGTCACGTTACAATCCGGATTCGACAGGGCCGCTTAAAGGTTACCAGGTGAATGCATCGGATGAAAATTTGAAGTTGCCGCAGATCTGGAAAAGCAACATTGGTATCGACCAGCAGTTGGGCTGGGGTGTAGTGGCGACTGTGGAAGGTATTTTCAATAAGAACTACAACTCGCTTCGCTACATCGATGTAAACCTGAAAGCACCTACTGCGCAGTTTACAGGTTCCGACACACGCGACCGTTTTCCTGCGTCGGGTCTTAGCGGAGGTGCTGCTACGGCGGCCCGTCTGATAGAAGACGATGTATCAAATGTTTATGTATTAACCAACACAAATAAAGGCTATTCTTACTCGCTGACCGGTAAACTCGAAAAACCTGCAACACGCGGTTTCGGTGGAATGATTGGGTACACTTACGGTATGGCTAAGGACATTGCATCGGTTTCTTCCACGGTGGAAGGTAACGTTCCGGGTGTGAATGGTCTAAACTACCTTGACCTGGCTTACTCAGGTAATGACGTTCGTCACCGTTTTGTGGGTTATGTTTCTTACCGCAAAGAATATGGTGGTAAATTCGGTGGAGCTACCATGGTAACATTAGGTGGCGTTTCTTCAAGCGGTACCAAAATCTCATACATCAGTTCTACGGATATGAACGGCGACGGTCAGAACAATGACCTTATTTATGTTCCGAAAAGTGCATCTGAAATTGCTTTCCAAACGCTCACGACTACTGTCAACGGTAAAACCTACACTTTCACGCCAGAACAGCAGAAGGAAGCATTCCAGAAATACATCGACAATCATCCATATCTGTCGACAAGAAAAGGTAAGTATGCAGAGCGTAATGGCGGTGCTTACCCATGGCTAACCCGTTTCGACCTTACTGTGGAGCAGGACTTCTACGTGAAAGTGGGTAAGAAAGACAAAAAGAATATCATCCGTCTTCGTGCCGATATTTTCAACGTAGGCAACTTGATCAGCAGCAAATGGGGTGTAGCGAACCAGGTGACTGCTTCTTCAAACAGCACGCAATCCAACCCGCTTAACTTTGCGAGTGTGAATACAGAAGGCGTTCCTTCCTATCGTATGGGTACGCAGGTAATCGGCAGCGGTACATCTACGGAGACAATCCTATTGCGCGACGCATTCGTGAAGTCAAGAACGATCAACGACGTTTGGCAGGCACAGATTGGTATCCGTTATATTTTCAACTAGGATATCAAGCCTGAAAACATGAAACGAGCCCGCAGTAATGCGGGCTCGTTGCGTTTACGGAATGTCAGTCTGAGCGCACGGGACCACCCGGCGGTCGAAGACGGTCAGGACATCTCACTGTACCGCCTGTCTTCGACTTGGCTCAGACTGACATCTTTCCATTCTCCCTTTACTCCCTTTCCTCCTTTTAATCCCTTTTATAAAAAATACTCTGCACCAGAATCGGGTTATCCGTGCAGATAATATCCGGTCCGCCCGACTCGACGATCTCTTGGTATAATGGCCTGGATTCGGTGGTTTGGAGCGTGTCGATATTGCCGTTGGTCCCCAGTGACGAGGCCACGTTCAAATCATGAATGCGCTGGTAAAATGCGCCATCCTGCAACTCCCGCGGCGTGAGCGCGACGAGCTGTTCAAATGGCAGGCCCGATTGCTCGACCGCATCAATGTGTTCGGGGCTGTTGAAACCTACTGCCAGCATCAGTTGTGGCGCCAGCTTGTGCGCCAGTTGCGCCTCTTTTAATGAATAGCAGATCAGTACCGATTTGTAGAGATTACCTGTGCCTTGCAGCATCTTAATAGTCCGGGTGATGCTGGTTTCAGGTTTTTTGTCAATAATCAAAACGAGGTTTTTTCCTGCCGACCAGTTCAGCACATCCTGAAAAGTGGGTATGGGGTGTTCCGTCATGGAGCCATAGGGATCTTTTAACCTCAGTCTGCTGACATCCTTCCACTTCTTCTTGCTCAGCAAACCCTTGCCATTCGTTTTCAATGCAAGGTCGTCGTCATGCGAGATTACGAGCAGGCTATCGGCCGTGGCGCGCACATCTATTTCCAGCAGCACGCAAGGAACTTTCGAATAGGTACGCTCGAAAGTGGCCATGCTGTTTCCCGGGTAGCCGTCTTCGGTGCCGCCCTGATGCGCCATGATGAGGGGTGTCGTCCGTTTACCAGGTTTCAGGTAGTTTTTCAGCGCTTCGGCATCTTTGAACTGGCAGTTACCGGCCTGGCCCTGCGCAGTGTGTGCGAAGGCAGCCAGCAGCAATGCCGCGAAAATCTGCCGTGTATGGATTTTCATGATTAAGTTACCTTGTTTGATTCAGTGTGTACGGACCCATTCAGATGTGTATCGGCATTTAAGATGGATTCCATGCCGGCCCGGTAGCCTTCGATGATAAGCCTGGAAATGTCTTCCGAGTTGAAATGCTGCAAGTCGAGAAATAGTGGTGTCGACGGCCTTACCACGGTGAGCTTCATCGGCTTGCCGCGCAGGTTAGAGCGGTCGACGTACGATTCGGCCCATTGGATATTGTTGTTCACGATCTGGTTCACGGTAATGTCCCGCACGCGCTCGATCAATGTGATCAGGTTTCGCGCATTGATACCTTCCGGCTGGTAGAGCAGGGGGGAATGGCAACCGATGAGGACAATTTCCGTTGCGCCGTCCTCGATCGCCTCCCGTATAGGCGCGACCTCGCGCAAGCCGCCGTCGAGGTACAGATGGTTGTTGATTTCGACTGCCGGCATCAGCATCGGGATCGATGAGCTTGCATATACAAAATCGATATAATGCGGGTCCTGCGTGGAAACATATTTCATTTCCCCAGTTTCGATGTTCACAGCCCCGGCTTTAACTTTAATGGGCGTGCTGCGGAGGTAATCATCATTGAGATGCTTGCGGATGAGCTGGTGGAGCGGCGCGGGGTCGACGATGCCGTCGAAACGGCTCATTAGGGTGTTCATTCCGAGCATCACGCGAGAGCGCAGCGTGGAAATATCCTGTGGCTGGGTGATGTTTTTGATCCAGAATTCCAGCAGCTTGCGGCCTGCGAGCGGCCAGTCTATCTTGTTATTTTCGGCTATATGCTTGCCGGTTTCATTGGCCAGGAAGGTCGCATTCAGCGAGCCTACTGAAATTCCATATATCATTTCGGGCTCAAATCCATTTTCCAGGACGGCCTGGATCACACCTACCTGAAATGCCCCTTTCATAGATCCTCCGCCGAGAACGAGTGATTTCATATCGACTGGTTTACGTAGTTGAGTTTGTAATTCGGCTGTCAGCCGTTGGCTTTCGGACGTTTCCGGTGCCTTTGCCTTTGTTCAATTCTAAACATTTTCGGTCTAAAATTGATGTAAACAGAAGATTTTATTCCAAATTTGAAGATTAGAGTTCAGAGGGTTAAACGAACATATACACAAACTCATGCCCCTGTTCGCGTCCTTTTATTATCAGGAGGGACCTTTAAGCCCTCGTACATGAATATGACCCTTTCAATAAAGGATATCCAGGCTCCTGTTGCGGATGAAATGAAAGCCTTCGAGCAGAAGTTTCGCCAGTTTATGAAAAGCGAAGTAATGCTTTTGGACCAGATCATGAACTATATCGTGCGGCGTAAAGGCAAGCAGCTGCGCCCGATGTTCGTGTTCCTTTCCGCGGGAGTTTGTGGTGATATCTCCGAATCGACCTACCGTGGCGGCGCGATGATCGAACTGCTGCATACGGCTACCCTCGTGCACGACGACGTGGTGGACGATTCCAACTACCGACGCGGCTTTTTCTCTGTAAATGCATTGTGGAAAAACAAGATTGCCGTGCTGGTGGGCGATTACCTGCTGTCGCGCGGGCTCTTGCTCTCGGTCGATCATGAGGAGTTCAAAATACTGAAAATCGTTTCCACCGCCGTCAGAGAGCTGAGCGAAGGCGAACTCTTGCAAATTGAAAAAGCTCGCAGGCTGGACATTAACGAAGAGGTGTACTACGAGATCATCCGCCAGAAAACCGCCTCGCTGATCGCCTCGTGCTGTGCGGCAGGGGCAAGTTCCGTGGGCGCGGTACAAGAAGTGGTGGACAAAATGCATGCATTCGGGGAAAAGGTCGGGATGGCATTTCAGATCAAGGACGACCTTTTCGATTATGGCGAAGACGAGATCGGAAAACCGCTTGGGATCGACATTAAAGAGAAAAAAATGACGCTCCCGCTCATTTATGCCCTCAACCACGCGCCGTGGCTCGAAAAACGGCGCATTATCAATATCATCCGGAACGAAAGCCACAAACCCAACAAGGTAAGCGAAGTGATCGCATTCGTGAAGGAATCGGGCGGCTTGCGTTATGCGCAGGAAGTGATGGAAAGTTATGTGAAGGAGGCGCTCGCATTACTCAACGAATTCGCCGATTCCCCGCACCGCCGCTCCCTCGAACAGCTCGTTCAATACACGATTGAGCGAAGTAAGTAGGAATGAGTGATTTAATTTTGAATGATTGAATGATTGAATGACTGAATATGGGTTGATTTTCAGGTTCTTTAGTCAAGTACTTATTTCCTGCAATGATACGACAGGTCACCCTCACAATACATTCACTCATTCAATTATTCAAAATTGCGACAGAAAATATATAAGTAAGTATAATAATATAACTATTCTTTTAGTTATGTTTGCGTACTCATTTTAAATCTGCCTGTCATGAAAATATTCTTCACTTGTTTACTACTCGTCGCTGGTATCGGCTTGTCGGCCCAGCCGGTGGTACTGATCCAAAATGACGTTCCCCAGGACCTCGCGCAGAAATTAAACCGGGAATACCGGAACGTGGAAGGTGAGGTGAATGAAAAACCGCACACAGTTCAAGCCGCATTTGAGCGTGTTTACCGGGAAATCCTCGAAACTGATAAGTTTCAGGAATACACGGTCTGGAATAGGCTCTATCTGAATGCGGAGGGGAAAATTGACTACCTCGTGCTGACTGTCACGCGCGGTTTCGGGATGGTGGACGAGAAAGCGGCCAAGGAGCCGTCGAAGGCCGATTCGCTGGCCGGACTCATTTCTTCGCGGGTTGTTCCTCAACTCACCGATTTTGTATCACGCAGGACGGTAGGTACCAAAACTTCAATCATCGTTTTCGTGAGCTTCTTCACCCGGCCACCCAGGGAGCTGCGTGCCAAAAAAGATAGTGTAGTAAATGGCCTGGCAGAGGCCGTAGCGACGAAGGATACGTTGAAAGTGAAGACACTTGCGCTTGCGCAGAATCTGCTAACGTCCGTACCGGAAGTAATATACCGCTTTCCAAACCTGGAAGAGCTGTTTTTGAGCGACAACGATATTGAAACCGTCAATCTGGACATGGCGCGCCTGCCCAGACTGCGGCAGCTCGATTTAAGCAAAAATATATTGCGCGATAACAGCATTGCCATCAGCAAAAACAAATCGCTTCAACTGCTCAACCTACAAAAAAACCTCATTACTGACATTCCGCGTGCAGCTCGTAACTGCAAAAGGCTCGAAACGCTTTGGCTCGGTAATAACCGGATGACCGGGCTGACCAACGCCAGTTTCCGAAAACTGAAACCCGTGAAAGACCTGAATTTTTACAAAACCGAAATAGCCATATTGCCAACCGGAATCCGGAAAATGCGCAGGCTGGAAGTGCTGGATCTCTATTACAATAAGCTGGAAGTCCTGCCGAAGTCGATCACAAAGCTGAAACGGCTAACCCACTTCGCTGTATCGCACAACCAACTGACTGCATTGCCAACCCGCATCGACAAGCTGAAACACGTGCATACCCTTTATGCGCACCATAACCACCTGAGCAAGTTGCCCGAGCGCATCACGCGCATGAAGCAGCTTCGCATTGTCGATCTCGGCTACAATTGGCTCACGACATTCCCGTCCCAGCTGGTGGCTTTCACGAACCTGCAAGAGCTCGATTTGTCGGCCAACAACTTCCCCGATTTTCCGATGCAGCTTTTGCAGATCAGCAAGCTCGACAAGCTGCATTTACGCGGCAACCCGTTTTTGGGACAGGACGCCGAGCGTAAATACAGTGATCAGTTGAGCCAGCTCAAAAAGAAGAACATCGAGGTGTTTTATTAAAGATTCCACCAGTAGGTGAATTTCAACACGATAGCGCGGTTCTTGACCTTGAAATTTTCGGGCAGGTAATTGTCTGTGTACACGATAAAAAGGTCGGAAGCCGGCTTGTAGCGCCATTGCAGACGGGCATTCAGGTTGATATTGTCGGCCTGGTTGTTGTACTGCATGAATGTTGTGAAAAACAGACTGTTCGTGAACGTCACATCCACGCGCGGGCCTACGAGCCAGAGCTGCGTGCGTTTCCATGGCTCGGGCAAGCGGATGTCGTTGTAGTTACCGGCCATTGTAATGGCGACGTAAGGCTGCACGCGGTAGCCCAGCTCGGCTTTCAGGTTGTTACGCCTGCCATTTTGGTAATAACCGCCCAAAATCCCCGAAGCGAGATAGGTAAGGCGGTTCTGTGGGCCGGAAACGATATCGAACCCGACGGCCTTCCAGTTATGCTCGGTGCCGGTAGCCAATGTAGCGCCGCCAAGGTTGGTAGGGTCGAACGGGCGCAAGAGGCGTACGTAGTTGCTGGAACCCCAAACGGCAACGGTCGCGCGGTTGATAAAGTTGAGGTTGTACGACAGAATGAACTCCCGGTCGCTCATATCAAATTTTGTATCCCAATAAATATTGCTTACAAGCTTCGGCCCGTGGCTGATCACTTTGGGATGCTTTACAAAAAAGAGATAGGCGACATTTGGGCTGATCTTGTAATAACCCATCCGCACGGCGTTCGGCACGTATCCTACTTCTGCATTGTAATTTTTACCTACATACTCATGCTGCCATTGCCAGGAGAAATTTGCCTTGGTGAATTTCAGGTCGGCGGCATGCGTGAAATCGTCGGAGGATTTACCAGGCGTAAACGATTTCAGGAACATTACCTTTCCCGTCCAGAGATTTTTGGCGCTGGCAAGGTTGAATTCCGCTCCGATGTTACGGTTATAGCGGTTGGTAGCCGAATGCCTTTCCAGGGTATAATTGGTAGCATCTTTGTTTACAAAAATGAACCGCACATTCGAGCGTGCAAGCACTTGCCGCTGCAATGCGAACACGGCGTAGTTGGCATGCGGCGTCAGCGTATCGTTAGCGCCAGTTTGCACATCCAGCACGCCGATACGCCAGTTTTTGTTGATCTTCCCGCTCATCCTTGCACCAAATTGGATAGGCACGCCCAAACCAATACGGCGCGAGAAAAACGGCCTGATGGTAGCGTACCCGAAGTTGGCAAAAAGGTCGGCGTTTTCTAGGAAGAACTGGCGGCGTTCCGGAAAGAAGAGCTCGAAACGGTCGAGGTTGGTTTGCTGCACATCGACATCGACCTGCGAAAAGTCGGGGTTGACGGTCAGATCGAGGTTCAGCGACGGGGTAAGCCCGATTTTCACGTCACCGCCGATGGTGGGTTTGTATTTGGTAGGAATGTCGTTCTGGTGGTTCTTGGTCATGCGCATGGCCGCGTAAGGGATTACCGAAATGTTCGGTCCCGGATTAGGCGGCGGAGTGTCCCACACGAGCACGCCCGTGTACGCGAGCGAGGCGGAAGGAAACTGGCGTGGAACGGGTGCCCACGACGATTTCTCGGAAATGGTCAGGTCCTGGCGGCTGAAATTGATCCCCCAGCGTGTGATACCCGGCTTATACCGGATACTCTTAAAGGGGATTGCCGCTTCCCATACCCATTTATCGTCTTCGTTTTTGACAGAGCTCACCCATTTGTTGTCCCAGCTGAGATCGACCGTTCCGCCGTCTCCCTGCTGGCCATCCCAGGGCGCGCCTGCCGCATTGGCACCAAAGGAAAAACCGTTGGTTTTGTCATCAAAAGTGTCCATGAAAAGCAGGAAGTTATCATTCTTCCCGAATGCAAAATCCCTTTTCAGCGACTCTACAATCAACGAACCTTTGATGGGCTTATGGTTGACGACGAGGATGTAAAGGTTGTGCTTGTCGTAGCACATTTTCACGTCGGTCAGCGCCCTGGAAAAGCTCGTATCCATGGGCGTGATCATAAAGAAGTCGTTCGCAGTTTCAGCTGCGCTCCATGCGGGATCGTCGGCTACGCCGTCAACTTTGACGGGCGAGGCGGCTGAACGGATGTGGTATTGATAGTTTTCGTTCGGTTTCTGAGCAATGCTTTGGAAAATGATGAAACAGAAAATGAAAGGGGTTAGGATAAAGGTACGTAGCACTTGATTTTAAGGGGTGTAGGAATTTAGGAAAATAAGGGATCAGGAAAACTCAGTTTCTGAACCAGCGGGAATCTGCATAGAAAGTCCCGAACGGTACCAGCGAAGAAATGAACGACATGGCCGATTTTTTGAATGACCAGCTATTTTCGGCAGCGACCTGGATGAGCAGCAGCACAAAAAGTACGAATAACACGCCGTGCGCCATGCCCACAACGCGAACAGCCTGTGGAAGCCCGGCAAAGTATTTCAACGGCATTGCGATGCCCAGGAGTACAAGATAGGAAATGCCTTCAAGAAATGCGATGATGCGCAGGCGGCCTAATGCCGATTTGATCAGTTCGGATACCATAGTAAATCAAAATAGGAAAAACACATTTTACCGGCAAAGATACATACGAACCTGCTTGAAATGCAGGAAGTTCGAAAAAGCTTTTGCCCGGAAATATTACATTTTAACATAATGTAATCGACAGTTTTAGTAAATTCTGTCGAAATGTATTTTGCAAAATTTAATTTGGAATAATATATGTTTGAAGGATGAATATTGTATACTTGATAATCGCTGCACCGGATTATAATCTTATGAAGCGGCTAGATCAAACAGGGCTTTCCGGGTCGCTGTCCTGTTATTGTTATGCGCAGGGCATAAAAGTGACCGGCGGGGTTAACGATGAAAAAGGAAGCCGCTCACGGGCGCTTCCATTGTAGAAAACGGTACGAACAACGGCACAGCTGCCGACGGAAAGTCAAAGACCGCGTGGTGCTGACCGGCCAGCTACGTGACGACGACGAGGATATTGGCGAATTGGGACTATTGGGTTGATACAATTTCTGCCGCTGCCAATTCGCCGGTGATCACCGCGCCCTCCATGAACCCCTGCCAGTCGGCCAGGTGTTCGCCGGCGAAGGAGGTATGCAGGAATGACTTCTGCAATGCGGGGCGCGTGGTGTGCCATTGGTTGATACCGTACATGGCATACGCGCCCTGGGATATTTTGTCGGTTCCCCAATAGTAATTGGCCTGAGATTCAATCAGTTTTTTGGCTTTTGGGAAGTACGGGTTTAATGTCTGTCCCAGCATTTCCTTACGCCATGCATCGTTCTGGTTAGCAATGAGTTCAGCCTTTTCGCCGATGGTGTAGGAAATCAATACACCTTTTTGCGAGGGCTGATTTTTGGTGGCATGGTAAAAGTAATGGGGCGTCTGGTCGGTAATGAGGTCGAAGTTTTCGTCTTTCCAGAACCTTTTTTTGAACAGGACCGCATTCTTGTTGATGCGGGCATATTGCAGCTCGTTAATCGCCTGCATTTTCTCTTCGGGCAATCCCGGCTCCCACTGGATGTTCTTCATGGCAAATGTCGGGATCGCGCAAATCAGCTTGTCGGCCTCGAATGTCTTACCATTCTCGCAGATCACTTTCACCGGACCCTTTTGCTCAATGCGTTTCACGGCATGGCCGGTCAGGATGTGATCGGCCCCGATGCCTTCCGCGAATTTCTTAGCCAGTTGGCTATTGCCCCCTTCCATTTTCAGGTCCATTTCGTTCTTTTCGCTGCTATCGGCAAAGGTCGATAATGCAATGAGCGCCGATACGTGACGGATACTTTCGCCGAAATCAGTGCTGTCGAGGAGTTCGCGGAAGATCAGGTCCTTGCCGTCGCAGCCGTTGTTAACCAGGTAGCGCCACCAGTCGATGCTGTCGAGTTGGAGTTTTTGCTGGTCGTTCAATGTACGGTAGCCTTCCAGCAGCGTTTTCATTTTGGTTTTCCAGTTATCCGAAAAATCCCAGGCGTTAGCCTTCGTGTACTGGTTTTGGTAAATAAGGTGGGTATCGAACTGGTTGTTCCGCAACGGTATCTTAAACTGGTCGCACAATGCACGCACGCGCTCATGTGAGTTGCCTACCCATTCGGCGCCGAGTTCCACGGTCAGGTTTTCCTTCGGATCGATGACGTGGGAGAATATGAGGCCGCCGATCCGGTTCAGCGATTCGAGTACGGTCACTTCAATATTCTGCTGTTTCAGGGCATATGCAGCGGCCAGCCCGGCAAAACCGGCGCCGATCACGATCACGCGGGTTTGTTTACCAATATAAATATTTCCGAAAGAGCGGTTGGAAATGACAGCAGTACCTGCGAGCAGGGCTGATTGGCGCAGGAATTCGCGCCGGGAGGTTTGTTGCGGCTTGTCCATAATGTAATGAGGTCGATTGAGTTCCTCAAAACTACCCGCCTGTATACGCACCTCAAATAAACCTTTAGTGAGAGGTTGGTTTACTTAGTTACTGGTATAAACCAAAAGAAGCCCGGCTAGCAAGCAGCCGGACTTCTTTATAATGTATTTCAAATGAGTCGCTTACGCGGTCTGTACTTTCGGTTTTACCTTAGCCTTGGGCTCGTTCAGCGCGCTTTCTTTGTTGCGCATTTTCACAAAATCCCTGAAACGACGGACAGTTGCCATCACGAAGCCGATCACGAGCACGAAGGTGCCGAGCCAGAGGATGTTGATCAATGGCTTCTCGGTCGCTTTCATGACGATAAAGTCGCGCTGCGTGGTATTTACGCCGAATGTGAACTGTCCCGTCTGCGGGTTGATTTCCTGGAATTGAATGCGCATGCCCAGCTCGTTACTCGTTTCGGGTTTGCGGGCTACCATGCGGTCGCGGATCACGAAGGAGGGTGTTACTACAAACTCCTTGTCCTTGTCGAGCACACGGATAACCGCTTTCACAGCTGCGTCGCCCGGGCCGAGTTTGATGCCTTCCACGTCTTCGGTGCGGACCACATTGTCGAGAATGGCCACGTAGTCGTTCACAAAGAATGTGTCACGCAGGTTCACTGTAAAGTTCTCTGTCTGGCTCCATACGGGCTCGGCAGTAGGGTTGGTCACCATCGAAACGTAGGTGTACAAATCCTTATCGACCTTACGCTGAATGTCCGGCGAAGAAACGATTCCGCCCATGCGCGGGTTGATCTGCACGCGCGGGAACAAGGTGAATATCTTGCCCGACGGCTCGCGGTATTCGATCTCGTAATAGAAGTTTTCAGGGAAAATTTCGAGGGTATCGCCCTTTTTGTTGTATATCTGGCCATTCAACTCGATGTCGCGCAATGCAACGGCATGGAAATCGCCTTCTACAATATCAACCCAGCTCTTGGGAATATAGCCCGGGATGTGACGCGGCTCCACGCGTACGTCGCGCCAGGTGAGCATGTAATCGCCCATTTTCTCAGGCTTATTGAGCCAGAGGGTGATGTTTTCCTTGTTTTCCTTGTTGTCGTTGGCGGTAAATTCCTCACTACGGGAGATCATCAGGCCGGAGTTGTTGATGGAAACAACTTTGGTATAAGCTGATGAGAACAGGATCCCGATCAGCATCAGCGCCACGCCGATGTGGGTGATCGCCCCGCCCGAGAGGTTGTAGTTCCCGCGGATGATGTTCAACAGGATATTGCCATTGGCCACGATCGCGAAGATAGCAGTTGTCAGCAGCACGATATACTGAATGTCGCGAACTTGCTTGAAAGTGATCACTGCGGCGCTGACCAGCAATGCGATCAACAGCGGGTTGTACAATGCCTGCAACTTGCCTTTACCAGTTTTTTTCCACCAGAAATACTGGCCTATACCCGTCAAAACGATAATTAATGCGTAGAACCACAGCTGGAACTTGTTGTAATGCGCCACCTGGTCGGCAGGCAGCGCCATATTGAGCACGGTACCGAATGCTTCTGCAATTTTGTTATAAACCGGAATGGAAGTAGTAGCGATGATCTGGAAGCCGGAAAGACAAAGCAATGTGGCGCCGATGAAAATCCAGAATTCCTGTGAATAGGTAGATACCTCTTCTTCGTCGCTCGGCAGGGATTTCCAGCGGTAAACCAGCAAGCCGATCGACACGATCATGAAACTGAACAGGTAAATCAGCAATTGGCCGGAAAGACCGAGGTCGGTGAACGAGTGTACGGAAGCATTACCCAGTACACCGCTGCGGGTCATGAATGTAGAGTAAAGAACGAGAATGAAAGTCGCGATCGTGAGGATGAACGATGTTTTCAATGCGGTCGCATTCCTTCTTGCGATGATCATCACGTGTACCGCCGCCACCAGTACGATCCAGGGCACGATGGATGAGTTTTCAACGGGATCCCAGTTCCAGTAGCTTCCGAAATTGAGCGTTTCATAAGCCCAATAAGCGCCCATTAAGATACCCACACCTAAAACCAGTGCAGAAAACAAAGACCATGGCAATGCAGGACGGATCCACTCATGAATGCGCTTGGTCCAAAGACCTGCAATCGCAAATGAGAACGGAATGAGCGTGCTCGCGAAGCCGAGGAATAGGGTAGGTGGGTGGATCACCATCCAGTAGTTCTGCAACAATGGGTTGAGGCCGTTACCGTCTTTCGGGATGAAGTTCGGGTCCATTTTGTAGACCGGCAGGTCGGGCATTACCTCTTTCAGCAAAAGGAAGGGCGTAGAACCGATTTTGAGATCGAGGCCCGGGATCACTACACCGAGGATCATGGATGTCAAAAAGGCCTGCACCAATGCGAATACCGTCATTACCGGCGCTTCCCATGAGCGGTTGGTGAAGATCAATGTCGCACCAAGGACGACGTTCCAGAATATCCAGAGCAGGAAGCTGCCTTCCTGATCCTGCCAGAAGCTGGAAATGGTGTAACCCGTCGGCAAGGAGAGCGATGAGTTTTTCCAGGCGTAATGGTATTCGAAATAATGGTTTCCGATGATCCAGTAGAGCGAAAACACGACGCCTATCACCGCCGCCAGATGCACCCAGAAAACACCGCGCGCAAACTTTTTCCAACTCTGCGTCTCTTCGACGGTGCCTCCCGCGATACCCGCTTTAAAATAAGCGAATGTTGCCAGAATGGCCGATACGAATGCGACTATAACCAGCAGGTGCCCTGCACTTCCGATCGTACTGTGAATCATGATTGTTTTGCAGTATGTTCCGTGGTTTCCATTTTACCGTTTTCGTATTTCGACGGGCATTTCATGAGGATCTTTTCCGCAGAAAAGGAGCCGTCCGCCATTTTGCCGACTACTACGACTTGTTCGGATTTGTCAAAATCCTGGGGTTTGCTGTTTTTGTAGACGACCTTCTGTTCCACATTGTTATTGTCAACCAATGTGAAAACGAACAGGTTAGGGTCAATTTCGGGACGGTATTCCATTTCCAGGATCTGGCCGGTTGGGTCTTTTTTTAGCTTTCCTACCACGTGAATGCTCTCATTATCGCCATCCGCAGCCATTTCCTTTGCTTTGGTAAAATCGACGTAAGTACTTGCATCTCCGGCAGTGGAAACGATAATACCAATTGCAACCGCGATGATCACCAATCCGAATATCTGTATCTTTTTCATAGGGCTTACTTGATATTGAGGTCTTTTTCAATCTTTTTCAGTTTGGAGTCGATGCGGAAAAGGTTAGCGGCCAATCCTGCAAAAATAACGGCTACCACCGCCACCACGACCCAGATTTTACCGTCGGCGCGGAGCTTGTCGGCCATCTCTACGGACGTATCGCCCGCCTGTGCGAACAGGTTGCCGGAAACAGCCAGCAACGTCAGGAGGATGAGGGAAATTCTTTTCATTGTATTTAAGTGGACTAAACCTTAACGAAATTTTACTTTGAAACGTTTGTAAACTGCCCAAAACAGGCCAAAATGTCAGAGTTTACCGGATTCGATGAGCGCTTCCTCGCGGACGCGGCTGATCTGTTTGATCCGGATCCGCAGCTCCGCGATCCACAATCCGAGCAGAATGTAGCCGATCACGGCCGGGTAAAAAACGCGACGGATGTTATTGTCAAAATCGTAGGACCCGAATGTGCTGTTACCGCCGCTGCCGGGGTGTAACGAGTCGGTAAGGCGCGGCAGAATGTAAATGATCGGGATGAAAACCGCGAATGCGAAAATGTTGTAAACCGATGAAATCCGTGCACGACGCTGCTCGTCTTCGAAAGAGCTTCTGAGCAGCAAATAGGCCAGGTAAATAAGGATACCAACCGCTGCGCCATTCAGTTTCGGGTCGTTCGGCCACGGATCGCCCCAGGTGTAATTAGCCCAAACAGAACCTGTCAGGCAGCCCAGTATGCCAAAGAAAATGGCGGACTTGGCTACTTCGCTGGCAATGTCGTCGTCTTTGATATTCCCTTTCATCAGGTAACGAATTGAAAATACCATCGACAAGAGCAGCAATGTGGTCATGGCGAGCCATAATGCCACATGGAAGTACGTGTTGCGGATACTTTCGTTAATAATGGCAAGGCGTGGAACGGGACCGATAAATCCCATGATGATCACGTAGAAGATGATCACGACACAGAGGATTTTCCACCAGATCTTTCTCATTTTAAAACTAATACTTTAAAGTTGAGCCCTGTAACCTGCTGTTTTTCAGCTTCTCCATAAATATGGAAAAAGCAGGTAGCTGAGCGTAATTACTATCAGATCGATCGATAATAGTGTGGTGATTTCATCCGTGCTAACCGACCAGTCGAGCCCGTCCATGGCATTTTTGGCCAAACGGATCGTCATGAGCAGCATGGGCAGAATGATCGGGAAACTGAGTACGGCCATAAGTGTGGCGCTGTTGTCGGCCTTGGACGCGATGCCGGCGATGAGTGTGAGTACAGAGGCAAAACCGGTGGAAGCGAGCAGGATACAGATCGAAAACAAGCCATTGTCCTGAATCGGGTTGCCCATTACGAATGCATAGAATATGAATCCAAGTCCCGATAACACCGACATTACCAGTGAGTTATAGATTATTTTGGAGACGATGATCGCCTGCGGGCTGCACAGGTTGTAATAGTACAGCAAACGTCCGTGGCGCTCCTGTGAAAAACTTTTTGCAATGGCATTCACGGCCGTAAAGAGCAGGATAATCCAGAACAACGTGTTCCAGACGATCGGCGTGAGCTGGTTTCTGCGGAGATTAAAACTGAGGTAGCAAACAAACACGGTACTGACCACGTAAAGCAGCATTCCGCTGAGGGCGTATTTCTGGCGCCATTCGAGCGTTACTTCTTTCCAGATCAGGGTCTTAATCTCGTTCAAGGTGATTGGTGTAGGCCGGCGGCTTTGGACTTCCGGCTTTCAATTTGCTGTTGTAATGTAACTGGCTAGCCGTTTTCCCTCATTCAGGTACGTCGTTTCGCGCTGCAAAAGTACGACACAAAGCCGGAGGGAAATAATAAAACCATCAGGATTTTGAATGATTTGACGACCGGTAGGCACATTAGGTGAAGTAATGTTTGATTTACGGTCTGATAGTGCTTTATTTGTACTTTAAATAAAATGAATCTAAATAAGGAACGTATGTCGGCTCGTACCGTTTCCCACCTTAAAAAGGGTGAAAAAGGCATAATCAAATCATTTACAGACCGCGCAATGTCGCTCAAACTACTCGAAATGGGCTGTTTACCGGGTTGCGAAGTACGGTTGGATGCGATTGCGCCGTTCGGTGACCCGATCTGCATCAACGTCGGCGGGAATTACAGCCTGTCGCTCCGATTGAACGAAGCCGCTGTGATTGAATTAGAGTAAAGATTACGTTCCGCATACAGCCTCTCCATTGAAACAGGGAAATATTAAAGTTGCGCTGGTAGGTAACCCGAATGCCGGCAAGTCTACGCTATTTAATGCACTCACCGGTCTGCGCCAGAAAACAGGGAACTTCCCGGGCGTGACGGTCGAGAAGAAATCTGGGACATTTCGTATTGCCGGTGCCAATGGTCATGACGAAGCGCATGTGACATTGGTGGATTTGCCGGGTACATATAGTATCTACCCCAAATCAAAGGATGAAACGGTGGTAATGGACATCCTCGCCAACCCCAGGCATCCGGATTTCCCTGACGTGGTCGTGATCGTGGCCGATGCCTCCAACTTGCAAAGAAACCTGCTTCTTTTTACTGAAATAAGCGATCTGGGCATCCCCTCGGTGCTGGCCCTAAACATGCTGGACGTAGCCGAAAGCATGAACCTGACCGTGAATGCGGTGCAACTGGCAATGCAATTGAATGTGCCGGTCGTGCGCATCAATGCACGTACGGGCGAGGGGACGAAGAGCTTGAAAGAGGCTGTGAAACAGGTCGCCGAGCGTACCGAGAAGCCGGTTTTACAATATTTTTATGAGCCCAAAGAAAATGAAATAGGGCTGATCAACGAGGTGAAAGAGATTCATCATCTTGATAATGATTATGTGGCATTGCAATATGTTTGTCAGCACGATAATTTCTCCTTCCTCGAACAACCTGTAAGGGCAAAACTCGATGCGCTGATCGAGAAATATGGTTTTGACGAAAATAACTTCCTCGCCAACGAAACCGTAGCGCGGTATGAGAAGATCAAACCAATCGTTTCCAAAGCCGTCAAATCCGAAGGTGTTACCGAACAGCCCTACTGGACCCGTAAGCTCGACAGCATCCTTTTGCACCGCGTTTGGGGCTACGTCACATTTGCATTGGTATTGCTGATCGTCTTCCAGGCCATTTTTGCCTGGGCATCCTACCCGATGGACATGATCGACCTCGGCACCGCCAACGCCATAGAATGGGTGAAAGGCGCATTGCCCGCCGGCGTGCTGAACGACCTCCTTACCGACGGCATCATGGCCGGCATTGGCGGTATCGTCATATTCATCCCGCAAATCGCGATCCTTTTTGCATTGGTGGCCATTCTGGAAGAATCCGGCTATATGGCCCGTGTGATGGTGATTATGGATAAACTCATGCGCCGCTTCGGACTGAATGGGCGCAGCGTGGTGCCGCTGATTTCCGGTGTGGCATGTGCCGTACCCGCGATCATGACGACCCGCAGCATCAGCAGCCGCTACGAGCGCCTGCTCACGATCCTTGTAACACCGCTGATGAGCTGTTCCGCACGGTTACCGATTTATACGATATTAATTGCATTGGTAGTGCCCGAGACCAAAGTGCTGGGCCTGTTCAATATGCAGGGAATTGTGCTTTTCGGGCTTTATCTGCTTGGTTTGCTGGGCGCATTGGGCTCGGCGTGGTTACTGTCGTTGTTTATTCCGAGAAAAGAACCCAGCTATTTTATGCTGGAAATGCCATCCTACAAGCAGCCGCGCTGGGGCCACGTGGCGTTTTCGGCGTATGAAAGTGTGAAATCCTTCGTACTGGAAGCTGGCAAGGTCATTATGGCCATTTCTATTATTCTCTGGGTGCTTGCCTCTTATGGCCCCGGCGATAGCATGGACGTTGCCGAGCAACGCACGGTGACTGCGATGAATGCCGCGCCGCAGGAACAAATAGATGCAGCCGTGGCATCCGCCAGGTTGGAAAGTTCCTATGCGGGCCAGTTCGGCCGGTTTATCGAGCCTGTAATCAAGCCTTTGGGGTATGACTGGAAAGTCGGTATTGCATTGCTGGCATCCTTCGCCGCCCGCGAAGTATTCGTCGGCACGATGGCGACCATTTACAGCATCAGCGGCGACACGGAGGATGTTCTTACGGTAAAACAACGCCTTATCCAGGAAAAGAACCCTGAAACCGGAGGCGTGATGTTCACGCCAGCCGTTTGCTATTCGCTACTGATGTTCTATGTATTCGCCATGATGTGCATGAGCACCATCGCCGTCGTCTACCGCGAGACCCACGGCTGGAAATGGCCAATGATCCAGCTGGCCTACCTGATGGTACTGGCGTATGGCTCGGCGTTTGTGGTTTATCAGATATTTAGCTAAATCAAACAAGTTACCAACCCAAATGCTCCACTACATCCGAGGCGATCAGTGCCGTTTGCCCGCGGGCCTCTGCGGCGCGGTCGCCGGCGAGGCCGTGCTGGTAAACACCAAGGATGGCGGCATCGGCGGGGGGATATTTTTGGGCGAGGAGGCTGGTTATGATGCCGGTGAGGACATCTCCCGTGCCGCCCGTTGCCATTCCCGGATTGCCCGTGGAATTGAAATGGACTTCGCCATTAGGCAAAACAACAGCCGTGTTTGCGCCTTTTAAGCAGATAATAACCCCATATTTAGCGGCGAATTCGCGCGCTTTTTCCAATCTTTCAAATTCGTTGCTGCTCTCGCCAGCAAGCCGCTGAAATTCCTTGGGATGCGGGGTAAGGACCGTGTTAGCGGGTAGTTTGTAAAGCAAATTCCGGTTGGCCGAAAGGATATTCAATGCGTCGGCATCGATAACCAGGGGCACTTTGGCTTGTTCGAGTACTTTTTCCAATGCCTTCACCGTCGCGATATCCTGGCCGATGCCCGGCCCGATACCGATCGCTGTCGCCGAACTAAGGTCGGGGGCTTTGCTAATGTATTTTTCTGCCTCGTCGACGGTGGCCATCGCTTCCGGAACTGATATCTGGGTGATCTCGTACCCGCACGCAGGCACGTGCATCGTGAGCAGTCCTACGCCCGAGCGCAGGCACGATTTGCCCGAAAGCACCGCAGCGCCCATTTTGCCATAACTGCCCGCGATCAGCACCGCATGCCCGTAGGTGCCCTTATGCGAGAATTTTTGTCTTGGTTTGATCCGTCTTTCAGCTTCCGGCTTGTCGGTGAAATAGAATGGTGTAGCTGTATTGGATATATAATCATTGCTAAGACCTATGTCCACAACATGCCATTCCCCCACATATTCGGCATTCTGCGGGAATACAAATGCAAGTTTCGGAAGCTGGAATGTGACGGTGTATCTGGGCTTAATGATCACATCGGAAGGGTCGTTCGGCTGATCGGTGTAAAGACCGCTTGCAATGTCGACCGCCACCAGTTTATTGGGCAGGTCATTCAAATACTTTATCAGAATGCTCAGTAAGCCGTCGACCGGCCGCGAAAGCCCGGAACCCAGCAATGCATCGATGCAAACGACCTGTTTTTCCAGTTTTGGAAGCTCGTTTTCGGAATGGATGAGATTCGGTGAGAGGTGATTGTCCAGCCGGGAAAGGTTTTTACGGAAATCGTCGGTCGCATTCGATGTGTATTCTGCGATAAAAACCCGCACGTCATAACCACAACCACTCAGAATGCGGGCGATTGCAAGGCCGTCTCCGCCGTTATTCCCTTTTCCGCAAAAAACCGCGATAGGCCGGTTATTTACATATTGATTACAAAACCAGCGTACAAATGCCTGTGATGCGCGTTCCATGAGATCAATGGATGCAATCGGCTCGTGTGCAATCGTATAGGCGTCCATCGCCCTGATTTGTTCTACGTTGAAAATCTTCATGATAATCGCGCGAAAAGCTTTTTGTTACGGGCAAATAATGCTAGCTTTGCACTCGTTTTCTCAAAAGCTGTTTTGAATGAAGGGGCGTCACCCCGTCCGCTGGGAGCAAGCTATCATTTTAAATCCATAAAATCACTCGTCATGAGCGAACTTATTAAACTCGTAGAAGCTACGATTGAAAATCGTAAATCCGAGTATCCTGAATTTAAATCAGGCGACACGATCAAC
>CBIHPQ010000020.1:0-28378 GCA_966211825.1 uncultured Dyadobacter sp. | reverse complement strand
GCACTTTTCAAAGCATTTTGATATTATTGTAATCTTTTTTCAGATATTTATAATATCATTTAAATTCCAGATTTCCACAATGAACTAATAAACAATCAGTTTCAAAATGACTGGCCGCTTCATATCCATATGGTTCCCAACCCTGGCAACAGATCATCAGATCCGCGTCAGGCCGGAGTTGTATGGGCTTGAATTTGCCCTCGCAAGACCTGAACGCGGGCGCATGATGGTGACGGCGGCAAGCGCGGAAGCTGTGGCATTGGGTATTGAAGCAGGGATAGTCGTGGCGGATGCACGGGCCATACTGCCGTCTCTTGTCGTACTGGACGATGAGCAGGAAGTCACTCAACAAGCATTACAGGCATTGGCCGAATGGTGCCTTCGCTATACCCCGACAGTCGCGTTGAGTGCGCCGGACGGTCTCGTTCTCGACGTAACCGGATGCACGTATTTGTGGGGTGGAGAGCGCCCATATATGCATGACCTCACCACCAAACTCGGTCAGGCCGGATACGCTGTTCGCGCTGCAATGGCCGACACGATCGGAACGGCATGGGCCTATGCACATTTCGGGCGCCCGGGGGCGATAATACCGCCGGGAGAACAGCATAATGCCCTGTTGAAACTCCCTCCCGCTTCGCTACGCCTCCCGAACGAAACCCTGGAAAAAATGCTGAAACTGGGCTTCTACCACATCAGCGATTTTATGCAAATACCCGCAAGAATGCTACGCAGGCGTTTCGGGGAGGATCTGCTCGAAAAACTGAACAAAGCGCTGGGGTACTCGCAGGAATTTATCGAGCCCATCCGGCAGGCTGTCCCCTACCAGGAGCGGCTTCCATGCCTCGAACCCATTGTAACCGCCACAGGCATTGAAATAGCATTACAAAAACTGCTTGAAATGCTTTGCGGCCGTTTGGCGAAAGAAGGAAAAGGGCTGCGCAAAGGTATTTTAAGCTGCTTTCGGGTGGATGGCAAGACGCAGAAAATCGATATTGTTACTAACCGGGCTTCGTATCATGTCAAACATCTTTTCAGATTATTTGAATTAAAAATTAAAACCATTGCCCCCGGTTTTGGGATCGAATTGTTCCTGCTTGAAGCCCCCGAGGTGGAGGACATGAACGTCACCCAGGAAACCATGTGGGATACGACGGGCGGTTTTGAAAGTACGGCCATTACCGAACTGCTCGATACCGTTACGGGACGGACGGGCGTCGAAACAGTTCACCGGTATTTGCCCGATGAGCATCACTGGCCCGAAAGGTCCGTAAAAGCGGTGGCTTCCCTGCGCGAAAACCCGAAAACAAGCTGGCGAACAGACCGTCAAAGGCCCGTTTACTTACTTTCAAAGCCGGAAAGCATCGAAGTGACGGCGCCGGTACCCGATTACCCTCCTACCTTGTTCAGGTACAAAGGCAAGGTCCATTATATCGAAAAATCCGAGGGCCCGGAACGCATCGAGCAGGAATGGTGGCTGCAACAGGGACTTTACCGCGACTATTATACCGTAGAAGACCAGCAGGGGCAGCGCTACTGGGTTTTCAGGCTTGGCCCGTATTCGGAGGAGGAAGAAAAGGAATTACCCCAATGGTTTATACACGGCTTTTTTGCCTGAAAGACAGATTCCGGCGGTTTGTCAAATTACACTTCATCATCATGAATTACACTGAATTACAAGTCACCACCAATTTCAGCTTCCTCCGCGGCGGATCGCATCCCGAGGAGCTGGTAGCGTATGCCATTGAACTGGGTTACCAATCCATCGCCATCACCGATCGCAACACGCTCGCGGGCATCGTGCGTGCGCATGCGGCTGCAAAGGGCAAGGATTTTCGCATTATCCCGGCTTGTCGCCTGGATTTACTCGACGGCCCCAGCCTGCTCGCCTACCCTACCGACCGGGAAGCTTACAGCCGCCTTTCCGGGTTGCTTACGGAGGGGAACCTTCGAACTGAAAAAGGCAAATGCGACCTTTACAAGGCCGATGTTTACGGCAATGCAAAAGGGATCAAATTTATAGCGGTACCGCCGTCAGCTTTAAATGAGTCCTTCGATTACGACCCTTCATTTTCCCGAAACCTGCGGGAATACCGGGAGGCGCTGGGTACCAACCTCTATCTCAGCGCCATACGCTCCTACCAGGGCGACGATATGAAAAAGCTCTACCGCCTCGACCAGCTCTCCAAACGGCTGGACATTCCTTTGGTAGCGACCAATGACGTGCATTACCATAACCTGCAAAGACGTGAATTACAGGATGTCCTCACCTGCGTACGCGAGAAATGCACCATTTATAATGCCGGTTTCCGATTGCACGAAAATGCCGAACGCTACCTGAAACCTGCCCGGGAAATGGAGCGCCTTTTCATGAAATTTCCCGAAGCCATCGAACGGACACAGGAAATTGCCGATGCCTGCCAGTTTTCGTTGAGCAGTTTGAAATACGTATATCCGGATGAGCTGACCACCGAGGGACGCACGCCTTTGGAAGAATTGAAGCATTTAATACACAAAAGGAATAGTGAAAAATATAAGGCTGGTGTACCTGAGAAAATTGCTTCTGCCATTGAGCATGAACTCAAATTCATCGAAAAGATGGATTATGCTCCTTACTTTTTGACGGTTTACGATATTGTGCGGTTCGCCCGCGAACAGAACATTCTTTGCCAAGGCCGGGGCTCGGCTGCGAACTCAACGATATGCTATTGCTTGGGCATCACCTCCGTGGATCCGATTGAAATAGACCTCCTTTTCGAACGATTTATTTCGTCCGCAAGAAATGAACCCCCTGATATCGATGTGGATTTCGAACATGAGCGCAGGGAGGAAGTAATGCAGTACATCTATAACAAGTATGGCCGCGACAGGGCCGGTATAGTGGCAACTGTAACGCAAGTACATCAGAAAGGCGCTGTACGGGATGTGGCAAAAGCCATGGGCATGTCTATGGACGCTATTAACCGGCTTTCAAGTTCATTATGGGAGTTCACGGATGAATGGTTTGATGGTAAAATCATTACGGAGCATGGTTTCAACCCTAACGACCCACATTTGATCAAAATCCTCGATCTGACGAGACAGTACATGGGTTTCCCCCGTCAGCTCGGCCAGCATACCGGGGGCTTTGTCATCACGCAGGGCAAATTATCTGATCTCTGCCCCATTCTGAATGCAAGAATGGAAGACCGTACCTGCATTGAATGGAACAAAGATGATATCGACACACTGGGTTTTCTGAAAATCGACGTGCTTGCATTGGGTATGCTTACCTGCCTACGCAAGGCTTTTGATTTGCTTAAAACACATTACAACATCATTCATGACCTTGCGAGTATTCCGCCGGATGATAAAGAGGTTTACGATATGATTTGTGAAGCCGACACAATCGGGGTTTTTCAGATAGAGAGCCGGGCCCAGCAATCTATGTTACCGCGCTTAAAACCGAGGTGTTTCTATGATTTGGTAATTGAAGTTGCAATTGTTCGTCCGGGACCTATTCAGGGGGATATGGTACACCCTTATTTGAGACGGCGGGATAAAATTGAGAAGGAGGAATATCCAAGTGAGGAATTGAGGAAAATTCTGGAAAAGACCAAAGGAGTCCCTCTCTTCCAGGAGCAGGCGATGAATATTGCTATTGTTGCCGCCGATTTTACCCCAACAGAAGCAGATGAGCTAAGACGAAGTATGGCAACCTTTAAAGCGAAGGGCGTTGTATCCAGATTAAGGGACAAACTGGTGTCGGGTATGATTAAAAAAGGTTACGAAAAGGATTTTGCCGAGCGTATTTTCAAGCAGCTCGAAGGTTTCGGCAGCTACGGTTTCCCGGAAAGTCATGCTGCAAGTTTTGCATTGCTGGTGTATGTTTCATCATGGATCAAATGCCACCATCCCGATGTTTTCGCTGCCGCATTGCTCAATAGCCAACCGATGGGTTTTTACCGGCCTGCGCAGATCGTGATCGACGCGCGGAAGCATCAGGTGGAAGTGAGGCCGATCGATATTAACCATTCTTTTTGGGATAATACCCTTGAAAATATTCCCGGTCAACAGTGCGCATTACGGCTGGGTTTCCGGCAGGTCAAAGGATTAAAGGAAGCAGATGTGCAGCTTTTGACCTCCATACGCACCAAACCATTTACCCATATCCACCAACTGCTCGAAGCCGGCATGTCCCATACCGCACTGGAAAAACTGGCCGATGCCGATGCATTCCGGTCGATCGGCTTTGATCGTCGGCAGGCGTTCTGGGAAGCGTCCGCATTGGCCGACCGGCCGATAGGCCTTTTTGAAGGACAACTCCCGGCAAGCGCCAGCGAGGCAGATATTCAATTGCCGCAAATGACTATGTCGGAGCACGTCATTCATGATTATGCTTCCACGTCGCTTTCGTTGAAAGAGCACCCCGTGAGTTTTGTGCGGGAACAGTTGAATGCCCTTGGGGCAGTATCCAGCGAGGCGCTTGGTAGCATTAGTGATGGCAAAATAGTGAAAGTGGCTGGCCTGGTGCTCGTGAGGCAGCGCCCGGGAACGGCCAGCGGCATTTGTTTCATTACCATTGAAGACGAAACCGGCACAGCGAACCTTGTTGTTTTTCAAAATCTTTTTGACACTTACCGCAAAGAAGTGCTGCGCTCCAAATTGCTGATGGTCGAAGGAAAAGTGCAAAAGGAGGGCAAGGTGATACACGTGGTAGTGAGCAAATGCATTAACGCATCCGGATTACTTCGAAAACTTGCTGCGAACGAGGAACAGGAGCCCGATGTGCTCACCCTATCGCGGGCCGATGAAAAGGACGAATATGATTCGATGGCCAAGGCCAGGAAAATTCAGCCCCGCAAGAACCTGCAAGCGGAGATTTTTCCGTCATCCCGCGATTTCAGGTGATCAGTGTACAGCCATATCAAGGTCGATAACCTGCATTTTGTAGTTTTCAGGGAGAAGCATATTGCGAAGGAATGTGCCCACACCGAGCCTCCGCCCGATTTTGTATAGGGGAAGCAGTAGATCGAGGAGCCAGCTTTGTCCCAACCTGAGTAATGCGTTTACACGCTGTGGCACGAGCGCCATTTGCACATTCCTCAGCAAATAATACCGGTACCACCCGAGATGTTTGCGGTATTGTTTGTATAAATCAATGGTGAAATCGCTTCTGATCAGGTTTTCCTGCAAATGCTCCGCGCGCATCCGCTCCCACGTACGCAGGTTCGCGGGAAGCCCGGGCACGCCCATCCCCTCGCCTACCGCGTGAAAAACAGTGAACAGCTCTTCTTTTTCGGCGGTAGTCAGTTTTCTTTCCAACAATTCGAAAGAGCGGATCGAATAGTCGATGAGCATAAAAAGTACATCGCGGTAGGCACTGTCGGGAATGCGTGCGTTGCGGCTTCGCTCGACGCCCTGGTGGATCGAGGCGATCTGGCGGATGGCGCGCATGGCATCGTCATATTCAGAAAACACAATCTGCCTCGCATAACCAACCGTCGAAAAAAGTCTCCCCAGCGGATCCGCAGGAAGTTTTCCTGTAAAATAAAGCCAGTCGACTGACTTATTGAGCGCAAATTCCGCCGACGCGCCCGCGAAAATAAACAGGATCGTATCCGCCTTCCCCCAAATTTCCCGCACGATCGAACCTTCATTCACAAACCATTTCATACTGCATATTTTTTGTCCCTCATCACTTCCACGCCCACCACAAGCACAATGCCCAATGTATAAGCAACGATATCCGACCACGAAAAGGTTGTCCCAATGACCGTCCGCGCAATCGCATTATTTTCCAAACCGAGTATCCCGATGATTTGCAGATATTGCAACGCCTCTATCAACCAGGAAAACATTAAAACTAAGAATGCTGCCACAATCACATCCAATCGGGTAACGCCCCGCACGAAACAATACAGCAATACAACCACCAGCAAATCACCTCCCCAGGGCCTAATGAGGTCGTCGTGAACATACAATGCGATCACGATTTCCATAACGAAGATCACCAGAGCAACAGCAAGATATCCGGTTCGAATATAAATAGTCATTCTATAAAGTACTTTGAAATACAAAGTAACATCATAGATTTTAAGTAAACAACTCAACCGCAATCATTTTGACTCAAAAAAATAGCCCCCGAAATCCGGAGGCTATTTACCATTCACAAACCTGACTAAAACATCACTTCAAATCTTCCAGGCGATACCCGAGATAATCGTCGATGACGAGTTTATAATTCAATTTTTGCCGCGGACTGCTAATGTGTATGCTGTATGTTCCCTGCCCGAGTTGTGACAGGTCAAACCAGCGGCCATAAGTCTGATCCTTAACCCGTTCATAATAAATCGTGCGCAGTTCGTTGTCAATAATCCGGATATCGTAGCTTTCAAATGCAGGGTTTTTGAGAATGACTTTCATCTTCCCTTTTTGCACAACATACACGTTCGACATAGCCGTTTTCATGTTCACGGCAGGCGCGGCCCATTCCGGTTCCGACATGCTGTGGTAGTCTGTCCGGCTATCCGCAACGAGGTCGTAGGCCTTCACTTTTTCGGACAATAACTCACGGGCCATCAGTTTCGCCAGCAAATCATCGAAAAGCCGCACATTCCGTTTTGTGAGTTTAATGTACTTGCGCGCCATCGACTCCTGGTAAAGCAAATGGTTGCTGCCGTCGAAGAATTGCACCACGGTGCTACGGGAATTCGGGTCGGTGTGGACCTGCCAGTAACCTTTGTCGGATTCAACATAAGCTTGTGTGGAAACCAGCGAAGCAGGGACCTGCGCGGCTACGGGCACCAGGCTGGCCAGCCACAGGGCGGGCGCGAGCAAAAAGGCAAAGTGGATTCTTTTCGTTTTCATGGCTATCAAGGGGTGGAATTATTTGAACAAACAATACAAAACTTGCTCAATGGGAAAGCTTTCCCATTTACTTCATTCCTTTATCTTGATGGCCATCAATTTGTTTCAAAGAGATTGTTTCGAAAATGAAAGTTGCAGGGAATGTAAATTCTTTTCGAGATTAGGAAACAAAACAACCGGACAACCATGGTAACGATCACACAATTTGTCTATGTAAAAGAAGGTAAGGAGGAGATTTTCCAGCAATTCGAGTCGCTGGTACTGCCGTTAATACCTCAATACAACGGAAAACTGCTCCTAAGGCTGAGAACTAGTCCGGAGCATTTGATCGAAGGCGACCTGGAAGCGCCTTATGAAGTACATTTGGTCAGTTTCCAATCGGAGGCCGACTTGGCCGCTTACATGGCCGACCAGACCCGCGAGCGATATCTTTATTTGAAAGAGGATTCTGTTTTGAAAGTGATGACGGTGAAGCAGTAATGGCCCTAAGGATGCCGGCGGAGTCAGTTATAGACATCTCTTCTATCACCCACTTTGATGACCGTTATAATCAGTTCCCCATCGTCAACCTTATAGAGGATGCGGTAGTTTCCTGCTCTGACCCTGAAAATTCCTTCGAGGCCTTGCAGTTTCTTAATGCCTGGCTGATAAGGATTTTCGGCAAGAGAATAAATAGCTTTAATTACCAGATCATAGTTCTTTCTGGTAAGCTTGTTTAAACATTTCTCGGCGGTGTGTGTAATGATTATCTTGTATTTCAACGTTTTATACCATGTTTTTTATCAAGCCTCGCTACAACTTCATCGAAAGGTTTTGTTGAGTCGTTTTTGGTGGCTTCCACGGCAATCACATCCAGCAAGTCTTCAACAAATTCCGATTTCGAATCCGCATCGATCGTCACAGTTTTCAGTTTGCCATTTGGAGTGTATTCGGTTTTAATACCTTGGAGTTTCATCGCGTTGTCATTTGGTAATAGCAAGTTACGCATTCTTTTTGATCCCAGGAAACGCCCGTAATACCCCTCATTCTACCAAATCAAAACCATCCCCGTGGTTGAGCACCACCTCCGTGTGGAGCGTTGCGCCTTCCAGTTCCACAATGCGGTAGCCGTAATACCGACTGTGGATCACAATTTCCAGCGGGTTCTTCTCCATTTGCACCGACGCCGCGGGTGTTACGTATTGAATGATGTTTTCTTCTTTGGTAAAGTCGTCCGTGTGGTAATGCCCGCTGAAAACGGTGATATCACGACTGCTTCGCACTAACACATCCCTGACAGCTTCGCGGTTCACTAACGGATATTTGAAATCCACCGCCGTGAGCACCTGCAATACCGGGTGATGTATAAATAGCAGCACTTTTTTGGTGGTAACCAATTCATTTTCCAGCCATCGCAGCTGAACCTCACTGACTGAATCCGACGATGAATCCAGAAAAATGCACTTGAAATATTCATCCTCCGTCGAATGGAACATTTCGCTTTTCGTTTTCAGATATTCCGGAAAATAATGTGGCTTAATGTCGGCAAACTTGTCGTGATTGCCAGGGATAACCGTAAAATGGAAGTCTTTGATCAATGCGAAAAAGCGCTGGTACGCATCGGCATGGCCGATATCGCCGGTGAAAATGATGTCCCGGATCCCGCGCGCGCCTACATCCTGCAAGATCAGTTTCAGGTTCAAATCGGCATCTGCCCCGTGCTTTGCCGACCATTCTTCCATCAAATGAAGGTCCGTTATCAGTGCGATCCTTTTCATAGCTGTTAGTTTGTTTGCTTCAAGATACACGAGAAATCCCCAGCAATAACTGATCCAATCAGGCAAAATCGAGTGCGCCAATGCCCGAAATTGTAGTTGAGGAAAAGGTATTGTCATTTATTGTCAGGTGTTGTCAGCCAATAATGAAAGGAAAAGCTTTATCGATATTCTTTTTGAGCCGAATAATTGGGCTATTCGGCTCAAAATTTTGATATATTTGAGCCGAATAGTATTTCTAATCGGCTCATGACCTACATTTGGCAACAACCCGACTGGCCTGAGTTCCGGTATGACCTTACCGGAATGGAAGATCTTTTGTTCGTTTTTGCGGAAGAAACTGGGCATATCAGTGGTATTCTAAAAGGCACACCTGACGCACTACAGGTAGAGGCGCTTATCAATACCCTGGTAACAGAGGCAATTAAAACTTCTGAAATAGAAGGCGAGTTTCTGAGTCGGCAGGATGTCGTTTCGTCCATCCGAAATAACCTCGGCATTGCGCAAAAGCCGGAGCCCGTCAAAGACAGGAAGGCCCAGGGTGCGGGAGAACTGATGGTGAATGCCCGCAAATCCTATGCCGAGTCCCTCACGGAAGACATGCTTTTCGCCTGGCACAAAATATTGTTTCAAGACAGCAAGACTATTAACACAGGCGCCTGGCGGAAAGGTACTGCGCCTATGCAAATCGTTTCCGGCTTCATTGGCAAGGAAAAAGTCCATTTCGAAGCGCCACCGTCCGGGCGAGTGCCTGCTGAAATGGCACAATTTATAGCATGGTTCAATGCAACCGGGCCGGGCGGGGCGAATGCAATTACCAAGGCCCCTGTACGTTCCGCTATCGCACATTTGTATTTTGAAACCATCCACCCTTTCGAAGATGGGAATGGCCGTATCGGACGTGTGCTGGCCGAAAAAGCATTGTCACAAACCCTTGTCCGACCGGTAATGCTGAGCCTTTCGCGGAAAATCGAGGCGGAGCGGAAAATGTATTACAACTCTTTGGAAACCGCTCAGAAGGGCAACGATATCACTAAATGGGTCCGCTATTTTGTGCAAACCATTGTGGATGCGCAAACAGAGACGCGGCATATGCTGGATTTCACCTTAAAGAAAACCCGCTTTCTCGAGCGTTTCAAAGACATGCTTAATGACCGAGAAACGAAAGTAATCGGTCGAATGCTCGAAGAGGGACCGGATGGTTTCGACGGCGGGATGACAGCGAAGAAATACATCTCCATCGCCAAAACTTCCAAAGCTACCGCAACGCGCGATTTGCAGCACCTGGCAGAAATAGGTTGTCTGGTGGCTTCCGGCGGGGGCCGAAGCACGAGTTATCAATTGAGTATTCCTGAAAATTGATTTTTATCTCTAACTTTCCTACCCTTTAATACCTAAAAAATTTATGAAGAAAGCATTCCAAACCAACCTGTACCGGGCTTCCCGGCGCTTGATGCTCTCGGCGGGAACACTGCTGATGGCCACCTTTTCTGTAAAAGCGGACCCCGCTGCTCCACTCGCGTCACCACTCGAAGGCCGATGGGACATTACCGTGGACGTGAATGGCAAACCTTCCCCCTCATGGCTGGAAGTTCGCCACTCGGGAAACAAAACACTCGTAGGGCAATTCACCGGCTTTTCAGGCAGTGCACGGCCGATTTCTGTCGTTCATTTTCAGGAAGGCAAATTCAATTTTGCGATCCCGCCACAATGGGAACGCGGCGAGACCGACCTTAAGGTGGAGGGAACCGTATCAGGCGAAGCCATTACCGGATCGCTGACCACACCCGATGGCAAGACTTACAGCTACAAAGGCGTACGTGCCCCATCGCTGCGCGGAAAAGCAACACCCGCCTGGGGAACGCCGATCAAACTGACGGCCGGCAACGAAATCAAAGGCTGGCATGCAACGGGCGAAAACCAGTGGATCGCTGAAAACGGCATCCTGCGCAGCCCAAAATCGGGTGCTAACCTGGTTACCGACCAAAAATTCGGTGATTTCAAACTCCACATCGAGTTTCGCATTCCCAAAGGAAGCAACAGCGGTGTGTACCTGCGCGGCCGTTACGAAGTGCAAATCACCGACGGCAAAGGCATGGAGCCGGCCCTCGACCAGATGGGCGCGATCTACGGTTTCATTACACCGAGCGAAATGGTAGCCAAAGATGCCGGCGAATGGAATACATTTGACATTACACTGGTAGGCCGCATGCTGACGCTCGTCGCGAATGGCAAAACGGTGATCAGCAACCAGGAGATCCCCGGCATTACCGGCGGCGCACTGGACAGCAACGAAGGCGAAGCCGGCCCGCTCTACATCCAGGGCGACCACGGCCCGGTTGAATACCGCAATATCGTGCTTACACCAGCGAAATAATAGGTAAAAGCCGCTACCCTGTCCTTTTCAGGCCCATATAATAGCTACGCGCAGACTTGTCGAAATGCTCGATCGCGTAACGCAGCAAGGTCCGGGGCATGGTAGCGGCATATTTATCGAGAAACTTCTCCAATTGCGGCCGGTTCACCTGTCCGGCACTCCGCAACATCCAGCCGGTAGCTTTGTGGATCAGGTCTTCCCGGTCGGCCAGAAGCAGTTCGGCAATCCGAAATGTGTCTCCAATATCTCCTTTTTTGATAAAATATCCGGTCGCGACAATGGCTGTCCGCCGTTCCCAGACGCTTTCGGACCCTGCCAGCTTGTACAGCACCTCACGCGGCGCCCCGGAAAGGTACAGGTACCCGCCCACCACATGCGGCGCGCATATATCCACGAGGTCCCAGTTGTTGATCCTGTGTGTATTACGCAAATACAATTCGTACAACAGCTTCCGCTGGTCGAGCGTCGTCTTTTTACTTCTCGCCTGTTTGTCGATGATACTTAATGCACCCGTGCGGATCTCATGGATAGGATTTTCTAACATCAGTTCGATTTCTTCCAGCGGCATATGCATGTAGGCTTTGGCCAACTCGAAGATCTGCCCCATGCGCACGCCCATGAAAATGTCGCCTTCGCCATATTGTCCTTCGCCGGTTTTGAAATAACGCATCAGCTTCATGGCCTCGACCGGCGAACGGAATGTCTCCATATGCTCCGCGAATTGCTGCGCCGTCGGGCTCAGCGGTTTCTCGTTAATTTTTTCAATGGCTGCCATATATCTGCTGTTGAATGTGCTTTTTCAAATATAATGATATAAAAATGATCAAATCATAACCCACAGGTAACAGCCGACGCCGATCCGCGGGATAAATTTGATGTCCTAAACTCACTGATAGTAATGGATTCCAGAAGAGATTTTATTAAAAAAGCGGCCTTGCTGGCAGGCACGGGCGCTATGGCCAATGCACTCCCACCGGTAATACAAAAAGCCCTGGCCATTGACCCGGCGCCGGGCAGTACTTTTTATGATGCCGAGCACATTGTGTTCCTCATGCAGGAAAACCGCTCGTTCGATCACCAGCTCGGTATGTTGCAGGGTGTTCGCGGTTTCAACGACACCCGGGCGATCGACCTGGCGAATAAAAACAAGGTCTGGTTCCAGACCAACAAGGCCGGTGATACCTACGGGCCTTTCCGCCTCGATGTTAAAGATACCAAAGTGGCCTGGATGGGTTCCATTCCGCACGGCTGGACCGACCAGACCGATGCCATGAATAACGGCAAATACGACCGCTGGCTCGACGTAAAAGCGCCCCGCAACAAACAATATGCGCATATTCCACTCACAATGGGCTATTGCGACCGCACGGATTTCCCGTTCTACTATTCCCTCGCGGACGCATTCACCGTTTGCGACCACAATTTCTGTTCGAGCATCACCGGCACGCACCCCAACCGTTACTACTGGATGACGGGTACCGTCCGCGAAAAGAACGAGCCCGCCGGCATCGCGCATTTGTGGAATATCAGTAATTACGAATATCCGGAGCTGGAATGGAAGACCTACCCTGAACGCCTCGAAGAAAATGGCATCAACTGGAAAGTGTACCAGAACGAGCTGACCATGGGTTATGGCCTTAAAGGCGAGGAAAGCGCGTGGCTGAGCAATTTCGGAACGAATGTTCTGGAATATTTTAAAGCTTACAACGTGCGGTTCCACGAAGGCGGAATTGCCAATCTTGAAAGCAAGAGACAGACTGTCATTCAAACGATTGCTGATCTCGACAAAGAGGCGGCCACCGATCAGCGCGCCGCGACGAGGGTTGCAGCAGCGAAAAGGCTTTTGAAAAATATCGAAACAGCCCAGACTAAGTTTAACAAAGATACCTACGCCAGCCTTTCGGATAAAGATAAGAAACTGAATGACAAGGCATTTACCACCAATATCAAAGACGAACATTTCCATGAACTGACATCCCTGCAATATTCCGACAATGGTACCGAACGGACATTGCAGGTGCCGAAGGGCGACGTGTTCCACCAGTTCCGGGAGGACGTGAAGAATGGTACATTACCGACGGTTTCGTGGCTGATGCCGCCCGCGCATTTCTCCGACCATCCGGGAGAGCCGTGGTTTGGCCCCTGGTATGTGAGCGAGGCGATGGAGATTTTGCTGCAAAATCCCGAGGTTTGGAAAAAGACCATTTTTATCGTGACCTACGATGAAAATGATGGCTATTTCGATCACTTACCGCCATTTACCGTACCCAATCCCTATAAAGAAAATACCGGAAAAGTCTCCGCCGGCATCGATCCGAAACTCGATTTTGCATTAGCCGACCAGCAAACGAACCCTTCGGCCAACCCGGCCAGCATTCGCGAGGGCTCGATTGGGCTGGGTTATCGAGTGCCGATGATCATCGCATCGCCGTGGTCGAGGGGCGGTTATGTCAATTCGGAAGTGTTTGACCATACTTCTTCGCTCCAATTCCTGGAAAATTTCCTGCAAAAGAAATTCAATAAAAAGGTACAGGAAGAAAACATCACCAAGTGGCGCCGGACGATCTGCGGCGACCTTACTTCGGCGTTCAGGCCTTATCATGGCGAGAAAATTGAGAAACCTGTTTTTCTGGAACAAAAACAGTTCATTGAAAGCATTCACCAGGCGCAGTTCAAGCAGGCTCCCGAAAATTTCAAAAAGCTCGCCGGTTCGGATTTGGAGCAGCTTAACAAAAATCCGCGAAAGTCGGCACTGTTCCCGGTTCAGGAAAAAGGGGTGCGCCCCGCTTGTGCATTGCCTTACGAACCGTTCGTGCATGCACAGCTCAACAAGGCCGGAGACGCGCTTCAAGTGTCATTCAAGGCTGGAAACCAACTTTTTGGTGCCAAATCCAGCGGTATACCTTTTCGCGTTTACGCCATGAAGCCTTATCGCAACGAAGCGCTTCGCTCCTGGGATTACAGCGCAGCGGCCGGCGACACGCTCACCGACGACTGGCAACTGGCTGGTTTTGAAAACAATGCATACCATCTTCGAGTGTACGGCCCGAACGGCTTTTACCGCGAATTCATCGGCAATGCAGCCAATCCAAAGCTGAAAGTGAGCTGCGAATACGAAGCCAAAGGTTCAAAACCGACTGGCAATGTGGTACTAACCATCGAAAATCTCGACTCGAAAACGCATTCGGTAACCATTGAAGACAACAGTTATAAAACGGGTGTTAAAAACAAGACATTCGCTGTAGGGGATAAGGCTTCGATTGTGCTGGATCTTGGAAAATCATTTCAGTGGTACGATTTCAGCGTGAAAGTGAAGGGATATGAGGGTTATGAAGAGCGCTTTGCCGGGCATGTCGAAACCGGGGCCGTTACGAAAACCGATCCGTTGATGGGCGGCATTGTGTAATCAACAAATGGCCGGGAACGCGTCCCGGCCATTTCTTTGATGATGAAGTGTAATCCGAATGCTATTTTTTGAACGGAATCAATGCGCGAATTTTTTCGTCGCGCAGGTATAATCCTGCCCATACCAGCACCCCGAAAACGGCTGCGAAGTACAGCGGCTGTCCGGCACGCACCATCACCGCAATGGCCCCGCCGAGGTAGCCTGTAATTAAAATCGCTCCCAGAACGGCTGTGCGGGGGATGATGTACAGGATCGTCGAGATCAGCAATGCGATTCCGATGCTTTGCACCTGATCCGCAGGCCAGCCCAGCGCCGCCGAACCTTCGACGTGGTGCGACTCCAAAATGACTTTACCACCTGCATCGAAAAGCAGGAACAGAATGCATAAGGCGCTGATGATCTTGCCGGCGAGTACGCCTTTGTCGGTACGGGGTTTTGTGCCTGGGGTAACGAATGTAGCTTCCATGATTTCCTTTGGTTTATATAGGTTTTGTTTGATTGATTGGTTGATACAAAACTAATGCGTACCAGAAGGATGGGCGCTGTGTAAAAACGGCATTGTTAGGGGGCGTTTGCGCCACAAACCGAAGGTTCTATGTCCTTCGTTACACAATTGATGCGTTTCTATTGCGTTTTAGGTTACAAAAAGTAGAAATTATTAGTAACTTGCTTATAACTGAAGTTCAAACGTAGCCCGCAAAAACTGAAATATGAAAGAACCGATCATGCAGGATCACATCCTTGCAGCAAGTATACGTAATGGCGACATACCCTCTTTCACAAGGGTTTACGAAACCTACCACGCCTATTTGTTCCGTTTTGCACTAAGGTTTTTGAAATCCACAGAACATGCCGAAGAAGCTGTACACGAAGTATTCCTGAAGTTGTGGGAGAACCGCGATTGCCTGAATAACGAGTCTTCCCTGAAATGCTACCTGCTTAAAGTCTGCAAAAGCCACATTTTCCACACGCTTACGCGCGCAGGCAGGGAGCAGGCCGTGCTGCAATTTTGATCATTCCGACCCGGGCCAGATAAATGGATACAGAAATTCATATCAGGAACCTTGTTTACAAATACATCTCGAACCAATGCGAGAGCCACGAGCAGGATGAGCTGCTCCGGTACCTGCAAACGCCGGCGGGCAAATGGGTGTTCGATGAAGTAATGACTTCGGAAGCAGGCAAAATTTTCACCAAAAGCGAAGAAATCGAACCGGCCGTTTCCAATCGGCTTCTGGGACGTTTGCGGCAAAACATCGTCGCGGAAGAAGCTGCCAACGAACAACCGCTTCCCTTTTATCGTAAAAGTAGTTTTATCCCAATCGTTGCATTACTGGTATTGCTGGCCGCACTCGCCCTTTACTGGTTCATGACCTAAGCGAAACTTCCCCTATTTTTTAATGTATTCGTCCGTAAAATGCGTCCTGGCCTTGGGCTGGGCGACTTTCTCTTCATTATAGTTCTGTGATTTACCGCGCGGGATCGAAAGGGACGACCATTTTTCATCGAGCGCCATTTTACCGATAAACACAATCTGCCCCACATGATAGGGATAGTGCGCCAGCTGCCGGTTGATAGCCTCCATCACTGAATGGCCCTGATTTCGGATATAAACAACTGTATTCCAGTTGGTTTCATTCAAAGAGTCCAACGCATTGATTAGGCAGCTCCAACCCTCGTTCCATTTTGCAAGAAGCTCCTCCCGCCCATTGATATCATTATCAAATTCAGCGTCGCGGTTTCGCCACTGCTTTTCTCCGTCGGTCGTCAGGAAATCGGTCCAGCGGGATAGCATATTGCCCCACAAATGCTTGACAATGCTGGCAATGCTGTTGCTTTCCTCATTATACTTCCAAAAAAGCTGCTCGTCACTCAACTGCGCGATCGTCTTTTCACCCAGCATTTTATAGTATTCAAACTGTTTTTTGGCACTATCGATATACTCGTGGCTCATGGCGTCGTGATTGGTTATCTGATTATCCAAATTACAAATTATCACTCACTAAAACGAACCCGTATCACTTCTCCGTAGGCCACTTTAATGTCGAAAATATTTGTCAGGGCGACCTGATTGACGATGGAAATAATTAACCGAATTACCCCCGCATGCGTCACAATGGCGACTTTCCCGTAACCGGATCGTCCGAGTTCAGCCCAAAATGCCCTCACACGGGCGTACATCTGCATCATGCTCTCGCCCCCGGGCGTGCATACGTTCACATAGTCATCCATCCACGCCTGCAACGCCTGCTGATCGACAGTATCCCACGTTTTACCTTCCCATTCTCCAAAGTCCAGCTCCTGCAAACGATTATCCGCCACGAATGCAGGCGAAAGCGCCTCCGCGAGCTCGGTACAACGAAATGCGGGGCTTGAATAAACGATGTCAAAATCCGTGTCCAGCCCGGATCGCACGGTTTCCAGTTCGGATGGAAAGTCTGCGTGCAGCAAAAGCTCCTTCCGGCCGTAAATCAGTCCGGGTTCGAGCACCGGAGTGGTGTGGCGGATCAGGAAAACTTCCATAATACGACGATGAAAAAGTAAAATGCGACTTCGCAAATCTGCTGGATCGCGCCCAGGCAATCGCCCGTGTAGCCGCCGATCCATTTGCGGAAGTAACGCGCGAGCAGGATCGTGATCAGTCCCAAAAAGAGGACAACTGTTACCAACAATGGCTGCGCGAAACTAACGGCCAACCCCAGCAGTGGCAGTACCCCGAGCACAATAGCCATTACCAACACCCAAAATGGCGGTTTTTCTGCAACTGGCTTCGCTTTGCTATCGGTATCACGCGAGTATGGAAGCATATATATGACGAAAACCGGCATAAGCCTGCTCAACGCATGCCCGGCAACGAGCACCCCCACGAGCCTGCTGTCCCAGCCTGCGATGGAATGCAGAAGCGTAAACTTCAATCCGAGGATCAGGATCAGCCCTACCGACGCGTAGGTACCCACGCGGCTGTCTTTCATGATTTCGAGGATCTTCTCACGCGTCCAGCCACCGCCAAAACCGTCGCACATATCGGCAAAACCATCTTCATGGAAAGCGCCGGTCAGTAAAATGGAAATGATCATCGAGCACAGTACGGCGATCGAAGGGTTTGTGAGATACGCTGCTACCAGCCACGTGCCTCCTGCTATTAACCCAACAAGCCAGCCAATAAATGGCAGGTAACCCGTCGCCAGGCTCAGGTTTTCAGCCCGGTACATGACCCATTTGGGCGCCGGCAAGCGCGTATAGAATTGTAATGCTGTAAAAAACAGGGTGAGCTGGTGCCGAAAGAAGGACATTAGTGGCCGGTTTGGATTGCTAATTTTCAGTTTTCTGGCTTACACCTGCACTTTCAAAGCTCGCCATTTCATTCAGAAACGCGACGGCACTTTGCAGCAGCGGGTACGCAAGCGCGCAACCCGTGCCCTCCCCCAGACGCATGTCGAGTTTCAGCAAGGCATCGGCTTCCAGCATTTGGAGCAGTAAACGATGGCCTTTTTCATTGGATTGATGGCAGGATCCATTTTGAATGCGCACAAATAACTGACCGAAGCGATGAAACCATCGACGAGCACGAGCATGCCCAGGCGCGCGGCTTCCAGCATTGCGCCACACATCATAGCAATTTCAAATCCACCAAATGTGGCCAACACGGATTCCGGGTCGTTGCCGGCGTTTTTATGGTATTCCAGTGCACTGGTCAAAACTGCTATTTTATTGGAAAGCTGGGCATCATCGAGCCCGGTGCCTTTGCCTACGCACTCGGATATGGGAATGTTCAGCAACCGGCTCATCACTACCGATGCCGACGACGTATTACCGATACCCATTTCACCGAAACCGATCACATTACATCCGGTTTCCTGCACCTGCCGAACCAGTTCCGCGCCTTTTTCAAGACATTGCCGGCATTCAGCGTCGGTCATGGCAGGCTGTTTAGCAAAGCTTTTGGTCCCGAAATTGACCTTCGCGTCGATCAGCTTTTCATTTTTACCAAAATCATAATCCACACCGGCATCTACCAGCAAAAGATTAATACCATGCTGCCCGGTAAAAACATTGATTGCCGCGCCCCCGCCGATGAAGTTCAGCACCATTTGAGGCGTCACCTCCGACGGATATGCGCTTACCCCCTCCGAAGCAATCCCGTGACTAGCCGCAAAAACGATGATATGGGGGTTTACAAGCTGCGGCGACAGGTTATCCTGCACAGAAGCGATCTGGAATGCGAGTTTTTCAAGCGCTCCCAAAGCTCCCAACGGTTTCGTTTTAAGATCAATTTTCGACTGGATTTCCCGGCTGGTTAGCGTAGCGGTATGCATCGTTATTTTGTTGATTTTAATGTAAATGGAAGTCCTGACACCAGCATAAACGCTTCTTGCGCTGCTGCCGCCACATATTGGTTGGCCCAACCCTGCAAATCGGTAAATTTCCTACCCGCCTCCGTTTCGGCATGGACGCCCATGCCTATTTCATTGGAAATGATAATTAAAGTAGCGTCAATACCCGCCAGCGCATCGATTTCAGCTTTAAATGCCGACAGCGATTTTTCAATATCATATTCAAAAGCGACGAAAAGATTGGTAAGCCAAAGGGTCACGCAATCTATCACCGCCACTTTGCCCGCGAGCGGCAGCAAATGAATATCCTGTTCGCTTTCAAGCGATGTCCATTCCGGGCCACGCTCGTCCTGATGCCTTTTTACCCGTTGGGCAAAATCCTCGTCCCATATCCTCGAAGTGGCTACATACATCGGGTTGGCACTTTTTTGCAATGCCAAATCCATGGCAAACCTGCTTTTCCCGCTTCGTACGCCACCCGTGACATAGACAATCATGACGGCTCCGCGCTTTTGAAACGTTTATACAAAAACAGCTGCCATTTTTCTTCCGCAACCCCGGCCTTATCCATTTCGGCACGCGCGAGGGTGAAAAAAAGGTCGGACAGGCGGTTCACGTAGGCCGGAATAGCCTCATGCACCTCGTCGGTTTTGGTGAGCGAAACCAACCGGCGTTCACCCCTGCGCATTTGCGTGCGCGCGACGTGGCAAAGTGCCGAAACCTCATTACCGCCCGGTAGCAAAAAGTAATCCGATGGCGAGGTCATAGCCGCTTCCAGCGCATCGATCCATTCCTCACAAAAAGTCGCACCGTCGATCGGCATCGGGTTTTTATTCTCCTTTTTAGCATCCGACGGCCGCGCCAGATGCGACATCATATCCATCAGGTCCTTTTGGATTTTGTGCAAATTGGCCTGCCACTCGTGCCCGGCACCCAGCTTTACGCGCAGCAGCCCGATCGTCGAATTGGCTTCATCGAGCGTCCCGATGCATTCGATCCTGACGTCGTCCTTGCTGACCCGGCTTCCGCCGAATAGCCCGGTAGTGCCCTTATCGCCCTTTTTAGTGTATATTTTCATTTAATTAATTGATTGATAGTAGACTAGCTCATGCTTTGGCAACAGTTCGGGATGGATAATGTGTATCAGATCGGCCAGGACCAAATGCGGGTTTACCGCCCCGGATTCCCAGTAATCGTTCGCGCCCTGGGCATTCATGCGGTTGTTGTAGCTGTAAATGTGGTTGGTTTTGAATGACTTAAAATCCGCGTAACGGACGTCGCGTGCGAGAACGTCCCTCTTGGTACGCACATTTCCGATGCTCACATTGAGCCAGAAATCGGCCTGCAATGCGACCGGATAAACGGTTTCAAAACTCAGCGGCAGGCTTCCCGTCGCTTTTTTGTCCGACCAATGGTAGGAAGCGCCGGCATCGCGGAAGAAGCGGTTCACATAACTATCCCCATTCGGGACATACCAGGCATCCTTGGAATTCATTCCCGTGATCAGGCTCGGGCGCGTAGTAACCTTGCTCGTCATTTGAACCAATCTCGCGTACTCCTGCTCTACACGCGCGAACTTCCGGTTCACCTCCCCTTCCTTATTAATGAGCGCCGCCAGCAATTTCACCCATTCCGCCCGCCCCAGCGGCGTCGTTTCCACCCATTCCGAATTGACCATCACGGGGATCCCCGCCTGGTGCAAAGACTCATACCGGCTTACCTTTGAAACCGGACTGCCCGTGGCCATAATGAGGTCCGGATGCATACTCACCAGCAACTCCTCATTAAGTCCCTGGTCCTTACCCACTTCACTGATCTTGCCGGCCTTGATCCGGTCCAGAACTTTGGCAGAAGAAACATATTTGAGATTTCCCATACCGGTGAGAATATCCTCGCAACCCAGAAACCCGACCAGGCCGATATGCAGCGAAGACATCGCGACCATGCTCCGGACGGGGATTTCGATCACCTGGCTGTCTTTATAACCGATCGGCCGGGGAGTACCGCGTTGTACCAGAATGTAAGTCAGCGTATCCGTCGATTTCTCGAACGGGCTCATGATCTTGACTACCTTATAATGGTCGTAATAGCTTATTTTGAAGCCTCTGGCGTGCGCTATCTTAACTTTTTCAGTAAAGAGGTCACGGCCAGAATAATGGGAATCGCTTTTTTCATAAAGCGACGAAGAAGTGCTGCAACCGGCCAGCAAGCCGTACAGCAGGGAGACTGCAAGTATTTTTCGAATAATCATTTAGTCATCGGCCTTTCTTCCGAAAGCCATGTTAACAGCGTTTGCAGGCAGGTCTTCTGACTCGTTCAACCCTTGCGCCTTCCCGGGTTAATGATTGAATGACTGAATGATTGAATGACCGAATATTTTCTATTCAATCATTCAGTCATTCAATCATTCAAAATTCTATCCCAGTGACATTTTACAAGAGCTTTTTATGAACTTACAGCAGCGGAGACTGTTCCGGATTCTCACCGGATTCCCTTTTAATCACGCATGAAGCGTGTACCTGGATGGCCGCAAAACTAGCAATATTTTATTGCTTATCATTGCAAAGATTCATTTACACACCTCTGCATGAAACGGGACGATACGCTCTGGAAATCGATTTTGGAAGATATTTTCGAAGACTTCCTGTTATTCTTCTATCCCGGCGCCGGTGCATTCTTCGATTTTTCCAAAGAATTTGAGTACCTCGACAAAGAGCTGGATCAATTGTTCCCGCCGGAGGATAACTTATACCAAACCCGATTTGTAGACAAACTTGTAAAGGTGCATTGCAAAAACGGAGCCGATGAATGGATCCTGGTTCACATTGAAGTGCAAGGTTACCACGATGCGTCTTTCGGTCGGAGGATGTTCACCTACTACTCGCGAATTTTAGATAAATACGATAAACCGATCACCGCTTTTGCCATTTTTACGGAAGCTAATGCGGCGTTCAGGCCTTGTGAGTATTACAGGGAGTTTCTAGGAACGAGCGTTTCATATCGGTTCAACTCATTTAAAATTTTGGAACAAGACGAGCAAATGCTTAAGGAAAGCGACAATCCATTTGCCATCGTGGTATTAACGGCGCTGATAGCCTTGAAGCGAAAACATGTTCCGGAGGATGAATTACTGAAATTAAAAATTGAGCTTACCAAAAACCTGGTGAGCAGAAACTTCCCTAAATCGAAAATCAGACGCTTACTAATTTTTCTGCGTTGCTACATTCGCTTTGAGAATCGTGAAACCGATATTAAATTTGGTAAAGTCTTGAATCAGATCACACAAACACGCGAAACTATGGGCATAGAGGAACTAATGAGAGAAGAAATGGAAAGAGACGGGTTTGCTAGAACTTTGGACCGGCTAATGGATACCTGGGAAACTATGGGTTCCGAGGAATTTGTTGCAAATTGGGCCAGACAGGAAGCAAAAGCAGAAACAACCACAGGAATCGCCAAAAATCTTTTACGAGAAACCTCTCTCACCATCGAGGAAATTGCCCGACTGGTGGGATTATCGCCCGGGCTCGTACAAAAGCTCAGAGACAACAGGTAACGCCCAGTGAATTAGGGTAATAATCAGCACCATCGCCAAACACGTCCGGTGATTAACATTTGCAACCGTCGTTAATTCGTTGGGTTCAATAATCCGGTCATTCTCTCCAATAAAAGGCTTATCTACCAACAGCCCGTGATACACATTCGGCCCACCGAAGCGGCAGTCGAGAATCCCGGCTAATGCAGCCTCGGGATATCCTGCATTCGGACTTTTGTGCTTGGCGCCGAATTTGAATATAAAATTCAATCCCCGCCGGCTTCCCGACACCAAAACCATTAGCAACGCAGTGATCCGGGCGGGAAGGATGTTTGCCACATCATCCAGCCGGGCGGCAAATTTCCCGAACCACTCGTAGCGCTCACTCCGGTAACCAATCATCGAATCCATCGTATTGATCATTTTGTACGCCATCATGCCCGGAACGCCGGCGATGGCATAATAAAAAAGCGGCGCTATCACGCCGTCACTCAGGTTTTCCGACATGGTTTCCAATACGGCAATGCGAATTTGCTGCGCATTGAGTTTCGAAGTATCCCTGCCGACAATCCTCGAAAGCTGCTTTCGTCCCGCTTCCAGACCTTCATTTTCAAGTACAGAAAACACCTTCCGCCCCTCCGCGATAAGCGAATGGTTGGCCAGGCCGTAGTAAACCCAAATACTGTTGACTACCAGATAGAGAAGAGGTAGCCGAAGGAGCAAAGCATTGAGCCGGTAAAAAAATGCAAACACACAGACAACGAGCATAACAGTCACTATCGCCCCTTTCCAAAACCGGAAACGGCCACGATTCAGCAATTTTTCTCCTTTTGCAATTGCATTACCGAATACCCGCACCGGATGCGGCCAATCATCGGGGTCACCCAACCTAAGGTCGAGCAAATAGCCGGCGAGCAACGGGAAGATCAGTAGTAGAGCGTCTGCCATTCCCGCAATGCATTGACTAACCTGAAATTCGCTTCCGGCTGCTGCGTAGCAATGCGGAAATGCTGCCGCGTGAGGCCGCGGAAGTTACCGGCGTCGCGAATGAGCAGGCCGTGCTTTTCTATGAGAAAATCTTTCAACTGGGAGGCGCTCCGAACCAAAGTCCGGGCAAGAAAGAAGTGGACGTCACTTTCCAGGACTTCCAGGCATTCCAGCTTTTGCAATTCTTGAACGAGCGTTCTTTTATCCTCCAAAAGTCGGGCAATGGGCGGCTGGATTTCACTGAAATGATTGAAAATGTAATGCCCGGCCGCCATTGCTACGCTATTCACGGTCCACGGTTGTTTGATGTTCGTCAGCGATTCCACCACCTCCTCCCGCGCAAGCAAATAGCCCAGCCGCAGACCTGGTATCGCGTAAGTTTTTGTTAACGACCGCATGACCAGCAAATTGGGAAACTTCGACATGAGCGTAACCGCCGACTCGGCTCCTTCTGCAAAATCAATAAATGCCTCGTCGACCACAAACAGGCACTGCGGGTTCAATTTGAGCCAATATTGTAAGTCCCTAAAAAGTAGCCCGGTCGGGTTGTTCGGATTGCAAATGAATACCAGATCAGTTTTCAACCTCGGTATTTCCAATGCCTCCTGCCAGCTCAAACCGGTGATTTGATGCTCGAAGGCCATACAGGCATCCTCATATTCGGCAAAGGAAGGCGTCACGATCGTCGTGCGCTTTCCGGAAAACTGCTGGGCGATCAGGTAAATGCTTTCGGTAGTTCCGCTGCATACCAAAACCTGCCCCGCCGGTACCTGATGATGGCCCGCGATCTTCTCCCGCAAACTCTCAGAAAGAACCTCAGGGTAACGGTTTACCTCACTCCATTTTTCGAAAACATACTCCTTCAACCCGGCAGGTTCTCCCCCATACCATACATTCGTGCTGAAATCCGCGATGATTTTCGTCCCATACCGGTAACCATCGTCGCCGTGCCCGTGTAACATATTTTATTCAGCTATACTCTTGTAAATCAAATCCATATCAATGTGCTCACGCAGCAAATCGGCGAGCTTGTCGTACTGTTGCTCCTTAAATTGCTGGTAATCATATTCAGTGCCCTTTTCATTGGTATAAGGCGCCAGAATACTTTCGATTACGACCTCGTTATCCAGAATCCCGTGCAGGTATGTGCCCCATGTACGCGCGTCGCGGAAAAAACCGTCATACCGGCCGTCGGAGAGCAAAGCTACCGGCTCTCCGGGCTGTAAAGCGGTGGTTTCGCCCATGTGAATCTCGTAACCGGAGCACTGTTCCGTTGCTTGCCTGAAACGAAACGTGCATTGCGCGGTCGTCTTTTCAGGCTGCAAAACGGTTTTCACAGGTAACAGCCCCAAGCCCGGCAACTCTTCAATTTCACCTTCGATGCGATACGGGTCCAATATGCTTTCGCCCAGCATCTGATAGCCGCCGCAAATCCCGATAACCGTTTTCCCAGCCTTGTGTGCCTGATAAATGGCCTTTGCGACACCGCTATTCTTCATGACCAGCATATCCTCAATGGTATTTTTACTGCCGGGAATGATGATAACCGAAGCGCTGGCAATCTGAACAGGCTCATTGGTATAATACAAATTCACGCGTGGATCTTTTTCCAGCCGGTCGAAGTCGGTAAAGTTGGAAAGCCTTTTGAGCAGGATTACCGCCACATTCACCTTGCCTTCCACCGCCGAGCGGAATTTCAGTTCCAAAGAAACGGAATCTTCCTGCTCAATGTGAATATCCCGGAAATAGGGCAATACGCCTACAACGGGCAGCCCGGTCAGGTCTTCAAGCATTTTTCTGCCGTCTTCAAACAACCGCCCGTCGCCCCGGAACTTGTTGATAATAATACCTTTCATGCAAGCACGCTCCTCCGGCGTAAGCAAGGCAATGGTTCCGTAAACACTGCCAAAAACGCCTCCTTTGTCGATATCAGCGATGAGGTAGGTTGCGGCCCCGGCGTGCGAGGCCATTCTTAGATTAGTAATATCCCGATGTTTGAGATTAAGCTCCGAAATACTCCCCGCCCCTTCCATTACAATGGGGGAATATTTACAGGCTAAACGGTCAAATGCATTCTTTACGGCCGAAAACAGTTCATGGCGGTCGTTGGCCATAAAATATTCGTAAGCAGACTGGTTCCCGACGGGCTTCCCATTCAAAACCACCTGCGAAGTCTTGTCATTGGTAGGTTTCAGCAGCACCGGGTTCATATCCGACTCGCAGGGAATTAGCGCCGCTTCCGCCTGTACCGCCTGTGCACGGCCCAGTTCGAGGCCATCGGCGGTTACGAAGCTGTTGAGCGACATATTCTGAGCCTTAAACGGCGCCGGCTCGTAACCATCCTGCTTAAATATCCTGCAAAAACCGGCCGTGATAACGCTCTTACCCACATCCGAGCCGGTCCCGACGAACATGATCGGGCGTAACTTTTTGGTACTCATTCGTTTATTAAAACAATTCGTTGTGAAACGGTTTCCGTAAGCGCCTCGGCTGAAAGTTCGTCCAAAGACAGGTATTCAGCACCGAGCGCCGCGGCTAATTCCCGGGCTTTTCCATAGCGGACATAGCCGCTTTCCGTATCCAGCACCAACGCCCGGCAGTTCAGGTTCTCTGCGAGTTGCAGCGACTGCCGCCACGCATCACCTCCCGCGCCGGGCAAAGGTACATTGGCCTTCCCATCGCTCAATATCACAATAAATGGCTGTATATGATCCCCCTTCGCAGAAACAGCAATCATTTTTTCGGCTAGTTGCAATGCATGCGGCAATGGGGTGCGCCCACCGGTGGGCAGCTTTTCCAGAGCCAGTTCTGCAAGTTCTGTGCTCCGCGTAGGTTCGAGCAGGACGGATGCTTCGACGCCGCGGAAGGCAATCACGGCCACCCTGTTACGCTTCTCGTAAGCATCTTGCAGCAAATTGATCACGCTACCCTTTACCGCCTCCATTCGCTTACCCGCAGCCATCGAGCCCGATGCGTCCACTACAAACAAAATGAGGTGGCCGGCCTTTCCATTCAGGACTTTTTGATGAAAATCCTGCCGACCGATGTTTAACTGATCTGGATCGCGTGCTAATGCATGGAGGACAGTGTCTGTAATGGCCAAATCAGTCGCTGACTCACTTTTAACAGTCCTTACCTGAATGCCTTTTCCTGCATGCCTTGCCTTCATTCCACGTCCGTCAGGGGCATTCGGTACTGTGATGGTTTCGTTATGCGACAATTCTGGAATATTCATTCTAAAATCAACTCCGGCTACTGTTTCGCCTACCTCAGTATCACAATTTCCCTCGCCGCATTCGCTTTCATTTTGTTCATTAGAAGGCATTTCCACAGGTTTGGAAGGTTGCGTATCGTTCTCCCCCGCCCCACTTTCACCCGAGTTGTCCTGATTTTTATCAAATGACTGACCAGTCTGCGGCGGCGGTGCCTTTTTACCTTTTCTATGCGTCAGAACCAGCTCGGCAGCTTCACGTATGTCCTCAGGCGTCACCACCGTTCGTCCATGCAGTGCCGCGAGGGTGGCAGATGTTTTGTACAATACAATATCAGCCCGCAGACTGCCTACACCCCACTCAATGCACAACTGGCTGATCATTTTAAGCAACCCGTCAGGCATTTGTACCAGTGGCAGCAGCTGCTGCGCCTCCGCGATCTTCCTCCTCACAACTTCCTGACCAGCAACCCACTGTTGTGAAAACGCGGCCGGATCACTTTCAAACGCAATCCTTCTTCTTACCACTTCCGTACGAGCCTGTACGTCGGTTTGAGCTTCCACTTCCACCATCAGTCCAAACCGATCGAGGAACTGCGGGCGGAGGTTACCTTCTTCGGGGTTCATCGTGCCAATCAGCGCAAACCGCGCCGGATGGCTCACCGACAGCCCCTCCCGCTGAACCGTATTGACGCCCGACGCCGCCACATCCAGCAAGACATCCACCAAATGGTCGGCCAGAAGATTCACTTCATCGATGTATAAAATGCCCTCGTGCGCGCTCGCAAGCAGGCCGGGGAGCAGTTTTTTGGTTTTATTGGAAAGGATCGCTTCAATATCCAGACTTCCGAGCACGCGGTCCTCCGAAGCTCCGAGCGGCAAATCGACAAACGGGACCGGCTCGCCGCTATTTGCCAGCGGAGGCATTACCGCCGCTAAGCCGCGTACCGCCGTGCTCTTCGCCGTCCCTTTTTCTCCCCTAATCAGCACGCCGCCAATGCCGGGATTGACTGCACACAGCAGCAATGCCTTTTTCAATTTATCCTGCCCGACGATCGCGGAAAACGGGTATATAGTCATTTCAATATTCAGTTCACAATGCATTATTAAGTGTGCGTCACCCGCTACTCAGTTCTGGATTCGAGCAAAGCTTCACTTTTGAGATACAAATTTTTCAAACCTTCCAGCGCTTCCTCCGAGGGCTTTTCCCACATGCCGCGCTGCGCCGCTTCGAGCAGGCGCTCGGCGATCGCATGAAGCGCCCAGGGGCTGTTCTCTTCGAAGAATTGCTGCATAGCGGCATCCAGGGCATAGGTTTCGGCCACTTTTTCGTACATCCAGTCATCTACCACATGCGCCGTGGCATCGTAGCCAAACAGGTAGTCGACCGTCGCTGTCAGTTCCAGACCACCTTTATAGCCATGTTTTTTGATGCTTTCGATCCATTTCGGGTTCACCACCCGTGAGCGGAAAACGCGTAACGTTTCCTCCTTCAAATCCCTCACCACCGGCCGGGCAGGATCTTGCGAATCCCCAAAATAATGCCTCGGTTGCTGGCCCGTGAGGTTACGGATCGTGGCGATCATACCGCCGTGAAATTGCAGATAATCGTCGCTATCAAAGAGGTCGTGCTCGCGGTTATCCTGGTTGTGTAATGCCACTTCCACCCCGGCCAGCCGCTCCGTGAATTCCTTGCGGGCATCCACGCCCTGTGCATTACGTGAGTAGGCGTAACCGCCCCAGTTAATGTACGCCTGGGCAAAATCGCCGTCGGTCTGCCAGTTTTTTTCATTGATCAACGGCAAAATCCCGGCGCCGTAACTTCCCGGCGCTGCCCCGAAAATTCGGTAAGCGGCCCGTTCTTCGGCTTCTTCAATGGATAATGCGTCATCCTTTTGAAGTTCAGCGAGCGATTTCAAATAGTT
>CBIHPQ010000019.1:0-28671 GCA_966211825.1 uncultured Dyadobacter sp. | reverse complement strand
AGGAACTTCACTTCGCCGCTTGTTCGTGGAAGGAAAAGGTTTGAACTCTTCTTTCGCGGTATTCCAGGATGCAACTGGCAAAGCACGTGAGAAATGTATCGCAATGGGTATCGGTGTAGGTTCAGGTTACCTCTTCGAAACTGATTTCTACCGCGAAGTAACATCTGACCTTACCGGCGAGCGTGGTACTTTGATGGGCGCCATTCAGGGTATTTTCGCTGCACAATATGAAGTGTTGCGTTCCAATGGCCACACGCCATCAGAAGCATTCAACGAAACAGTGGAAGAATTGACTCAATCGTTGATGCCATTGGTTGCTGAAAACGGTATGGACTGGATGTACGCTAACTGCTCTACTACTGCGCAGCGTGGTGCTTTGGACTGGTGGAAACCTTTCCGTGACGCTACCAAGCCTGTTTTCGAACAACTTTACAACTCTGTAAAAAGCGGCGAGCAAGCTACAATCTCCATCACCCGCAACTCACAACCTGATTACCGCGTGAAATTGGAAGCTGAATTGGCTGAATTGCGCGAATCAGAAATGTGGCAAGCTGGTACGACTGTACGTGGTCTGCGTCCAGAGCGTAACTAATTTGCATTATTTTCGACTTCCCGGGTGCTCCAAAACCTGGGAAGTCCGATAAAATACCGGGCTTTACGATCCATCGTAAAGCTCTTTTCTTTCATACTCATGAGCACTTCACATTCCGTTCCGACTCTCGACAACATATTCCTCGCCGCCGAACGCCTGCGCGGCGTGATTAACCACACACCGATTTTTTACAATGCACACCTGTCGGAGCAATATGGTGCTAATATTTACCTGAAAAGGGAGGATTTGCAGACTGTGCGCTCTTATAAGATCCGCGGCGCATACAACAAAATGGCGAGTATGACGCCGGAGGCACTCGCGGGCGGGATCGTATGCGCGAGCGCGGGTAACCATGCACAGGGCGTCGCATATGCGTGCAGGAAAATGCAGGTGAAGGGCGCTATTTTCATGCCTACTACCACGCCGGCACAGAAGGTGAAACAAGTGCGGTTGTTCGGCCAGGAGTGGATCGAAATACATTTGGTAGGCGATACGTACGACGATGCTTACCACGCCTCAATGACTTACCGCGACAGCACCAATGCCGTTTTCGTGCACCCATTCGACGATTTGCAGGTGATTGAAGGCCAGGGGACGGTCGGTCTTGAAATTTTCAAAGATGCTGATTTCAAGATTGATTACCTGCTGATGGCCATTGGCGGCGGAGGATTAGCTTCTGGCATTTCTACGGTTTTTAAACAACTTTCTCCCAAAACACAACTCATTGGCGTTGAGCCGGAAGGTTCGCCCACCATGCACCGCTCGATCCAGGAAGGGCACGTGGTGACGCTGGATAATATTGATAAATTCGTCGACGGAGCAGCTGTGAGACGTGCGGGCGACATCACATTTGAGATTTGTAGCAAAAGCCTGAACCAGATCCTGCTCGTTCCGGAAGGAAAAGTATGCTCGTCGATCCTGCAACTCTACAACGAAGAGGCCATCGTAGCCGAGCCGGCTGGTGCATTGACTGTGGCCGCATTAGACCTGATCCGTGAGGAAATTAAAGGTAAAAATGTGGTCGTGCTCATCAGCGGAGGCAATAACGACATTACACGCACTGAGGAAATAAAGGAACGATCGCTCCTTTATGAAGGTTTAAAGCATTATTTTATCATCCGTTTCCCGCAACGCTCGGGTGCATTCCGAGAGTTTTTGAATGTACTCGGCCCGAACGACGACATTGCGCGTTTTGAATACGTGAAGAAAACCAACCGCGAGCAGGGGCCTGCATTGGTAGGCATTGAGTTGAAAAGCCGTGAAGACTTTGCGCCGCTGATCGAGCGAATGGATGCGAACCGGGTGGTTTATGAGTATCTCAATGATCAGCCGGATTTGTTTCAGTTTATGGTTTAGAAAAGTCAGCCAACAATGCTCCGCGTACCATCCGACATAAGCTCCCAGGAATTCGAGTCCCTGAAAATTCAGGATATGACCTTTGTGGCGTATCGGAATGAGGTATATCCTTCGAAATACGATGTCTTTTTCGAGGAACATGCGGTGATAGTGGTGCTGGAAGGCGAAAAGAAATTCACCAGCCCGACGCAGGAAGTGCATGTGGAAAAGGGCGATATCCTGTTCATTCAGAGGGGTTTTTATCTAATGTCTGAATCCATTCATGAATCTTACAAGAGTCTTGTTTTCTTTTTTGATGAAAAGCTCCTGAAAGAATTCGTCGGACTCCATCCCGAACTTTTCGATGCTCAAACGGATTCGGGGGCCGTCGAATACCCGATTTTGCTTTTGAAGTCGGATGACAACTTCGAGAAATTCATCCAATCCGTATTCCCCTATTTCCGCTCGCGGACGGAATTGAAAAACCACTTCTTGCGCCTCAAATTCCAGGAGCTGTTGCTGCATTTGATGGAGCTGGACAATTCAAACCAGCTTCGGGGTATTTTGTATAGTCTATATAAAGGCGAAAAGGTAGATCTGTCGTTTTTAATGAACAGCTATTACTTAAAGCCATTGACATTGAATGAATTGGCTCGCTTGTCCGGGCGCAGCCTTTCAGCATTTAAAAGGGATTTTCAGGATGAATTCAATACTTCGCCCGCATTGTGGCTGAAAAACAAGCGGCTGGATTATGCGGATTTTCTGTTGAGGAATAGTACGAAGAACGTTTCAGAAATCAGTACGGAGATCGGTTACGAGAGCGTCTCGCATTTTATCAAGACTTATAAGGAGAAATACGGAACGACACCGAAGCGGCAGGGGTGATCGAGCATCAGCTAAATGCAGGCAATTCGTTATATTTGTTTACAATAAACTGTTAATCAACAAATGGAAGCGAGCAGCGTATTGAACAAGTTGCAGACTGCGAAACGGCAGCTGTTTGAAAAATATCCGCTGAAATCCATGGCGTTATTTGGGTCTTACGCCCGAAATGAGGCAAGGGGAGATAGTGATATCGATATTCTGGTGGAATTTGCAAAACCGGTTGGTTTCGAATTTGTCGATTTGGCAGTCGAATTGGAAGAAATGCTTCAACAAAAAGTGGATCTCGTCAGCAAGAAGGGGGTTAAACCACAAATGCTTCCATTTATCGAAAAGGATCTCATTTATGTCTGGAAGGCATTCCAGTATCCTGCTGGCTGACATGCTGGACTCCATTGTCGCCATTTTGCAATATACAAATGGCATGGACTACGAAGCATTTCTTGAAGATCGTAAAACAAGGGATGCGGTTATCAGGAATTTACAGGTTCTGGGAGAGGCTGCCAACCGGGTTCCAAAAGTAACCCGTGACGTATATCCCGACATCGAATGGATGAGAATAATCAGATCAAGACATATTCTTGTACATGACTATGCGGGAATTGATTTCGAGATCGTTTGGCGGATAATTACTGCGCATTTGCCTGCTCTAAAATCAGCGTTGGAAAATATCGCCGACAGGCGATCTGAATAAAGATTTCCGCTCAAAGCGCTACCCCAAACCAAAATCACTATTTTTTGAACCGTTACCGTTATACATATTCCTTTAAATATGCGGTAATTTGTAATGTCGGTTCTCCTTTTGAGAAAAGCATTGAGTATCAGCTCTTTCTTGGAAGCCAGAACGGCGAGGCGAAATTCTAATTTTAATCAAAATGAGTAATCAAGCGAGTACCCTTTTCGACAAAGTGTGGGATGCCCACGTTGTCCGTAAAATTGAGGACGGTCCCGATGTTTTCTTCATCGACCGTCATTTTATCCACGAAGTAACAAGCCCTGTTGCTTTCCTAGGACTCGAAACCAGAGGCATTGGTGTAATGTACCCCGAGCGCACTTTCGCAACGGCGGACCATAATACACCGACCATCAACCAGCACCTTCCGGTAGCCGATCCGCTTTCTGCCAACCAGCTGAAAGCCCTCGAATCGAATGCGGCGAAATACGGCATTTCACACTGGGGTTTGGGACATGCCCGCACTGGTATTGTGCACGTGGTTGGACCTGAAAATGGTATTACGCTTCCGGGTATGACCATCGTTTGTGGTGATTCCCACACTTCCACCCACGGTGCATTCGGTGCGATCGCGTTCGGTATCGGTACTTCCGAGGTGGAAATGGTGCTTTCGTCGCAATGCATTATGCAGCCTAAGCCTAAGAAAATGCGTGTAAATGTAAATGGCACGCTGGGCAAAGGGGTAACGCCGAAAGACGTAACGCTTTACATTATCTCGAAACTGACAACTGCCGGCGCAACAGGTTACTTCGTTGAGTATGCGGGCGATGTGTTCGAAAATATGTCGATGGAAGGCCGTATGACCGTCTGCAACATGAGTATCGAAATGGGTGCACGCGGCGGTATGATCGCTCCTGATGAGACTACCTTTGCCTACATCAATGGCCGCGAGCAAGCTCCTAAAGGCGAGAAGTGGGACAAAGCGTTGGCTTACTGGAAAACATTGAAAACAGACGAAGGCGCTGTTTTTGACAAAGAATATAACTTCGACGCAGCCGATATCGAACCGATGATCACTTACGGTACCAACCCGGGAATGGGACAAGGTATCAGCAAAGCGATCCCAACCTCGGATCAGGTGGAAGGTGGTAAAGCGACTTACGACAAGTCGCTGAATTACATGGGTTTCCATGAAAACGAGAGCATGCTGGGCAAGAAAATCGATTACGTTTTCATCGGTAGCTGTACCAATGGCCGTATCGAGGACTTCCGTGCATTCGCTTCTATCGTGAAAGGCCGCAAAAAGGCGGATAATGTAACGGCTTGGATCGTTCCGGGCTCGCACATTGTGGAGGCTCAGATCAAGGAAGAAGGCATTTTGGATATTCTGACAGAAGCCGGCTTCGAACTGCGTCAGCCTGGATGCTCGGCTTGTCTGGCGATGAACGACGACAAGATTCCTGCCGGTAAATATGCGGTAAGTACTTCCAACCGTAACTTCGAAGGTCGCCAGGGCCCGGGCGCACGTACGTTGCTCGCGAGCCCGCTCGTAGCAGCCGCCGCAGCAGTAACGGGCGTCGTTACGGATCCGCGGACGTTGCTTTGACGGGGCTTTAGGCAATAGGCTATAAGCTTTAAGCTATTTTGATCACACACTTGTTTATGAGAGATTTCAGGAAGTATGAAGTATGGCGAATAAGCCATGAATTTGTTCTTGATGTTTACGCTATGACGCGTAAGTTTCCGCAGAATGAAACGTATGGCATTACTTCTCAGATAAGAAGGGCGTCAGTATCAATTCCAACGAACATTGCAGAGGGCTGCGGCAGAACAACAGATTCGGAATTCGCAAGGTTTATACACATTTCACTAGGCTCCGGCCATGAAGTTGAATATCTCTTACAGCTTTCAAAGGATTTGAAATATCTTTCTGAAATTGATTATTCATCATTAAATGAAAGAGTTAATCTAATAAAGAGAATGCTGTATCATCTGGAAAAAAGCATTACAAAAAAGGCCTAAAGCTTAAAGCTTACGGCATAAAGCATGATAACAATGGCTTACGATAAATTCACCATACTGAAAAGCTCGGCAGTTCCTTTGCCGATTGAAAACGTTGATACCGACCAGATTATCCCTGCGCGCTTTTTGAAAGCAACCAAACGGGAAGGTTTTGGCGACAACCTCTTCCGCGACTGGCGGTACAATGGCGACGATACGCCTAAGCAGGATTTTGTATTGAACAATCCGATCTACTCCGGAAAAATCCTCGTAGGAGGCCACAACTTCGGCAGCGGTTCAAGCCGTGAGCACGCTGCGTGGGCAATCTACGATTACGGTTTCCGCTGTGTGGTTTCCAGCTTCTTTGCGGATATTTTTAAAGGTAACTCATTGAATATCGGTATTTTGCCGGTGCAGGTGAGTCCTGAATTCCTGAATAAAATTTTCGAAGCGATCGAGGCAGATCCTAATGCGCAACTGGAAGTGAACCTGCCCGGGCAGACAATCACGATCGTCGCGACCGGCGAGAAAGAATCTTTCGACATCAACGGTTATAAAAAACATAACCTGACGAACGGCTTCGACGATATCGATTATCTGCAAGCTATGAAGGGAGAGATCAAGGAATTTGAAGGAGAGAGAATATTTTAATAGGCTGTCGGCGATCGGCAGTCGGCTGTCGATTTTCTGACCGCCGACCGCCTACCGCCCGACGGCTTTACGCCTATGAATAGCCGTTACATTGAAATTATGGACACGACACTCCGCGATGGTGAGCAAACCAGCGGGGTGTCGTTTTCCGCATCAGAAAAACTGACCATCGCCCAGATCCTCTTGCAGGAAGTGAAGGTCGACCGCATTGAAGTAGCCTCGGCACGCGTGTCGGAGGGTGAATTTCAGGCAGTTAAGAAAATCACCGATTGGGCTGGTAAAAACGGTCTTCTGGATAAAATAGAAGTGCTCACGTTTGTCGACGGCGATGCGTCCATCAACTGGATGGTGCAATCCGGCGCGAAAGTGATGAACCTCCTCACAAAAGGGTCGCTGAACCATTTGACCCACCAGCTGAAAAAATCGCCGCAGGAGCATTTCGAGGACATTCGCAATGTGATTGAACTGGCGGAGCAGAAAGGCATTCAATGCAATGTGTACCTCGAAGATTGGAGCAATGGAATGCGCAGTTCGCGTGAGTATGTATTCCAATCCCTCGATTTCCTGACTACATTGCCGGTTAAGCGCATACTGCTGCCCGATACGCTGGGCATTCTGACGCCTTTCGAGTCGTATACCTTTGTGAAGGAGATCGTTGACCGCTATCCCAACCACCATTTCGAATTCCACGCGCATAACGACTACGATCTGAGCGTGGCGAACGTGATCGAGGCGCTTCGTGCGGGTGCGCACGGGTTGCACCTGACCGTGAACGGCATGGGCGAGCGAACAGGTAATGCACCGCTCGCGAGCACGATCGCCGTACTGAATGACCTCGTGCCTGAATGCACGACGTCGGTGAATGAGAAGTCGTTGTACTCGATCAGCAAGCTGGTGGAGACGTTTTCCGGAATCCGCATTCCTTCCAATAAGCCTATTGTAGGGGAAAGTGTTTTTACACAAACTGCTGGTATTCATGCAGATGGCGATAAAAAGAACAACCTCTATTTCAGCAAACTGATGCCTGAGCGTTTTGGTCGTCAGCGTTTGTATGCATTGGGTAAAACTTCCGGGAAAGCGAATATCGAGAACAACCTGCGCGACCTGGGGATCACGCTTTCAGATGCGGATCTTAAAAAGGTAACGCAGCGGATCATCGAGCTCGGCGACCGGAAAGAAGCGGTAACACCGGAGGATCTTCCGTATATTATCTCCGACATTCTCGACAGCGACGCGATCGAGGAGAAGGTCGTGATCACCAATTACGTACTCACGCATTCCAAAAACCTGAAACCCTCTGCCACATTGCAGATCCGTTTTGGCGAAGAGGTTTTTGAGGAAAATGCGCAGGGTGACGGTCAATACGATGCATTTATGAATGCATTAAAGAAGATTTATATTCTGAAAGGGATCAGCCTGCCGATGCTGACCGACTATGCCGTGCGTATTCCGCCAGGCGGTAGGACGGACGCATTGTGCGAGACGATTATCACCTGGGAAATCAACGGGAAAGAAGTGAAAACGCGCGGTCTCGATTCGGACCAGACGTTCTCGGCGATTATGGCCACGCAGAAAATGCTGAACCTGATCGGCGTTCCCGAAAACAAGATCACCCCCGAACCATTAGCTGATGCATTGTCGTAAGGCAATGCATTTATTTATTCATAATTTATTGATTATCAATTAAACCACTTAATGAAAAAGCATATCCTTATCGTTCCGGGCGACGGAATCGGACAAGAAGTTACAGAGGTAGGAAAGGCAGTATTGGTAAAAATTGCCGAGAAATTCGGTCATGAATTCACTTACGACGAAGCATTGATGGGCCACGTGGCGATCGAGGCTACCGGTAATCCGCTACCCGATGAGACGCTTGAAAAAATGCGTAATTCGGATGCGATCCTTTTCGGAGCAGTGGGGCACCCGAAATACGACAATGATCCTACTGCCAAAGTTCGTCCTGAGCAAGGCCTGCTGAAAATGCGCAAGGAGCTGGGTTTATATGCAAACCTCCGTCCAATCAAATTGTTCGATGAGCTTTTGGGTGCCTCTTCTATCCGTCCCGAGATCCTGCAAGGCTCGGATATCCTTTTCTTCCGCGAGCTGACAGGCGACATTTATTTTGGTGAAAAAGGCCGTAAAAACGATAATAATACTGCTTACGACATCGCAGAATACAGCCGCTACGAAGTGGAGCGCATCGGTCGCAAGGCATTTGAAGCTGCACGTACGCGTGGAAAGCGTCTTTGCTCAGTGGATAAGGCAAACGTTCTGGAAACAAGCCGTCTGTGGCGCGAGGTAATCCAGGCTTTGGCACCTGAGTACCCTGATATTACGGTGGAGCACCAATTCGTAGATGCAGCGGCAATGATGCTCATCAAAGACCCTAAGCGTTTCGACGTAGTAGTAACTGCCAACCTGTTCGGCGACATCCTTACCGACGAGGCTAGCCAGATCGCCGGCTCAATGGGAATGCTCGCGTCGGCGTCCGTTGGCGACAGCACCGGCGTTTACGAACCGATCCACGGCTCGGCGCATGACATTACCGGCAAAGGTATTGCAAATCCTTTGGCGTCAGTACTTTCAGCCGCCTTGCTGCTCGATATTTCATTTGGTTTGAAAGAGGAATCGGAAGCGATTATTTCGGCAGTTGACAAGTTACTGAAAGATGGTTTCAGAACGCGCGATATTGCTGATGCGACGACTCCGGCCGACAAGGTTCTGAACACGCAACAAGCCGGTGAAGAGCTTTTGAAAAGAATCTAAAAAATATTAAAGTTTTGCCAAACAATATTTGTTGCAATCAAAACTTATGCTTTCTTTGCAGAAGAAACTCGCGGCCAGCGAAATTTCGCAACTCAAATATGAATCAGCAAAATAACCTCAATCTCATTCTCCAACAACTACCGTGAGGCCGGGAAAGGTTATGTTTTGATAAGTTACAAACCCTTTCCCTCAGACGGAAAGGGTTTTATATTGCTTGAAATATTGTTAAATTCGTGTCCCATAAAAAATTAATACCCACCAATGAGTAATCGAGTTCAGATCTTCGACACTACTTTACGAGACGGCGAGCAGGTACCGGGCAGCCAATTGACCACAGAAGAAAAGATTGTTGTTGCTACACAACTCGAAAAGCTGGGGGTAGATATCATCGAAGCTGGTTTTCCGGTTTCAAGTCCCGGAGATTTCCGTTCTGTGGTAGAAATTTCCAAAGCCGTTCGCGAGCCGATCATTTGTGCGCTCTCGCGTGCCGTACAAGGCGATATCGATGCGGCTGCGGATGCATTGCAGTACGCACAGCGGGCACGGATCCATACGGGAATAGGATCGTCGGACATTCATATTCAGCATAAGTTCAACACAACCCGTGAGAAGATCATCGAAAGAGCGATCGCGGCTACGAAATATGCTAAATCCAAAGTGGAGGATGTTGAATTTTACTGCGAAGACGCGGGCCGTGCGGACCTGGTTTTCCTTTCACAACTGGTAGAAGCGGTAATCGGGGCGGGAGCAACGGTGGTGAACATTCCGGATACGACTGGCTATTGCTTGCCCGACGAGTACGGCAACAAAATCAAATACATTTTCGAACACGTTTCGAACATTCATAAAGCTACTATTTCGATCCACTGCCACAACGACCTCGGTCTGGCTACCGCAAATTCTATTGCCGGTATCAACCAGGGTGCGCGCCAGGTAGAGGTGACGATCAACGGTATCGGCGAACGCGCCGGTAATACGTCGCTGGAAGAAGTGGTAATGGCGTTGAAAGTACATCAGGAACTGGGCCTGGAAACAGGTATCAATACCCAGCACATTTACCCGACCAGCCAATTGGTGTCAAAAATGATGCGTATGCCCGTGCAGGCGAACAAGGCGATCGTTGGTCGCAATGCATTCGCGCATTCATCGGGAATTCACCAGGACGGCTTCCTGAAAAACAACCTGAATTACGAGATCATGAACCCGCAGGATGTGGGTGTGGATAAGTCCGACATCGTGCTTACTGCCCGCAGCGGACGTCATGCATTGAAGCACCGTCTGGAATTGCTTGGTTTCAGCTTCGAAAAAGCAGCGCTTGACGAGCTGTACACAAGGTTCCTGGAAGTAGCCGATATCAAGAAAGAAGTAAACGACGGAGATCTGGTTGAGCTGGTGCGTACAGCAGAAGCAGTTTAATTAGAATATCCTTAGAATTAGTTAACAGCTTGAATCTGAATTTGATGTTTTAAAGATTTTTTTGTAAGATTACATATTCAATAACATCCATCAGATTGCAAAAAGCCCTCGGTGATTCTGACTAAGGGCTTTTTCTTTGTTTTACAGGATAATGGTGCGGTTGTGATGAATGAAAACCCGGTCGTTGAACACGAGTTTCAGCGCCTTCGACAACACCGCTTTTTCAGTATCTTTTCCCAAAGTTGCCATATCCGAAGCGGTCAGCTTATGATCGACTTCTTTTACATCCTGCGCGATGATCGGGCCTTCGTCCAGGTCGTTATTTACAAAATGCGCAGTAGCCCCGATGATCTTCACACCGCGTTCGTAAGCCTGCCGGTAAGGGTTTGCCCCGATAAATGCTGGTAAGAAAGAATGATGGATATTTACGATCCGGCTTGGAAAGCGCTCGACAAATTGGGGGGTGATAATGCGCATATATTTGGCCAGCACCACATAGTCGGGGCGGTAAATATCGAGCGTCCTTAATATCGCCTCCTCGTGTTCCTCACGCGTTTTGTTTTCATGGGAAATGAAATGAAAAGGTATCCCAAATTTCCCAACGAGCGGCTGTAATGTGTTATAGTTGCTGACGACGGCGAGAATTGTAGCATCCAGTTCGTTAAAAGCATACCGGATCAGCAAATCACCCAGGCAATGGTGCTCTTTGGTGACCATCAGTACAATGTCCTTGTTCTTTTTGGGGTTAATGCGAAGGTTCAGTCCGGCCGGGAGTTCGGATTGGAGCGCCTGTAAAAGTTCCGGAATATCGGTATCGCCCTCGAATTCGGTGCGCATAAAGAAATAGCGTGAGGGGCTTACATACTCGTCGTTACTGATGATATTCTGATTGTGGGCGAAAAGAATGCGGGTAACATGGTAAATCAACCCTTTGTGGTCGGGGCCGTCCATTAATAAGATATGTCTTTGACTCATGAAGGGTTTTGATTGGTCGGAAAGCGCTGATTCGAACCTCAAATATACAATAGAAGCAATGCTATTTGCGGCTTAATCAGAGTGCATTTTAACATGGATCTGTAACTATTCAAAAGGCATCTGTGTTAACCCAAAATCTAGAAGTAGTTAAAGTTTATGGCAGAGACATTATTTATTCCAACAGATACCAATAGGGCAGCTGTTTATAAAGCACTTTTACCACAAATTGAAGCGCTTATTGCCGATGAAAGCGACCTTACTGCCAACCTGGCCAATATAACCGCGGTTTTAAAAGAAGCATTCGGTTTCTTCTGGGTGGGGTTTTATTTGGTGAAAGAGGGACAGCTTGTGCTGGGGCCATTCCAGGGACCGATCGCGTGTACGCGCATCCCGTTCAACAAAGGCGTGTGCGGCGCAAGTTACTCGCGTGCGGAAACCATTGTAGTACCGGATGTTGAGCAGTTTCCAGGCCATATCGCATGTAGCTCGGCATCGCGCTCGGAGATTGTAGTACCTGTTTTTCACAGAAATGGTACCGTGGCAATGGTGCTCGACGTGGATAGCGACCAGCTTGACGATTTTAGTGAAACAGATCGCGAAGCATTGGAAAAGATTGCAGCGCTGATTACCGGGAAACTCTGATTACAATAAAAAAACCTCGAACGGATAACCGTCGAGGCCATGCTGGCTGCGCCACGAAATGTCTTTGAATGGTGTCAGTTCAATGAGAACATGGGCAACCGGAGGGCTACCACATTATTGAACATAAGCTTGGTTATTTTGGGATCCATATAATCGATCAGCGGAAATTCAGAGACGAGAGACATTACTTCAAATTCACTTTCTGCTCTTACCACACACCACAGTCTGGAATAATCATCGGACAAAGCATAAGACATTAGCCTTCCTTGCTCCATCAATTCATTAATCTTTTTTCTCTGAGCAGGTATTTTTGCTGTGAAATCTTCCGACATGACAGCCGGCAGCTGGATTTCAACCATATATTGGCTCATGGGCGATAGATTTTAGGTTGTACTTATTAAATGATATGCGCCACTGAATAGTTCCTTGGTGTAAAGTACCCAACAATTGACAATGTTTTTCGAATTGTTCCAACCATTTTGATAATGAGCGTGTCAGACAATTTACGACGGATCTCAGTGAGCGAGCCGGATCATAACGCAACAGTAATCGGCTATCTTATGGATAGAGGTGCTGAATTTTTTTACAAACCGAACGAAGCACCCCTAACCTTCGGATGACGTTTAACGAACAGGAACTGGTGAAAGGCTGCAAGCAGCGCAACCGAATCGCCCAGAAACAGCTATACGATGTTTTTGGGGGTAAGTTGTTCGCTATTTGCATGCGCTACACGAAAAACCGCGCCGACGCGGAAGACGTGTTGCAGGATGCTTTCATCAAGATTTACGAAAACATAGATTCATTCAGGAGCGACAGCCCACTGGAATACTGGCTCAGGTCGGTGGTGGTGAATACCGCGCTGAACCATTTGCGGCAACAGAAGTACCTGAAAGAACTCGATGATATAGATGTGCATCATAATGGCTTGTCGGACAGGGAGTTCACATTGGGGAACTTCCAGTTGCAGCAGCTCATGGAAATGATCCGCGAATTGCCGCCCGGTTGCCAGACAATCTTTAATCTGTATGCGATTGAAGGTTACCAGCACAATGAGATCGCCCAGATGTTGGGTATCTCCGAAGGAACATCCAAGTCGCAGTATTCGCGCGCCAGGACATTACTTCAACAAAAATTGAACAAAGAAAAAAGATTTGATGATGGATCCGTCCAACATAAACAATTTTGAGGAACAGTGGAGAAAGGCCTTTCAAGAGGCTGCCGAGACTCCCCCGCCGGCTGTGTGGGCGGGTATTGAGGCGCGTCTTGACAGGGAGCAGGAAAAAGTAGTTCCGCTTTGGTGGCAGTCGCCGAAAATGTGGTATGCAGCCGCGTCTATTGCCGCATTGCTGCTGGTAGGCGGCGGCCTCTGGTTTTCGGGCGCGACAGAAGACAAAGGTCAGGTAGCTGTTAACACAAAACCAGTCCAGGAAGCAGAAACGAAATCAGTTACTCCACCTGAAGAACAGACCAATGCTGCCGGAGCGGTTAAGAAACAGGATGAACAGGCTAAGGAGCAGATCGCCTCGGTAACCAAACAAAGCAAAACTGCTGAGACTAACGAAGAGCCAGCAAGAAGCGGCCTCAGAGGTAGGATTGCGGGAACAACCAATACTGGTATTGCCGCAATAGATCAGGAGAATGTGCGCAAGAAAGGCGGTCAGCCCGTTTTGAACAATGGTTTCGCAGCAGCTGCTAGCATTCCGGGAAATCCTGCTAGCGAGCATCGGGATGTGGTTACGAGCCAAACTCCTGCGGATGTTACAGCCAACACAGCAGTCGCTGCGGTACAAACTCAATCGGCTTCGGCGGAGCTTCTGGCTTCCTTGCCATATAGTGATCTCGATGTTTATGTTCAGAAACGTCATGTGTTCTTCCGGCCTGAAATACGGATCGAAGAGCCTGTGGCGCCTAAAAAACCAAAAGAGTATTATGCTGGTATTGGCGTAATGCCGGCGTCATTTAATCCCGACGTGCAATTGAAAGAAGCTCCGATGGCTTTTTCAGCCCAATCGGTGAGTCAAAGACGTGCAACTTCAGGATCAAGTGAGGCGCGGGCTTCGTACGCGGTGCAAACGCAGGGCGGAGTTCGGATATCGAAGCACTGGTCCGTTGAGACGGGCGTAAGTTATCTCCGCGGCAACTCGGCTTATGAAGGCGGCGGTTATGTGTTGAATGCCTACAATAACCTCTCTTCGAACGTTCTGGAAAATGCATTGGCGGGATTGCCCAGCTCGGCGAATAGCCCGGCTTCCGACAAGGCGGCGGGCTTCAATAATGGAGCATTGTATATTGATGTTGCTAAAAAAGCGAGCAATAATTACCAATATCTGCAATTGCCGGTTCAGGCAGGATTTACATTAAATCCCGACAAGAAATTCAGCTATTCGGTGCTGGGCGGGATGATGGCGAATTTCTTTCTGGTCAATGAACTGGAATCTGCTTCGGGGGACATTATCAGAACCACCGCCAGCGACGACATATACCGCGGGATGAATTGGGCTGCTACAACAGGATTGAGATTGAATTACAAGCTTTCCTCCAATTGGGGTGCTAACCTGACAGGCTCTTACCAACGGGCTGTCTCTTCGGGTTTCAAATCCAATCAAAGCCTCGATTCGCATCCTTATTTATACGGCGTTTCGTGGTCTGTTCGCTATTCTTTTTGAGATAATTCTAAAAAGTTTCCAACCATTGCCGGTTGAATTGAATCTATCGATTTGTGGGTTGATTGTGGAGAAGAAAAATATTCCTGCATCTGTTAGCCATGAAAATTTTAAAGAAATCAATCACCGTTCCCATGCTGGCAGCAGCGATGCTGTTTGCTTGCACCGACGACAATACGGGGCCTGATAATGAGGTGAATCCGGTAGAAATTCCGGCATCGGTATCGGCAGGAACAACTTCATTCGCATTTGATTTTATTCATGCGTTACAGAAAACGCAACCCACCGATGCGAATCTGTTTGTATCGCCGCTGAGCCTGCATATGGCTTTGGGAATGCTTTTGAACGGAGCGGAAAAGGAAACCGCCGAGGAAATTCAAAAGGCATTGAAAGTGGATGCAGTAACATTAGCTGATCTGAATGCCGCTTATCAAACATTAATTAAAGATTTGCCGGTTGCTGATTCGAAAGTTAGTTTGGGTTTAGCGAATTCGGTTTGGTATAGAAATGACTTTTCCGTTGAAAATGATTTTCAATCTGTTTTGAAAGACTCATTTGAATCGGAAGTTACTGGTTTGCCTTTTGACAATGCTGCGAAAGATCGCATTAACAAATGGGCAAGTGATAAGACAAACGGAAAGATCAAGAAAGTACTTGATCAGATCGAGCCGAACCATGTGATGTTTCTTTTGAATGCATTGTATTTCAAAGGAGATTGGAAATCCAAGTTTGATCCGAAAAAAACGCTTGACACACCCTTCAAACTGGAAAATGGGCAGAGCAAAAACGTCAAAATGATGTATGCTTCGTCTGATTTCAAAGTAGCTTACGGGAGCAACTATAATGCAATACAACTTCCTTATGCCAATGGCCAGTTTAATATGACATTACTTATCCCAAAGGGTGAAAGCACTGTCGACGAGTTACTGAAAGGCATAACGGGAGAAGGCTGGTCGCAGCTCATGGGAAGAATGGCTTCGCAAGGTGTTACAATAGGCCTGCCGAAGTTTACACTCGAATATTCGGGCCAGTTGAAGGAGACATTGCAGGGAATGGGCATCAAGCGGGCATTTTATGAAGGTGCGCAATTGGGCAAGATCAATAAAACAGCCGACCTCTATGTCGACTTTGTGAAGCAGGATGCTTACCTGGGCATCGACGAGCAGGGTACGGAAGCGGCAGCGGTAACAACGATCGGGGTTGGACTTACCTCCGCCGGTCCGGAGCCAGCCAGGTTCATTTGTGACCGCCCTTTTGGTTTGGTGATCAGTGAAAACACTTCCAATACCATCCTGTTTATGGGAAGGATAAAAAATCCGGAGACGAAATAGCAATGCTAAAAGGCATTTAAAAATATCAAAGATAAAAAATACCGGTTCGCCGGTATTTTCGGGGTGCGTTATCGTCCGAAGGCCTTGCTTTCGGACGATTTTGTTTTGTGTTCCAACGAATTACAAAAAAACAGTGTCATGCACTTACCCAAGTTATAATATCATTTTTTACTGGCCTCTAAAAACCTGACCGTATGAAAACTAAACTTTTACTGTTATGTGTCGTCGCGTGGCTTAACTGGTCATGCAACGATCAGTGCAAAGAAACACGCGTCGTACGCCGTTTTAGTAACGTTACACATTCCCTGATGGAGCTCAGAATGCAAGTGAAAGCCGAATCGCCGAGAGGTTTGGAGCAGCCAGGGAAAATGTATGTGAAAGGGAAATATTTATTTGTAAATGAAATTAAGAAAGGAATTCATATCATCGATAACGGCAACCCGGCCAGTCCCAAATTTGTAACATTCATCAATATTCCCGGGAATGGCGATATCGCAGTCCGTGACAACATTCTTTACGCCGACAGTTTTTGCGACCTGGTGTCGATCGACATCGCGGATCCCGCAGCACCGAAGGAAGTAGGCAGGGTTAAAAATGTATTCAAAACCGGTCTTTTTGATGGAGGCGGATGGTCACTGAATGAATCCGTCGGCTCCATTACTGACCAGAATGTAGAATGGGTAACCGAAACGGTAACGGTTAATTGCGAGGAGAATGTCAGCCCAAACTGGTGGTGGGGCGGATTTCTGGTATTCGCCGACCGTGCGTTTCTGAGCACTTCCTCCTCGGCTTCGCCACAATCTGCGGGTGCTACCAATGGCCAGGCTGGCTCGATGGCGCGTTTCGCGCTAGACCGCAATTTTCTCTACGCCGTCAGTCAGAGCCAGTTGCACCTCTTTAATATCGCCAAACCGGCTCAGCCCGTCGATTTTACTACCATAAATCTTGGCTGGGGCATCGAAACTATTTTCCCGTACGAGAATAAACTCTTTATCGGTTCTGCAACCGGGATGTTTATTTATGACAATACCAATCCCGCTGAACCGAAACAGCTTTCAAATTTCCAGCATGCTCGCGCCTGCGATCCTGTGGTCGTGCACGGGGACATTGCGTACGTGACGCTGCGCACCGGTAATGCCTGCGCAGGAAACCAAAATCAGCTTGATCTCGTGGATGTAAGCAATCCGGCCGCTCCGCAGCTTATCAAAAGCTACCAAATGGAGAACCCGCATGGCCTGAGTATCGATTTCCCGGCGCTTTACCTGTGCGAAGGCGAACACGGCTTGAAAGTATTTGACGTGACCGACAAGTTTTTGGTAGACCGGAACCAGCTGGCGCATTTCAAGGATATGCATGCTTATGACGTGATTTCCCTCGGCAAAACGGTGCTCCTGATTGGAGACGACGGATTTTATCAATATGATGCGACGAATCCGAAGGATTTGAAAATGCTGAGTAAAATTCCGGTCGGAAAAGCGATTTGACATGAAAAAGATCGCATATCTGTTACTATTTCTGGCCACGACTGCGTCCTATGCGCAGACGGCCAAAGGCGTGAGGTTTGTCAACCACACCGAGTTCGGTGGATTGTTCGGGAGGGTGAAATACCAGAATCCCTATGCCGGAAATTCAGATCAGGTCGACAGCAAAACCAGCCTGACGGTTCAGACATTCAATGGCGTTCAAATCCATCGGAAGCTATCGGCAGGCGTAACGCTCGGCATGGACTGGTACAAGACGGCATTGCTAAACCCGGTTGCGGGTGGTGTGAGATATGATTTCCTCGGTCGCAAAAACGTGCAACTGTTCGGCACCGTCGATGCCGGTTATGCATTCACGTGGTTTCACGACGATTCCGAAGGATTTGATACCAAGGGAGGATTTATGGTGAACCCAGGCCTTGGAATGAAAATAGGAAAGCCGGGAGTGGCTGCATTTACCATCGCATTAACCTATAAACGACAAGAAGCGCACGTTGAAAAAGTGCCTCTGTGGGATCAAAAGGAAAGATTTGAAGACCGGGTTTACAACAGGCTCGCGTTGCGGTTAGGGATCAGTTTTTAAAGTATATAAGCCATGAAAAGAATTGCTTATCTGTTCATTCTATTCGCATTCTTCGCGTTGAGCGCATTTGAATGTGGAGACGGCAAGGATTGTTGTTCGCCTCCGCCCTGTTCTGAAATCGGTTCGTTGAAAGGAACCTGGCGGTTAGATTATTTTCAAAATACCTCCACGGGAGCCATAGATACCGATCCGGAAGTGAGTGGCAAGAGTGTGGTTTTTAGTTTTGAAGATGATAAAAACAACGGGGTTTTATCGGGTCATACTTTCGTAAATACCATCAGCGGGAGCTACACCCTCGGGCCGGCTTGTACTTTCAAAATCACCAGCTTTGGCGGAAGTAAAGTAGGCGAGCCCGAATGGAGCCGTAAAGCGTGGCTTCCATCGGATTCAACGGCTGGCAAGGGAAGCTATCATGTTACGTCCGACAAATTGATCCTCAAATTCGATCAAAATCCGGAACAACTTGTTTTCAAGAAGGATAAGTAAGGTACTCAGGCGGGGAATGTCAGATTTCTGACTGCATTTTCCGCCTGATATCAATGGATTTTTCAAACTCCGCAATCTCCCGCACGAAGAGCTGGTGCCCGCGGTGATACCAGTCCCTGAATTTCTCCGACTGGTCGATATGCTTCGGTAGATAATCAAAAATCACCGACAGGTCGAACGATCTCGACATTACCCCGGCGCCGGAGATCACCCCGTCAATTGCATTGCATTCCTGCTCGAAATGGTTTGGTACCGGCACCATCATCACGGGTTTTCCAAGAAACATTGCTTCGCAAACCGATTCGAAACCGGCTGTCGTCACTAATGCACGGCAAGTGGCGAGCATGCGCAGGTACTTCTCGCTGTTGATCTGGTGGAAGGTAAGCGTATTATCAAAAACAAATTCTTCCGAAGTATCCGCATTGTCCCAGAAGCAATGCAATTGCACATCCCTGTGCTTTTGATGCCAGTCGATCACCTGCGTGCTCAGGCTATGGTGCGTCATGTAAACGAGTATGAACGTGCCCTTCTGCGGAACGAGACGCGTCACTTCCTTCCGGAGCAGCGACGGTACCACCGTAATTTTCTGTTTCGGAACGGAAGGCATTTCGCGGAACGACAATGCAAGCCGGTTGGCCGAAAGCCATGACGTCGACTTCGAGTTGAGGTTGATCAGGAATTGATTAACCCGGGTATTTTCAGGAAAGATAAATTTCGGATGAAGCAAAAGATATTGGTGCGCAATGCAGACCATTGGAATGCCCGAGCGGTAGATCATATTATAAAGCCCGCCATAAGTATCATAAAAACTCACGATCAGGTCCGGATTGATCTGCTTCACCGTTTCATGGATGCGATGAAGGCTTTTAAGGTATTTGGGCAAATGCGCGAGGTGTGTAGCGATGGTCCGGCCTACATTCATACCGCCGCCTTGTGCTTTGTAAATGATGTTAGGCGCCGCAAAATGGTGTACCGGTGCAAAGATCTGCTCCTGGAAAAATGAAGGGATATTGCGGCCCGGAGAAGTCCCCACCATCGCGCCTACCACCTTGTGCCCTGCACTACGCAGGATCTGGCCGAGCGAAATGGCTTGCGTCAAATGCCCCCGGCCCTCTCCCTGAACCAGAAAAAGGATTCTCATGATTATAGATAGCGCTGATTCCGCCCCGTCAGAAAGCCGGTGAATGCCACCTGCTTTTCAATACCCGGAAAGTTTTCAACGACTTTTTTGGTACTCGTTTTTTTTACTGGCTTTTCAACGATCGACTGCTGGTCGTAATATAGCAGGCTCCAGTTGCCGTCGAAGTCCTCGACCAACGCGCTCAGGGTCTCGACCCAGTCGCCGGAATTCATGTATTTGATACCGTCGATTTCGCGGATCGCGGGGTGGTGAATGTGCCCGCAGATCACGCCATCGCAGTTCCGCGAGCGGGCGAGTTCGGTAAGTTTCTCTTCAAAGTCGGTCATGTAGTTCACCGCCATTTTCACCGACTGCTTCACACGTTGCGACAAAGAGTAATAGGAGAGGCCGCGCCATGCGCGGTATTTGTTATAAAATTTATTGACCCACAAGAGGAACGTATAACCGATATCGCCCAGGTAGGCCAGCCATTTCAAATGCGTGGTAATGGAGTCGAATACATCGCCGTGGGTAACGTAAAAACGCTGCGCACCAGAGGTCAGAATGTAATCTTTGCGAATCTGGAAATGCTTGCCGAGGCGCAACGGGATGATCTGGTCAAGGAAATCGTCGTGGTTGCCGCGGATGTAAACTACTTTCGTTTTGTTGTCCTCGATCATTTTCAGCACGCGTTTGAAAAACAGCGTATGCTTGCGTTTCCACACACCATACTTTTTCAGTTGCCATGCGTCGATAATGTCGCCATTCAGGATAAGCTTTTTACAGGAATAGCTTTTCAGGAAATTGGTGACCTCTTCTGCCTTCGATCCTCCTGCTCCGAGGTGAATGTCAGAAATGATGATAGTCCGAAAGTGAGTTGTATCTCCCATGATACAAATTTTCTCATTTTATATTAACTGCATATTATTAGCAGGTTATCAGTAAGTTAAGTTTAAACTAAAAACTACTTCTACAAGCCATTTTTGAAATATTTGCAGAGTAACTATAAGTTTATTTAAAAGGAAAATGTCATTTTTACTTCCGGCATAACTCATCAACCCTAATGAAAAAACTCCTTACTCTTCTGTTGTTTTTCAGTGCCCCGGCGTTCGCGCAAAAAGTTTATATGCCCCACGAGGTCGAAAAACAAGCCGAGCCAGCCGGTGGGCTGGTGGCGATGAACCAGTTTATCACTTCAAATCTTGAAATTCCTTTCCAAAGTAGCTTGAAAGGCCTGAATGGCCGGGTTTTCCTCAAAGCAGTCGTCCAGCCCGACGGGAGTGCGAGCTCCATCGAAGTCACGAGGGGTATCGACACGCTATGCAATGCGGAGGCTGTGAGGGTATTTCAAAAATTCCGTGCGTGGAAGCCTGCATCTTTGGGAGGAGAAAAAGTGGCACAGGCGGTCTACTTTCCCGTGGTGTTCCAGGCAACTGCCAAACCAACTTATGATGCAGCCCAGCACGCATTTATCGATTATTTCGACAAGCAGTATACTCCGGTTTCCGACTCTTCCGCGGCCCGCTACCGGCGTACTTTGCCGGTGGACCAACGCGGATTTGTGGCTGGAAACATCGCCTACGAGGAAGCGAAGGGCAGGAAGTGGAAAAAGCTCGGGGAGGCAAAATTCGCCAAAACGGAGGTCCGGTATAAATCGCGTTTCGTCAATCCCGGAACCGATTCCATTGCCGCATACCGCATTTCCGCGCGTGACGTCAATGAGGCGAGCCACGCTACCGAGGCGATATTCCATGCCGACGGCCGCATGCTTTCCTATATCGAATATGAAATGAATGGCAAAGCTTCGCTGATCAAAGACTATGACTTAAATGGAATGGTGCGGCGCCAGCAGATTCTCACCGATTCACTCGTCTCTGACATTTACTGGGATTCGAACGGGCAGATCCGCAGCCATCGCGAAATACCGATCGGCAAGATGGGGGAAAGACGCGAGCCGCTGCTGATGAATGCCTGGGGCTCTGATGGCATACAGTATGTCAAGCAGGGCGACGGCCATTGGAGGGAAATAAACGAAAATCCCGCCGGTAATGCACTTTTTGAGCAGGGCCGGGTCGTTAATGGGCTTCGGGACGGCAAATGGACCGGAAAGCTGGCCGACAGCACATTATATTATGAGGAAACCTATGATGTAGGTGCGCTGAAAAGCGGGATGTCCTGGGTAGACGGTCAGAAGATTGAATACACCAAAACGATGATCTCTCCGGAATTTCAGGGCGGCCTCCCGGAGCTTTACAAGTTTTTGGCAACGACCATCAAATATCCGGCTGATGCCGCGCGAAACGGCGTTATGGGACGCGTAATGTTGTCGTTTGTGGTTTGTGAAGACGGCTCCATGTGCGATTATAAAGTGGAAAAACGGGCTGGCTACGGCCTCGATGAAGAAGCGATACGCGTGGTGAAGCTGATGAGCGGCAAATGGGAGCCAGGGGTCATGCGGGGCCGGAAAGTGAAGGTGAAGTACAATCTTCCGATCAACTTTCAGGTCGAAACGGCCAGGCAGGTTGTGATATACAGGTAAGAGTGGGTTCAACCACTTATCACGTCCCGGCACCGATTACAGGCGCCGGGTTTTTTTTGTCCCGAATAGTCTAGGAAGTTATAGGGAGTTTGATAATATTGTGATATCAATTTAATATCAAACTAAACCAACAATGATCGAAAAAGAATTACGCTCTATGTCTGGCTATCTGCTATTTGTGATAGGCCTGCTGCTACTATTCGGTGGCTTTGTAAGTATTGTGTCGGGCGGCAACCCGCTAACGGGCGGTCTCATTAGCGCCATCGGGTTCATCGTTCTGATCGGCCTGACGGTTATTAATCCAAATGAGGCGGTCGTCACCACATTTTTCGGCGATTATATGGGTACCATGAAGCAGAATGGCCTGCGCTGGGTGAACCCGCTGTTCCGCAGAAAAAAGATCAGCCTCCGCGCCCGGAACCTCAATGGCCAGAAACTAAAAGTGAACGACAAGCTCGGTAACCCTATCGAAATCGCTGCGGTGGTGGTGTGGCGGGTGGGTGATACGGCCAAATCTTCGTTTGAGGTAGATGATTATGTAAAATATGTGGAAATACAGTCGGAAGCGGCCGTTCGGCACCTGGCGGGCATTTATGCTTATGATTCTATGGAAGATGAGGACCTGAAAATTCAGGAAGTAACATTGCGCGATGGCAGCGGCAAAATCAACGAGATGCTCGAAGCCGAGTTGACGGAGCGACTGAGCCGGGCCGGTATCGACGTGCTCGAATCGCGGATAAGCCACCTCGCATATGCACCCGAGATCGCAGGCGCGATGCTGCAACGACAGCAGGCATCGGCAGTAGTGGCCGCCCGTCGGCAGATCGTCAACGGAGCGGTTGGAATGGTGGATATGGCATTGGCTATGCTGTCGGAGAAGGGCATTGTCCAGCTCGACGAGGAGCGAAAGGCCGCCATGGTGAGTAATTTGTTGGTAGTTCTGTGCGGTGAGAAAGCGGCGACCCCAATCCTGAACGCCGGTACTTTGTATCCATAATATGGCAGAGAAAAAGGCATTTGTTTTGCGGATCAACCCTGAAATGCTGCGGGAACTTGAAACCTGGGCACAGCAGGATTTCCGCAGTTTGAACGGCCAGATCGAGTTTTTGCTGAGTGAGGCATTGAAAAAACAAAGACGCTCAAAATCAAAGGGAAACGATGGGGACGGTGAAAAAGATTAATTAAAATGTTAAAATTGCATTTATATAGTTGTCGTACTAATTTTTAACAGCTCATATGAAGCAAATAATCAGGACACTTTCATTAACAATCCTTTCTTTTCAGCTTTTTGCGCAGATTCCCGACACATTTCAATGGTTACCCGACGGCAGCGGCTATCGCGACGTAAGCGATGGCCAGATCGTAGAGGTAACATTGCCTGCCAATCAGGAGAAAATCGTCGTTTCAGGTGCACAACTCACGCCTCAGGGAGGCACGGCGCTGCCGATCCGGAGCTATTCGATCAGCAAAGCGGGCGATAAGGTGCTGGTTTATACCAATACAAAACGTGTCTGGCGATACGATACCCGTGGTGATTACTGGGTCGTCGACCTCACGGCAAAGACTTTAAAACAGCTGGGAAAAGGTTTGCCGGAGTCGTCGCTGATGTTTGCGAAATTTTCACCCGACGGTAAAAAGGTCGCGTACGTGAGCAAGCATAATGTATATGTAGAAGACCTCGCAGGCAATGCGGTCAAGCAATTGACGAACGACGGCACCGACCGCGTGATCAATGGTACTTTCGACTGGGCCTACGAAGAAGAATTCGACTGCCGCGATGGTTTCCGGTGGAGCGACGATAGCAAGTCGATCGCCTACTGGCAGCTCGACGCGAGAAAGATCCGTAACTTTTTGATGATCAACACGACGGATTCCATTTACGCATTCAATGTGCCGGTGGAATATCCGAAAGTGGGTGAAACGCCTTCTCCTTACAAAATCGGGGTTGTAGACGTTGTTTCGGCGCAAACGAAATGGATGAACATTCCCGGTGACCCGCAGAATACTTATGTTCCCCGCATGGAATGGTCGGGATCGCCTAACGAACTGGTGATCCAGCAGCTGAACCGCAAGCAGAACGAAAGCACATTATTCTACATCAATACCACCGACGGCAGCGCGAAACCATTTTATACCGAGAAAGACGAAGCATGGATCGATATCAAAAGCCGTTGGGAGAGTGACCCGATGGGCTGGGACTGGATCAATGGGGGTAAGGAATTTTTGTGGGTGAGTGAAAAAGACGGCTGGCGCCACACCTACCGCGTGAGCCGCGACGGTAAGAAGGAAACGCTCATTACAGCGGGTAATTTTGATATGATCAACCCCGTCCGTATCGACGAGAAGAACAATACCTACTATTTCATGGCATCGCCTGACAATGCCACTCAGAGCTACCTCTATAAAGCGTCGCTCGACGGAAAAGGCACGCCGGTGCGCATTACCCCGGCGGATCAGGCAGGAACGCATGCTTACGACATTTCGCCGCTTGCGAAATTCGGACGTCACCAGTTCTCGAACGCCAAAACTTCCCCGCTGGTAGAATGGATTTCGTTACCCAAGCACGCATCGATTGACCCTAACAACTCCATTGCGCAGTCGAAGGACAAAATCAATGCGGCGAAAACTGATATCGAGTTTTTTAAAGTGAAGACCGACGAAGGGGTGGAAATAGACGCCTGGATGGTGAAACCTACGAATTTCGACGCGGGGAAAAAATACCCGATCGTATTCATGGTGTATGGCGAAGCGGCCGGAAGCACGGTGAAAGATGTTTGGGGAACCGGGCGGAACCGTTTGTACGCAGGCAGCATGGCCGACGACGGCTATATTTACGCTTCCATCGACAACCGGGGCACGCCTTCTCCCAAAGGTGCAAAATGGCGCAAGGCGATTTACCGCAACATTGGTCGTATCAACATTAAGGATATGGATGGCGCTGCGACCGCCATGTTCAAACAATTTGCATTCATCGACACCAGCCGCGTGGCGGTGCATGGATGGAGCGGCGGAGGTTCATCAACGCTTAACCTGCTATTTCAATATCCGCAGCATTTCAAAACCGGTATTGCAGTAGCGGCGGTGGCCAACCAGCTTACTTACGACAATATTTACCAGGAGCGCTATATGGGCATTCCGCAGGAAAATCGTGAGGATTTCATCAAGGGATCACCGATTACCTATGCCAAAAACCTACGCGGAAACCTGCTGTATATTCATGGGACCGGCGACGACAATGTGCATTACCAAAATGCCGAAATGCTCGTCAACGAGCTGATCCGGGCCAATAAGGTATTCCAATTTATGCCTTACCCCAATCGCTCGCACAGCATCTCCGAAGGCGAAGGCACTTCGCAGCATCTGCGGTCGCTCTTTACGGACTATTTGAGAAAAAACTGCCCTCCGGGAGCCAGATAATGTTGAGGAAGATATTATGCACAATGGGCCTGGCGGTATTGCTGCCGCTGGGCTGCTTCGCGCAGATTAGCGAGGGTACGAAGGTCGGAATTAATACGGGTACAGGCCTGAATGCTCCGAGATCAGGTGTTTTTTGGACTTCACCGACCGATCAATCCGGCGTGGTAGGCGATTTTTATATTGATTCACTTTGGCTTGATGGCGATGTAAAATTGGCAAAGCCGGTTGCGCAAATAGGCGGTCTTGAATCGGACACGATTGCGGGTATCCACATTCGCTACAATGTCCTCAACGACGAGCTGGAAGTGCTGGCGGGCAAGGCTAAAAAAGACATTCGGGTGATCCGGGGCAGTCAGGTAAAGAGTTTCAAAACAGATAACGGGCTCGGACCGGTAGAATACGTAAACCTGGCCGCTTACGATCCGAAAGGTGAGCTGAGGGGTTTCGGCGCCGTACTCGCACCGGGCAAGCTGACCCTGTTGAAAGCTTATAAGCCCAAAATCACCAAGCCGAATTACAATCCGGGATTTGGAACCGGTGAAAAAAATACGGTCGTTCGCCTTGCGACGGACTATTATGTTCTTTCAGGCTCGGGTGCGCAGAAGGTTATTTTGAGTAAAAAAGGCCTGCTACCGCTGATGACCGATAAGAAGGCGGAAGTCGAGCAGTATATCAAGGAGCATAACCTGGATTTTAAGGATGAAACACAGGTTATCGATCTCGTCCGATACTATAATTCCAAATAGTAAAAAGGCCTCCGGGAACTGCTCCGGAGGCCTTTTTTATTGCATTTATACCAATATTACTTCCCGTATAACTTTTTTGCCGCCGGCTCGTACTTGTCGCCTGCGCTCCATTGCGGTGCGGTTTTGCGGTCGGCTATCAGCCTCGTTGCATATGCATAAGCCTGGCTGAATTTAAGCAGATAATTGAAATCGATCGTTTCCGGGTTGTCAGTCACCTGGTGATAGTTCTTCATGATATCCCCGTTAAATTCCTTGAAGCCTGGCGTGAAAGTGGGCGCAGGAATGCCTTCTCTGGCAAAACTCACATTATCCGACCGGTCGAACAGACCTTGCTCCGGTGATGGATCAGCGAAAATGCCCAGGCCAAATGCCTTGCAGGCCGCTTCGATTTCCGCGCGTGCGCCGGTGCGGTCGAGGCCCATTACAGAAACGATCGTAGTGTCGTTATATCCCGCACCATCGGAATTCATGTTAAAAATGCATTTGTTCAAAGGCATAATCGGGTGTGTGGCGTAGTACTTGCTGCCCAGCAAACCTACTTCCTCGCCGGTAAGCGCTACCAACACGATCGAACGTTTCGGCGGGTTTTTGGCCAATGCCTCGGCGGCGGTGAGCAGGGCTGTTGCACCGAAGGCATTATCGCGGGCGCCGTTGAAGATGCTGTCCTCGGGTGTGTACGTCTGCCCGCCCTGCTTGCCAACGCCCACGTGGTCGTAATGCGCGGAGAGCAAAACGTATTCTTCTTTCAATTTTGGATCGGAACCAGGAATGTAACCCGCCACATTGTAGCTGTAAACAGGCTTTGCAACCCTCCCGGAAGTTTTGAATGTAACTTCTTTCACGGCGTGTAATGCGCGGGCGAACTTCGCCTCCTTGCCATTCACCCATGCATGCGGGATCGATTTGGTAGCAGCGCCTTCCGCCAGCGATATTTTTTATCCTGCAAAAAACTTACTTACCACATTCCAGGGCACGGGTGCATTAAACAGCTCGATCACCGCAATTGCACCTTTGTCGGCAGCTATTTTGCGCTTTTCCGCAGAAGTATTAAAGATTTCAGAAGGCGTTTGCGTTTCGGGTGTACCGCTTTCTACCAATACGATCTTGCCTTTTACATCTAATCCTTTATAATCGTCCCAGCTTTTTGATGCGTTTTCTAGTCCAAAACTCGCGTAAACAATAGGCGCTTTCAAATCCACGGCATCGCCGCTCATCAGCAGCCAGTCGGTGCCGCTTTTCAGGATTTCGGCATCTGCTGCGATCTCGCCGGTACCATTGGCGCCCATTTTTTCGAATGGCACGCGCTGGAAATAGCTGGAAGTGCCGCTCTCGGTATTACCCGGCACAGGCACGACGCCCATTTTACGGAACTGCTCGGCAATGTAACGGGCCGCTACAAAGTTTCCCTGCTCACCCGTGCGCCTGCCCATGAGTTCGTCGCCGGCCAGGAAGCGGATATGCGCCTCGGTTTCGGACTTTTTAACCTGAAATTCGGGAAGTGAAGAAGTCTTTTTCTGCGCATCGGCCGGGAGCGTAAGGGCCAGTCCGAGCGGTAGCAGGAGGAAAGATAGTTTCATGACTGTTTTGTGATGATTTTAAAAAAGAAAATGTGAAGATGTAAGATAATCAGACATCTTCACATTGTATGTGGCAGAAAGCGGAATTCGCTACCGTTTATTAAGTATCACGGCCGCTTCTTTTGCGAAATAGGTAAGGATACATTTGGCACCGGCGCGACGAATGCTCGTAAGCACTTCCATCATCGCACGCTCGCCGTCGAGCCAGCCATTTTGCGCGGCAGCCTTCACCATCGCATATTCGCCGGAAACATTATAGGCCGCGATCGGAATATCGAAATTTTCGTCGAGCAGACGGATAATGTCCAGATAGGACAATGCAGGTTTTACCATCAGCATATCAGCCCCTTCTTCAAAATCCAGCTGCGCTTCGAGCAGTGCCTCGCGCTTGTTGGCCGGGTTCATCTGGTAAGTTTTTTTATCCCCAAACTTGGGCGCCGATTCCAATGCATCTCGGAATGGGCCGTAGAATGCGCTGGCATATTTGGCAGAATACGACATAATGCTCACGTCGGTAAAACCGTGGGCGTCGAGGTGCCGGCGGATGTAGCCCACACGGCCATCCATCATATCGCTCGGGCCGAGGATGTCCGCTCCCGCTCGCGCCTGCGCCAGCGACATATTGCCCAGGATTTCGAGCGTAGCGTCGTTCAATATCTTGCCGTTTTCGACGAGTCCGTCGTGGCCGTCGGAGCTGTATGGGTCCATGGCCACGTCGGTCATGATCACGAGCTCGGGAAATTGCTCCTTGATCGCCGTGATGGCTTTCAGGTAAAATGTATCTTCATGGTAGCT
>CBIHPQ010000018.1:0-28851 GCA_966211825.1 uncultured Dyadobacter sp. | reverse complement strand
AGAAATTTCGTCTTTGGTATAAGCGTGCATGGCTTGCTGCAAATAGGCAGGCCGTGGAATACTGCCGATAGGCTCTGTGGGTATAGTCGTCATTTTTTTTGAAATAAATGGGTGATTGAATGGTATCATACATGCACGCGCTGTCCGGCGCGGATGGCTGGCAGCGGGTAATGCATTCAGGATGTGTTACCAATTCATTTCCGGAGGCGGTGTGGCAAGGTGGAGCACGCCGGCGAGCGGCAGGTGAAAAAGATCGGCGAAACGGACAAGCCTGCGGGGCAGCTGGCTCTCCCCGGCCCATTCGCCATGCACCGACGAGCCGGGCAAATAGATCTTCGCAAGGTCATTCAGCATTTTCAATGCGCTTGCCAGAGGCGTAGGCGGCGTTTTGGCAAGCTGCATTTCCTGCATCCGCTCCGACAGTTCAGCAAACCGGTGCCAGGCAGATGCGTGGGATTGCGAAGCCTCATTCCGCTCGGGCGCATCTCCCGTTTTGCCCGCAAAGAGCACCGCCACAGACCATCCCAGCGAATGGGATAGCAGCAACACGAGCAGACCGAGGCTGGCAACACTTTTCATGAATAGGGAGATGTTCCTTAAATCTACAAGAATGCCGCATTATTCCATGTAGCTATCATTCATTTCATTTAAATAATTCATTAAAAAATACTAATTAAAACAACCCGTCCATATATCGAAGACACAAAACCCGCCCTGAATCATTTCAGAACGGGTTTTGTTGGTATTTTAAGAAACTAACAACGATGTCACTTCCCGAAAGGTCGCCCTACATACGCGTGCTCCCAGGCACCAGCTATCTTGATATTATACTTAAAAACACCCATTTCCCCGACGACCTGCTCGCCGAAACGTCTGTCATTCAAGCCGGTATTCAATGGCAGGACGGGCTTCTCTTTTTGGTAGTTCATTTCAAAAGCCCCGCCTACGATTTCAGCGAACCGCTCATTCCCGCCGACCTGAAAAACGGCGAGCGAGGATGGTTGCAGCAATCCATTGTTACTGTCCGGCTGCTGCTGGCCGACAACGTCTTCGCCGACAAAGTAACGGAAAGGACAGTGGCGTTGTCCGAACGGGACAGCGGTCAGGTTAGAGACATTTTTGTCAATATCCCGGATTCTGCGGTGCCAGGTTCGGATTCACCTGCAACTCTACCCGTGGGAGCGGCATGAGGTAATCCCGGCTGGGATTGAATGTGTCATGCGGTTCCAGGGCGTTTTCACCTTTGAACACCTTCTCGCCCAGGTTACGGCGCTTGATGTCGTACCAGCGTTTGTATTCGAAGGCAAGTTCCAGGCGACGCTCGTCGAGGATGAGATCGATCATCGCGGCTTTGGCTAAACCGGCTTTTACGTCCGCCGGGAATGCGGTCGGCTTTCCTGCCCAGTTCCTTGCCCTGGCCCTGATCTCGTTAATGTAACCCAATGCTTCTGCATTTGGCCCGTTCACTTCCACCGATGCCTCGGCGGCGATCAGCAGGATTTCGGCATAACGCATCGCCGCATAATTATGGTCGGAATAGCGGCCTTCCGAATTGGAATTACCGGCAAAACGGGCATATTTAGCGATATGCGGACGTTTGGTATTCGGGAATTGGGTATACGGCACAAGCTTTCCGCCGATCAGCAGCGAATCATCGAAACTCACCTCCTTGCGGTAATCACGGTCGTCCCAGGTGCTGTACACTTTAAGCGACGGTACGATCACGCTCCATCCGCTGCGCGGGGCGTCGCCCCCGCGTATACCGGTCATCGGAGGCATAATATCATCGTTGGCCCCGCCGTCGCCCGATTTGAGACCGAGAAAGTCGATGTCGAAAATATGTTCTTTCATATTGGGTACCTGCGGTGCTTTGAAGAGCGTCTGGAAATCCGCTTCCAGCGCGTAACCGAACTTGTCCTTGTTGTCGATCACCCATTTAGCTTCCGTATAGGCTTTCTGGTATTGCCCCATCGTGAGGTGCACCGATGCCAGGTAGGACGCCGCCGTTCCCTTCGTAGCCCGGCTGCGCACATCCGACGGCTGCTTATCGGGCAGCCATTGCTTGGCATATTCGAGGTCGGCGATGATACTGGCATACACCGTTGCCGCAGGCGTTTTCGAGATCGACTTCACCGACTCCGGATTACTGATAAAATAATCGATATAGGGAATGTCGCCAAAAACCTGCACGAGGTGGAAATAGGCGAATCCGCGGATGAAACGGGCTTCGGCTATCAGCGGGTTACCGGTACTTTCAGGGAGATTCAGCCCCTGCGCGCCGAAAATCGCCGCATTGGTCGAGCTGATCACCTGGTACCACACCGGCCAGAACTGGTTGACCATGTTATTGTTGTCATCCATATTGAAATCGTTCACCTGCTGGCGTTCGGCTGGCGTACCGCGGTCGCCGATGTCCTCCATGTCGCTCCGCAGCATTAGCGCCGACACAAACTGGCGGCCGTAGAGCCGTTCGGTCGCTATCCAGCCGTATGCGCCCATAATGGCCGTTTCCACGTCTTTCGAAGTCCTGAACAACGCCTCCGGCGCCAGCAGCCCTACCGGCTTCTCTTCCAGGTCCGCACAGCCCAGCAGCAGCGACATGGCCGCAGTCAGGAATATTGATTTATTGAATAAATGCTTCATTTTGTTGTCCGTTTAATGCTTAAAAACCGAGGTTCAAACCGATGGTGTACGACTTTGCATTAGGATAGCTGCCGTAATCGAGACCGAGGTTACGGTTGCTGTCTGTGTTGTTGTCGGATGAGTAGTTCACTTCGGGATCGTAACCCTTGTAATCGGTGAAAGTGAGGATGTTCTGCGCGCTGGCATAAATACGCAGCTTGCTGATCCTGAGCTTTTCGAGCATGGGTTTCGGAAAATTATAACCGATCGCGAGGTTTTTCATCCGTACAAAACTGCCATCCTTGATCCACCGTGTCGACACGCGCCGCGTGCGGCCTGTCGCGGCCCTGGGCACGTCGGTATTGGTATTGGTCGGTGTCCAGCGGTTCAGCGCCTCGGTGGTCGCGTTGTTAATCCCCGAGAGCAGATTGAGCTCCATCAGCGTGTAGCTCAGCACATCGTTGCCTTTGGATGCCTGGAAGAATATATTGAGGTCAAAACCTTTCCAGCTGAAATCGTTGTTCATGCCCCAGGTGAATTTTGGGTGCGGATTGCCGATGATCGTGCGGTCGTCGCTGTTGAGCATCCCGTCGGGCTCGCCCGTCAGCCGGCCGTTCGCATCCTTCTTCCCATTGATATCCCGGAATTTCTCCCCTCCCGCCACGACTTCGAAGCCGCCGCCGGGAACGAAACTGTCGCCTTCCTGGTACACACCGTCATAAATCCAGCCATAGAAACTTCCCACCGGATAACCTTCGCGAAGGACCTGGGTTTGGCCCATGCCTACCATATGCCCCGGCGCCGAGCCGTAAAGAATGTCCGTTCCTGCGGGCAGTTTAAGGATTTTGTTGCGGTTTAGCGAGAAATTGATGTCCGTGTTCCACTTGAATCCACCCACGAGATTGCGGGTATTCAGTGTAAATTCAAAGCCTTTGTTCTCCACTTCGCCGATGTTCTGCAACTGGTTGGTATAACCTGAATACTGCGGCAGCTGCACGCTGAAAAGCAAGTCCTTGGTCACACGGCGGTAGTAGTCGGCCACGAGGTTGATGCGGTTGTTGAACAAACTCACATCCGTGCCCACGTCAAACTGATGCGTCGTTTCCCAGGTAAGATCTTCGTTGGCGACCGTGGTAGGCCGAACGGCGTTCACCGGGGCGCCATTGATGATCGTGTACACATTCGAGAAGCGGGCCATCGTCTGATAAGGCTCGATCGCCTGGTTGCCCGTCAACCCATAGCTCGCGCGCCATTTCCACTGACTGATCGCCGAGACGTTCTGCATAAAAGGCTCGCTGGACATTTTCCAGGCAAATGCGCCGGAAGGGAACGTGGCCCATTTGTGGTTTTTGCTGAAATTGGAAGAACCATCCTGGCGGATGTTGGCCGTAAAAAGGTATTTATCAGCCAGAGAATAAGTCAAACGTGCATAATAGGAAGCCAGTACCCATTCTGTAAGCCCCGAGGTCGGGCTTTGCCATACCGACGAGCCACCCAGGTTCCAGTAGGAAACCGCATCCGTAATGAACGACTGCCCCGAACCGCCCCAGTTCTCGCTGGATGATTTCTGGTAGGAGTACCCGGCCATTACAGAGAGGTCATGCAAGCTGCCGATCTTTTTATTGTAGGTCAAATAGTTTTCATTCAAAAGCAATGTGCTCTTGTTTCCGTTCACAGTTGCAGCTCCGCCCACATTGCGGCCATCGTTCAAAGTAGTGGGCGTAAAAGTGCCTGTACGGCCGCTGTTGGTCGTTGCACCGAGGGTAATGCGGAATTTCAGGTCTTTGAGGATGCTGTACTCCGCGTAAAGGTTACCCTGGATGCGGTCGGCGAGCGACTCGTTTTGCAGCTGCGTGGCAATGGCGTACGGGTTATCGATCGGATCACTTAAACGAGCGACTGTAAACCGGCCATTCGCATCGCGGATCGGCTGATCGGGTTCGAATTTCAGCGCCGCCGACATCACACCCGGCGTGAGCCCGCCCGACCCTTCCTGCGTACGTGACTGCTGGCGCGAGACGCGCTGTGCGAAGAGGTTCAGCCCCAATTTCAGCCTCTTGGTTGCATTAATATCGATATTGCTCGTCACCGAATAGCGCTTGTAGCCCGAGTTCAGGATAACACCCTTCTGATCGTAGTAAGCACCCGAAACATAGTACTTCACCGCCTCGCTGCCGCCTGCTACCGACAACTGGTGATTTTGAATGCCGCCGCGGCGGAAAACTTCTTCCTGCCAGTCGGTGTCGGCACCCTGGGAAACGATATTCGGCCTGATTTCCTGCACATAATCGAGGAACTGGGAAGCGTTCAGCAAATCCAGCCGGTTAATTTCCTTCTGGCTGGAAAACGAAGTATTGAAATCGATGCGCGGCTTACCCGACGTACCTTTTTTGGTGGTAACCATGATCACACCGTTGGCGCCGCGTGATCCGTAAATGGCTGTGGCCGAAGCATCTTTCAGGATTTCAATCGATTCGATATCTTCCGGCGGGGGCAATGTGCCGCCTACGAAACCATCCACGACATAGATCGGGTCGCTGCTTGCATTGATGGAAGTCCCTCCACGGATCCTGACTTTGAAAGACGAACCCGGTTCGCCGTTGTTGGCCTGGATCTGAACCCCCGCAGCGCGGCCCTGCAATGCCTGCACGGTTCCCAATGCGGGATAGGCGGTCAGTTCCTGTGATTTTACGGATGCCACCGAGCCGGTCACATCGCTTTTTTTCACAGTTCCATAACCTACTACGAGCACTTCTTCGAGCGATTTCTGGTCTGTTTTAAGGTTAATATCAATTTCAGTCCTGCTACCCACCTGCACTTCCTGCGGCTCATATCCTACAAAACTGAATATCAGCACAGTACTGGCATTTTCAACTGCTAATGTATAGTTACCTCCCGCGTCCGTGGACGTGCCCGTTTGTGTACCCTTCACAAGGATATTCACGCCCGGCAACGGCTCCTTGCTTTCAGAATCGGTCACCCGGCCTTTGATTGTGACCTCGGTCCCGGCCCGCAAACCTGCTTTCACCGAGGCCTCAGGTTCCCCCGATGCCGATTTCAGACCTTCCGAAGGCCGTATCACGATATTTTTCCCCGAAACCTCATAGGTAAGGCCCAGCGGCATGAGAAATTCTTCCAATATTTTGGAAAGCTCCTGGTTCGACTGCTGGATCGTCACTTTTCGTCCCGACTGGATCATTTTGGAACTGAAAATAAACCGGACGCCGGCCTGCTTCTCGATCTGGTGCAGGACCTTCTTCACTTCCAGGTCCTGCGCTTGCAGGCTGATGCGCTTGTTGAGCAGCTCCTGCGCACGCACGTCCACCGCAAACGCATTCCCGACCAGCCAAACCGACATTACCAATTGCGCGACGCTTATCCGCATAAGAACTAACCATTTACGATGGAACTGTACCGGTATTTTCATAAATTTGAACGGTTTTGTTAATTGAAACTTGGCAAAATCTTCCTCCTCATCCCATTTGCGTGAGATGTGACGGTCTGCTAACCATTGAGGATATCCGAGCCGGCCATGTTGGCGCATGGGCCGGCTTTTTATTTAGTTATTTCTACAACCTTTCCCTTCCACCACGATCCGCCCGTCGATGCTCTTGTAGCTGGCCCCCACGGCTTTGCAAATCAGGTCCAGTTTCTCGTAAAGCGACATTTCTTTGAGCGTCGCGGTGATGGGGCACTCGTCCATGATGTTTTTATCATAAATAATATCAATGCCGTAAGCGCTCTGCAATGCGCTGAATACGGCCGAAACGGGGGCTTCGTCGAATTCAAAATGCGGTGCGGCACCTGCCTCCGCCACAACTTCCGGCTCGGGGACGATGCTTTTCATGATTTTTACGGACTCACGAACGAAAACCACCTGCTGGTTCGGTTCGATCACCACGCCCGTAAGCTCCCGCGAACCCTGCTTCTCGGTCACGTCGGGGTCTTCTCTGGAAAACACGGCCACTTTTCCCGTTTTCACCGCTACCGACACTTGCTTTTCGTTGGCATAGGACCTTACGGTAAAACTGGTCCCCAAAACTTTGGTTACCAACTCATTGGCATATACAAAAAATGGTTTTGAAGGATCTTTGGCGATATCAAAAAAAGCCTTTCCCGAAAGAAATACCTCCCGTTTGGCGCTGCTGAAATGCACGGGGTAACTCATTTTGCTTCCCGGATCGAGGGTAATGCGGCTACCGTCTTCGAGGCGGATGGTCATTGCCTGTGCTGTCGTGTTCACCGTCTCGCGCATTTCCACCTGTGCGGCTGCAACGAGCCGGTCGTAATCGATGACCGCCGGCTGGTAACTGAGCCTGAATATCCATCCAAGTCCCGCCACGAGTACGAGCATCGCGGCAATGCGCACCATGCGACCGGCGTACCAGGGCGAATGTTCCTCCCCGGCCTCATCCAGATTGCGCGTTTCCAGCCTTTCCACGATCCGCTCCACCGCCTTCCGCTTCTCGGAATTGCCCAATGCCGCATTGCTGGGGCGTACGGAAATGACCAACTGCCGGGCGCGCTCTACGATCTCGTGCTTGTCGGGATTGGCGGCGAGCCAGTTCTGCCAGGCTTCATCGTCCTCCCGCGTGGGGCTGAGCACCCAGTTGCGAAACGACTTATCCCAGACAAAATCCCCCAAACTGAAATCGCGGTAACGGTCCATGTTCAAAATTTAGCTTTCAAACACCATTAGACCACCGCCACGGCGGGATACTGTATTTTTCAGGTTTTTTTTGAAATTTTTTAAATGGAGTAATTCAATTCAAAACGGCAGGGCGAGGAACAGCGACACGACCGCTTTCCAATGCGATTTGATAAACTTGAATGCCTCTTGCAGCAAATTGGAAACGGACTGCGGCTGAATGTCCATCACCGCGGCAATCTCTTCACGCTCCATATCATTATAAAAACGGAGGAAAACTGCTTCTTTTTGCCGTTTCGGAAGCTCGTTGAGCATTTCGGTCATCCGGGAAGCGAGCAGGCGATCGTTTTCGGATTCGATAAGCTGGTATTCGGCGCTGAATTCGAGGTCGAAAACAATGTCGGACTCGTTATAGTAATCCATACAATCCATCCGCAAGCGTGAGGCCAGGCGGTGCAGGCGGCGGCGTAGCGAGGCGAGCAGGTACGGTCTGGGCGGGATTTCGGCGTTCAATGCATTCCGTTTTTCCCAAATCCCCAAAAAAACATCCTGAATGCAATCTTTGATCAGCTCGCGATCGCTGTTGAATTTCGTTCCGTAGTGAAAAAGGAGATCGTAAGTGCGGTTAATAAGGTGTTCATAAGCGGTGACATCCCCCGCGAGCATTTCCCGCCACAGCCTCTGCTCCTCGTCAAAATACAGGTCCGAACGGGTTAAAGCCTTCATGAAAACAAAATGAATTTTAGTCAGGTTTGAAAACCAAAAGCACCCGCCAGGGCTTTCTTACTACTATCCATCTTATTTAATCTTCAATTCATCATACTCCGGCACCTGCCTCGCCAAATTCAAACAGCTACCGACAGCCATATACGCAAACGGGGGCAATTTGCTTTTCAACGGCATATTACCGGCCTATCTTCCGGCTTTAAGCAGCTTCAACGTTTTGCCGTCGACCCGGATGATCGTGCCGTGCTTATGTCCTTCCGGAACAGCTATTTCTTGGGAGATATTGGTAAATGATTTAAAATCAGTAGTACTCACCGCTCCGTAAGTCTTGTCGCGGTATTGGTCAAAATAGATCAGCCAGTCGTTTTTCACCTTCGCCACAGTGGGCCCTTCGGTAAGAAAGCCCGTGAATGGCGCTGAAACATTTTGATAGGGGCCTAACACATTGTTCGCGAATGCGACTTTGATATTCCGCTGCGGGCGGGTATTGTCTTTCAAAATCAGTACATAATCCTCCTTTTTGCGTTTGACGATCACGCAATCGATCACGCTGAAACCCGGATCGAGAAACAATGCGGCTTTGGAAAAGGTCTGAAAATCCTTCGTGGTCACATAATACATCCGGTGGTTGTTGCGCTCGTCCTCCTCGCCTTTCGCGAATTTGAATGGAATGGTAGATGCCCAGATGATCACAAAACGGTCGTGTTCATCATCATAAAACAGCTCCGGCGCCCACACATTCACCACTTCCGGCTCGTGCTCCATCACGGGAATGAACCGTTGCGCCGCCCAATGCACCAGATCCTTCGAACTCGCATAACCGAAACCTTTGTCGCCCTTCCAGTTGGTGGTCCATACAAGGTGGAATGTCCCATCCTTGCCTCTTGCAATGGACGGATCGCGCATGAGTTTCCCTCCCACTTCCGGTTTCAGATAACCACCGCCGAGGTCGGTCCAGTGATAGCCATCATTACTATAAGCCAAATGCAGGCCATCGGTAGCCGGTTCGCGGAATGAGGTGAAGAGGTATGCCTGTTTTTGACAAGAAAAAAGAAGCAAGGATGCGGCTAGTATCAGGAAGCGAGTTCTGTTCATTTTTACAATTGGTACAATGCTTGATCATCGAGGCTGACCATTAATACCTCGACGAGTGACCGCTGATAACTCCCCTTAATGCCGGAGGGAAAATTCGCCTGGAATGATGTATTTTTGGAGATATTTTAGACGAACTCATATTGCGCAACCATGAAATACACAGGCACGACCGTATCAAAACCAGTAACCGGGAAATCAGCGGAACGGCTTGCAGAAGCTGTTAAGGCTGGCACTTATGTTTCCAATGATGCTGCCAAGAAGACAATCCGACAAATAGTTGACGATAAAAAACAGCAAGCAAAAACAAATGCCGCAAAAAACCAGGTTTGAAGGCGTAAGCTTTGACGAAATTCCGGTTGTTGAAATGAACCCCGATATAGCGCAACTATGCCGGGGTTTTAAATGTAAGAGACCTGAATTTCAAAGCTACATTGGAGGTAATTTAATAAGAACTGAATCGGATAGCATACTAAGCAAATGCTTTATCGTGCATCACGGCGGTCATTTGGCAGGCTACATTACACTTCTCGCCGACAAATTAACTTTAAAAGATCAAATTTTACTGAATGAGGGTGTAAGCCGATCTACATTCCCGGCAATTAAGATCGGCTGGCTGGCAGGGGACAGACGCGTCAAAGGAATGGGCGGAAAGTTAATTAAATGGGCAATGGAGTATGTAGCGTTAAACGTATCTGATAGGATCGGTGCCAGATTTTTGACGGTAGACGCTTTGTATGATGGTGACGTCGATCCGCATTATGATATGTCCGCGTACTATTCGCAGTATGGGTTTGAATACGCCAATGAAGAAGAAGAACTTCCCCCGATAGATGGCTTTCGATCAATGTATTTTGATCTGATGCCGTTAATTATCGGGTTGCGTGATTTGGCCACTTCGTATTGAGAATGCACTTCCTTAAAGCGCTACTCATTCTTCGCATTAGCTTTATCAATTATCACCGCCAGCAAAATCACCAGCCCTTTCACTACCTGCTGCCAGAATGGTGATACATTTAACAGTACCAGGCCATTGTTGAGCACGCCGATGATTACCGCGCCGAGCACCGTGCCGAGAATGCTCCCGCGCCCTCCCGAGAGCGACGTACCCCCGATCACAACGGCCGCGATGGAATCCAGTTCGTAGCTGATACCCGCATTGGGCTGGGCGGAGTCGAGGCGCGAAGTGACCATGATCCCGCCCACCGCTGCGAGCGCTCCGGCAATGGTGTAGACGATGATTTTTACCTTATTAACATTAATTCCAGATAGCCGCGAGGCGCTTTCGTTGCCTCCAATGGCGTAAATGTAACGACCGATCCGCGTCTTGTCGGTCAGGAAAACGGCCAGCGCTACTACGATGATCGAGATCCATACCGGCACCGGAATGCCCAGAAACCAGCCAGTACCTATAAAAAGGAAGGTATCTCCCAGCCCGCTGATCGGAAAACCGCCTGTCCAGAGCATCGTAAGGCCCCTGGCGACCGTAAGCATGGCCAGCGTGGCCACAAACGGCGGCACATTGAAACGCGTAATGGCCCAGCCGTTGAACGCCCCGAGCGCAGAGCCGCTCAATGCGCCGGCGAGGATCGCTCCGAGCACGGTGAATCCTATGTACAGATTTTCAGATGGCAGTGCAATGCCGTTTTTCAGCAAACCGGCCGTGATAGCCCCGCATAATGCCAGTACCGAGCCCACCGACAGGTCGATCCCCGCCGTGAGCACGATCAGCGTCATCCCCACCGAAATGCAAATGTTGACCGAGATCTGCCGCATGACATTCCAGAGGTTGGAAAACGTCAGGAATTTGTCGGACAGAATGCTTAACGCGAGGCATAGCAGGAACAGCGCAATGAGCGACTGGAAGCGCGCGAGCGAAAAAGAGCCCGCCAATGCCGGCTGCTTGCCTTCTGCTTTCGGCTGATGACCGGCGGCAGATCTTTCACTACCGGCTAACTGATGAATGTCTTGTGGCATAGGAATATGTCTTATTCACAAATTTCGGTTTGTAATACTTCAAAACTAGATTACCGGCGGCCGACGGGCGATGTTCCGATTGCTGCTTTCAATATCCCGTCCTCGGTGGCGTCACTTGCCAGAAATTCCCCGGTAATGCGCCCCTCGGCCATTACCAGTATCCGATCCGAAATGGCCAGGATTTCAGGGAGCTCGGATGACACCACGAGAATGCCCAGTCCCTCATCGGCGAGACGGATGATGAGCTTGTAAATCTCGGTTTTGGCATTGATATCGATGCCGCGGGTCGGCTCGTCGAGCAGAAGCACCTTCGGGCGCGTCGCGAGCCATTTCGCAAGGACGATCTTTTGCTGGTTGCCCCCGCTCAGGTTTTTGGCTTTCTGTTCTTTGGAAGGTGTTTTAATGCGTAATTCGCTGATATAGCGATCGGCCAGCTCGCATTCCTTCGTGTCGTTCAGCGTGCCGAGGCTCTCCATTTCTTCCAATGTCGTGAGACTGATGTTGTTCTTCACCCCCAACCCAAGCACGAGCCCATCTTTCTTACGGTCCTCGGGTACGAGCGCGAGCCCCGCCGCGATCGCCCGTGCGGGGGAATCGCAGCAGATGGATTGCCCGCCGATCAGCACCTCGCCCGTCGAATGCGCAGGATGCAGCCCGAAAATGGTTTCCAGCAGCTCGGTACGACCGGCCCCCATGAGCCCGAACAGTCCCACGATTTCTCCTTTACCTATATCAAATGAAATGCCGTCGAGTACATTACCCGCTTTCAGGCGGTTTTTCAAACTTATTTTTTTCACTTCCAGCAAGGTCTCGCATGCGCCCCGGCCGGTGCTTTTGCGCATCACATCAATTTTCCTGCCGACCATTTTGCTGATTAGCTGGTCCTGGGTCATACCCGCCATTTCGCCGGATTCAATGCTTTTGCCGTCGCGCAGCACTACGTAACGGTCGGCAATGCGGAACAGCTCGTCGAGCTTGTGCGAAACGTAGACGATCGCTTTGTTTTGCGCTTTCAGGTCGGCGATAATCTCAAACAATACCTCGACCTCCGCACCGGTAATGGCCGAGGTTGGTTCGTCCATGATGATCAGCTCGGCGTCGGTAAGCAATGCTTTGGCGATTTCGACGATCTGCTGCTGGCCTACTTTGAGTTTGAAAACCTGTGAGTCCGGATTGACTTTCAGTTTCAGCCGGTCGAGCAGCTCCTGCGTGCGTTTGCGCATGCGGGTTTTATCCATCGTGCCATATTGCGTCACCAGCTCGCGGCCGAGGAAAATGTTTTCAGTGATGGTTAAATAGGGAATCAGGTTCAGTTCCTGATGAATGATCGCTACGCCTTGCTGCTGGGCGTCTTTGGGGCCCGAAAACCGTGTAGGTTCTCCCTTATATTCGAATTCACCTTCAAAATCGGGGTAAACGCCCGAGAGAATCTTCATCAAAGTCGACTTCCCTGCCCCATTCTCGCCGATCAGCGCGGTGACTTTTCCGGCTTCTATCGACAACGAAACGTCATCCAGCGCAATCACGCCCGGAAATCGCTTCGTTACCTTCTTCACTTCCAACAATGTCGCTGTTTCCGTCATGGCTTTTCAATTTGGAGACTTACCGGGATGATTTCAATGTCATTGGTTTGCAAATGCTCGCGGTTCAGTTCGATCGCCCCGTGAAACGCGACTCGGTCGCCTTTTTTGACTACCGGTTTGAATGGCTGCACTACCTTTTCACGGATGAGCTTGTTGATCTCGGCCGATACATTGTTGAAATCCATCGAATTGGCAAATGCATTGATATCGATCGCGCCGGAAGCGTCCCGGACGGCGTTTCCAAAAATGTACTCGGTAGCAATGCGGACCGGCGTATTTCCTACCTGGAGCGTCACTTCATTTTCCGCCACATCAGAAACAATACCTTCTCCCCTGACGAGGAAATAGCGGATGTTGCCGATGCCCAGCGCGTGCGAATGTTGTTCAAATGCCCTATCCTTTTCCGTTTTCAGCTGAGTGGTCAATGCATTCAAACCGACTGCCGCGGGTAAGCCCGGCATCAGTTTCTTGTCCCAGAAATTTTGGGCATAACCCGCCGCGTCGAAAGCAGAGGTGCCTGCTTTCATTTCGTCCAGCTTTTTGAAATACACCGAATTATAGGCCAGTAATGCAATGGCTGCCGCGTAAAGCAGATATCGGATCGGTTTGGGCATAGCTATTCTTTTTCGCCGTAAGCGGCATAATTTTCGACATTATCCTTCTTCACAAGTTCCACAGCCACCGGCATCTTGCGCGGGAAGTCGCGTTTGCCTTTGAAATATTCATCCGCGAATGTGGCGGCGGTTTGTGCCATTACTTCCGGGAATTGCATGCCCGTCGCCAGTATTTTGCCATCCTGGATGGATTTCACCACATCCTCGGCCCCGTCGAAGCCGAAAACTTTCACGCGATCAGCCTTTCCGGCTGCTACGAGTGCCTGGTATGCGCCCATCGCCATCGCATCGTTCCCGCAGAACACGCCGTCGATATCCGGATGCGCTTGGAGGATCGACTCCATTACTTCCATCGCCTTGTTCCGGTCAAAATCAGCGCTTTGCTGCGCGACCATTTTCAGGCCCGGATAAAAGTCCACCACACTATGAAAGCCTTTTGAACGGTTCCAGGTGTTGTTATCGCCTACCATGCCGAGGATTTCGACGTATTTACCTTTCTTGTTTAATGTCTCCACGAAGTATTTGCCGATCGCCACGCAGCCCGAGTAGCTGTCCGACAGTATCTGCGAGGTAGCAGCGCCGTTCGCATTCACCTCCCTGTCCATACAAAACACGGGTACGCCCGCCGCAACGGCATTTTTAACATTCACAATAGAGCCGTCGGCATCGGTGGGATTGAAGAGAATGGCATCGTAACCCGAGGCGATCGCATTGTCGAAATGGTCGGTTTCCTGCGCGGTGTTGTTCTGGGAGTCGAAAATTTTGGATTCATAGCCCAGCTGTTTCGCTTTGGCCTCGGCCTTTTGTGCCAGGAAAACGAACCACGGGTTATTGAGCGTCGAGATCACGATGGCAATTTTCTTCGGCTCGTCTTTGGATTCTTTTGTTTTACAACCAATAAATCCAACTCCGAAAATGACGCAAAAAAGTGATATCCTGTAAATTATGCTGATTTTCATACTTCAATGGGTTTAGGCAACCGTTTTCACGGGTACACGGTCACGATCACGCGCTGGTAACGGGTCAGCGAGGGCGAACCGTTGTCGGTTACGGCCAGCACCACGTGGATCGTCTCCGGTTTTTCCACCTTTGGAGCCACAAAAGACGTCCGGGCTGCATTTATATCCTTGATACCGATCGGTTCTTTGATATTATAACTTCCCGGCTCGGGATAATAGATCCATTCGTAGGCTAATGCATTGCCGTCGGGATCCTGGGAACCTTCCGCGCTAAGCTGCACGGTTTCACCCGTTTTGACATCAATGCGCGTTCCGCCTTTCACAACCGCTTTCGGCGGGTGATTAGCTTCTTTGAAAGGCTTGATCGTCCAATCCATGCGTGCCGCGAAATCGTGCTGAAATGCCTCGCGCCAGCGCCAGAGCGTGGCCTTGCTGCTGGTATGGTAAGCGCCGTCCACCCCTTTCACTTCGTCCATCGCGTCGGTATAGATCGGCCGGGTTTCGGGTTCGTAGAAATATTTAAGTGTGCGCGGCGTGTAAAGTTCATATCTTCCGCCCCAGCCGCCGTATTCGGGATGCTCGGGGTCATTTAAGCCATTGTTTATCAAACCTAAAAATGAAGGGGTGTCGCCTTCCATGAGGAACTTGGTGAAGGGATATTCCTTGCCCATCGGACCGTGGCTGCGCACGTGCTCATCGAGCCAGGGATTATCTACAATTTCAAAATTGGCACCTGAAAAACGGCCGTGGAACTTGTCGCCGCTGATACCCGACCACGTCGCATAATGGTAAGCGCCCGCCGCATGGTAACCCGGACTGCCCACATAAAACACGTCTGGAAAATTTTTGCGGATCCACGGACCGGTATCGTCCTGATCCGAAATCGTATACATTCTGATTTTGGATACAAATTTCTTCACATCTTCCGGCGAACGGGTCATTTTCACTTTCCAAAGCGCCTGGGCGAGGCAGTTGGCGCCGCCCCAGACGGGAATCCATACCGGCCGGTCGTCCTTTTTATCTACAACCTTGATAATCCATTCCGAACCTTCCGAATCTTTGCCCTTGCCCACTGCATTCATTCCGAAATCGGGGTAGGCGCTTTTGGTGATGCTCACGAGGTAATCTGCCTCGGGATAACCTTTTTCATGCAAAAGCAGGTTGGTGCGGACTTTCCGGTAAGCTTCGATGAGTTGTTTGATCTTTCCCGGTGCGACGCGTTTTTGCTGGTGAATGGACGTCGTGGCAACCAGTCCCTCGATGTCCCATTGATTGGAATAGGTCAAAAACCGGATCATCGACTGGGTGTCGTCCGGTTCGTTCTCAATGTCAGTCAGCACCAGCACGCGGTGTTTCGTTTCCTGCGCATGCGCGAAGCCCGTGAGGAGCAATGCGGCACAGCAAAACATACGTCTTATCAGTTTCATAAATTTTGACCAAATAACCCTATTCAAAAAAGTCCCGGTTCTACAACGACTCATCAACCGCCCGTTTACACTTACACGGTCGCCTGCTTACCTGATAAGGCCGAGTGCCGCGGCGGCAATGCCTCCTTCCGAAATACCGTAATGATTGAAAATCTCCATTTGGGAGCCGGTTACCGTGTATTCGTCGGGGATACCGATGATTTTGAACCGGTTATGAAAGCCATTTTGAATTAAAAACGAAGCGCAAGCCTCGCCGAGGCCGCCGTAAACGCTATGCTCCTCCACAGTAACGATGGGCTGGCCGGCAGCTGCAATATTTTGCAAAAGTTCGTAGTCGAGCGGCTTGATCGTGTGCATGCTCACCACTCTGGCCGACACATTATGCTCACGTTCGAGCTTTTCTGCGGCCAGCAGGCCCGGCGCAACGGTTTCGCCCGTCCCGATAATGGTGATATCGGTCCCCTCGCGCACCACGCGGCCTTTTCCGAACTCAAAACTTTTCTCTTCCTCTGAAAGCAGGGGCATTTGTTTCTTGCCAAAACGGATATAGACCGGAACATCGGTTTCCGCGGCCAGTAAAATCGCCTGTTCGGTTTCGAAATTATCGGCCGGTGCGACGATGATCAGGTTATTGATGGTTCTTAAAACGGCAAAATCGTGCAAACTATGGTGCGTAGAGCCCAATGCGCCATAGCTCACGCCTGCGCTGATGCCGATCAGCTTCACCGGATTATCGGAATAGGCCACATCGTTTTTGATCTGTTCCAATGCGCGGGCGGTGAGAAAGCATGCCGGTGACACGGCAAACACTTTTTTCCCCGTCGAAGCCAGCCCCGCAGCGACGCCTACCAGGTTTTGCTCGGCAATTCCTACTTCGATGATCTGGTCGGGAAACTTCTGCCCGAATGGCACCAGCTTCCCGGAACCGCGCGAATCGCTCGTTACCACGATAATATCCCGGTCGGTTTGGGCGAGGTGCTGCAATGTGCCCGAAAAAACTTCCAGGTTGGCGCGCTGGCTCACAGCAATGTTCTCGATAGTCGCATCCACTATTTCTTCGATTTAGGTCATTCTCAGGTTTCAGGAACGGTTCAGGCCAGGGTTTCTTCCAGCAGGTCCAGTTCCTGTATCGCATCGGCATATTGCTTTGGATCGGGCACGCCGTGATGCCATTTCAATTGATTTTCCATATAGCTCACGCCTTTTCCTTTCACGGTATGCGCGATGATCAGGCTCGGTTTGCCTCCTTCGAAAGGAAGCGCATCGAAAGCCGCCATGAGTTCGGCAACATTATGGCCGTCCACATGCCGCACCGCCCAGCCGAACGCCTCGAATTTCTCGTCGACGGGATCGGTATTGCAAACCGCGCTTGTAGGGCCGCTGATCTGTAATGTGTTCTTATCCAGAATGGCGCAGAGGTTGTCCAGCTTATAGTGCGATGCGGACAATGCCGCTTCCCAGTTGGAGCCTTCCGGGAGCTCGCCGTCGCCCAGGACGGTGAAGACCCGGTAATCGCGTTTGTCGAGCTTGCCGGCAATGGCGGTACCTACGCTCAGCGAAAGTCCGTGGCCCAATGCGCCGGTATTCTGCTCCACGCCGTGCACTTTGCGCGTCGGGTGGCCGATATAATGCGACCGGTACTTGCATAGCGTTTCCAGGTCTGTTTCCGGGAAAAAGCCGCGCGACGCCAGCACTACATATAATGCTTCCACGGTATGTCCTTTGCTTTGGATATACCTGTCACGGTCGGGCGAGTCGAAACGATCGGCGTCGACGTTCATCGTGTAATTGTAGAGCACATTCAAAATATCGATACACGACAAGCTTCCGCCGGTATGGCCTGCTTTGGCCTGGTAGATATACTTGAGTATCTTCTTACGGTACTCCACCGATTTCTGCGCCAGCTCCTTTTCCGACATGACTTTTAGCATTAGTCCGGCATTGCGGCCGGTATTTGTAATTTCCGATAGTTCAGGGTTCAGTTCTGCGAAACGAGTTCGCGGTCGGGCAGGCGGCTGGGGTTTGGCTGCTGCGCGGGTTCATCAAAAACCTGTACTTCCCAGCCCATATAATTGCCCAATGCTTCTTTTAAAATGCCCGCTGTTTTCGATGCATTCATGACCACGTGGTGTTCAAAACCGTTGCGGCAGATGTATTGCATGAGGTTTTGCAGGTTGGGTATCTCGGCTACGGCGCGGTTACCGAAGGTTTTCAGCGTATCGTCCGTCAAACGACCCTCGCCTATGTACGCCTTCATGACCCCGCGCGGGTCGTCCGTGCTGATGCGCCCATACGTGAGGGGCATCGCGGGCGTACGACCGGCCAATGCGCCCCAGGTATTCTCCTCTCCCACCGACGTGCCCAAAATCGGCGCCGTCGCAATTTCGATATCCGGCAAAAACGATTTCGCCCAGTTACCGCAATGAAAGAGGACGCATTTGTTATCGTCGTTGGCGTAATTGTTATTCCAATCCACCAGCGCGCTCGGCGAGCCCGAGGCCAGTTGCAATGCATACATACTTAATGTGCCCGTCACATCCACTTCGCAGCCGCTCGGCATCATGTTTTCGCTCATCATGCTCATGCTCGTGCACACATTGCAGCCATAATTCTGCTGCACCGACGTCCAGCATTGAATAGCCGTCGCGTCCAATGCATTAGCTTCTATAAAATCTCCCAAAACCACATCCAGCTTCGCCATTTGTATCAAGGCTTCATCCGGTGTGCGGCCGCGCGAGGCGTAGGAAGTGATTTTGTCCAGTCTTTCTTTTACTTTCGAATCCTGGGCCGTGAGCTTATTGGCATTGCCCAAAATCTCTGACAAATCTACCGTTACGACGGAAATGCCGTTGCGCTGCAATATCTTTTCGCTGTAACGCACCGTGTTGAACCCTCCCGGGCGAGCGCCTATTGCACCGATACGGACATTGCGCAAGCCTTTGGTAACGCGGCAAACCGCTACGAAATCAGTCAGGTCTTTAATAAATGACGGATCAGTCGGGTGAACGACATGCTTGGTCGTAAGCGTGTATTTAATACCAAACTGATACAGGTTATTGCAGGCCGAAATTTTACCGCACCACGAATCGCGGCGGCGTGCTACGTCCAGCTTGTCCAGATCGTCGGGATAGCCTTGTACGAGTACCGGCACATTCAGATCAGCCAGTTTCAATGTCTCTGCAATGCCCCGTTCGTCGCCGAAATTGGGCAATACCACCAGCACGCCTGTGATCTCGTCGCGGTGCGCGCGGAACAACGCGGCACATTTCTGCGCATCCTGGAATGTCTCGACGCCCCCCAGCTTGGTAGCCTCGGTATCGAGCATAATTCCATTGATATTCAATTTTTTAAGTAAATCAACAATCTCCACCCGCGCCTCGGCCACCAGCCGGTCCGGAAAGAAATCCCTGTTACCAATAATGACTCCGATACTTCCTTTCATGTTAATGGATTAAGTGGCTTTCGGCTTTTGTTTTGCTGTAAGCTATAAGCTGTAGGCCTTAGGCTGTAAGCTGTAAGCCTTAGGCTGTAAGCTGTAATTATTCAATCTTCACACCGGTAACTCATTCACTCATTACTCACTCATTCACTCATTCAATCATTCACTCATTCACTCATTCAATCATTCAATCATTCACTCATTCAATCATTCAATCATTCAATCATTCCCCGTTCCACGGCGGCTCATTCACTCATTCAATCATTCAATCATTCAATCATTGACTATTCCGCAATAATCAACTCAATCTCATTATCATGAAAAAGCTGCTGATGCTTCTCTTCGATCCCGGCGTCGGTGATGATGTAATCGATCAGCGAAAGGGCCCCGAGGCTGGCAAATGCACTTTTTCCTACTTTGGTCGAGTCGGCTACGAGGTAAGTCGTGTCCGCAGCGTCGATCATCGCTTTTTTCACGACGAGGTCGGCGATACTCGGATATGTAAGTCCTGCTTTGAGCGACAATCCCGCCGTGGCGAGGAAGAGCTTCTGCACATTCAGTCCTTTGAAAAAATCGGCGGCTTTCTGGCCTGTCAGCGACAAGGTCGGCGGCTTGAATTCGCCGCCTGTCATGATCACTTCGATTCCCGTTTCAGCCCCGAGGATCAACGCGATGTTCAGCGCATTGGTGATCACGGTCAGGTGCTTGTTGCTGCCCCGCAGCTTTTTCGCAATCTCGGTCGTGGTCGAACCCGAATCGAGGATGATCGTATCGCCATTGGAAATGAATTCCAGGCATTTGGCGGCGATCAGCTCCTTTTTATCGAGATTCTCCTGGTTAGCGAGTGAAAAATTGCGCACCTGGTCTTCGACATTCTTCAAAAACGCGCCGCCGTGTTCCTTGATCACCAGGCCATCCTTTTCGAGCTTGTCGAGATCCTGCCGGATCGTCACTTCGGTTACTTTAAAAAGCCGGGCAAGGTCGATCACCTTCGCCGAACCATCTTCTTTTAACAGTTCAAGTATTTTTTCCCTTCTCTGATTTGCCAGCATTGTATTAACTTTTGTTTTTTACCTAAAAATAGATGGAAAAGAAACAATTCGTCATATACCGACAAAAAATAAACCTATTCACAGCTCAAAAAGAATATCTAAACTTATTAAAAGCAAATTTACGTAAATAAAAGAAAATAAAAAGAGAAAATTGAAAACAATAGTGAATTATTGTGCTATTATTTCTTTGTATAACCACAAGAGGCAGGCTTATGCTTGCTTTGCTAATCCCGCCGTGCCAAACACAAATGCTATGAAAACGATATTTGCCGGAATACTTCTGCTGAGCATCAGCGGCCTGGCCCATGCCCAATCGGAAAAAGAAGAAAAACTACCGGCGCCATCGGCTACCGAAGACTGGTCGGTAAAACCACCGCTCGTGACCCCGGGCGAAACCTATCCGCAGCCGCCATCGGACGCTATCCTGCTATACAGCGGGCAAACCGACCTGAGCAAATGGGAACACCCCGACGGTTCGCCCGTCAGATGGAAGCCCGACGGTGATGCGATCACGATCGTCCCCAAGGCCACCGACATCCGCACCAAACAAAAGTTCGGTAACATGCAGCTCCATCTCGAATGGCGCACGCCCGACCCATCGGAAGACAAGGATTTTAACCGCGGTAACAGCGGCGTACTTATCATGGGCCTCTACGAATTACAGATCTACGAATCCTGGAACTACAACACCCGGATCTACTACAACGGCCAGGCCGGCAGCGTCTACAAACAACACGCCCCGCTCGTGAACGCCGCCCGCAAGCCCCAAACCTGGCAGACATACGACGTCATCTTCGAAGCCCCGGTTTTCCGTGCAGATAAAACCATCGAAAAACCGGCCTATATGACTGTTTTTCACAATAATGTATTGATATTAAACCATGTGGAGTTGAAAGGACCGATGGTTTACCAAGGCTATCCAAAGTATCATTATCACGACGCGAAACTGCCTTTGCAGTTACAGGAACACGGCAGCCGGGTGAGTTTCCGGAATATCTGGATTAGGGAGTTGTGACGTAAATCCGTTTGATCACCCACACAGGTCATTAGGGTAAAAGATTTCATTTGATGGAGGGTTGCATCAGACATTACAGCCGCAGATCACTTCATCATTCAATTCATGGTCATTCTTACCCGATCAATCCTTAACCGCTATGCTGCAAAATATCCTACTGCCCGTAAATCACTCGATCAATGGTATGACGTCGTTAAAAGGGCCGATTGGTCGTGCCCGAGTGATGTAAAAAAGATCTTCAATTCAGCAGACTATGTCGGCAATCATAGATTTGTCTTTAATATTTCCGGCAACGACCATCGACTAATTACCGTTGTTCATTTTCGTGTACGAACAATTTATATCGTATTTTTAGGGACTCATTCGGAATATGACAGAATAGACGCTTCCATTGTCCAATACAAACGATAGCTATGGGAAACGATCCGATCATTTACAGAACAGAAGCGGACTATGATTCCGCAATGGATGAAATTTACGAGCTGATGACCCGAGGGGAGGGCAACCTTTCTGAGGAAGAAACAGAAAAACTGCGGGCAATGGCTGTCGCTGCTGAACAATATGAGGAGATTCATTCCCCTTTTCCCCCTCCTCTAACTGTTCGCGAAATGGTAGAACAAAAGCGCTTTGAACTCAATCTGACCATTCCTGGTCTAGCTGATTTATTGGGCTTGGGCAAATCTCAGCTCTACCAAATCCTACGTGGCAAACAGGAGCCTGATGTTCCCTTCTTAAAGGCGGTTTATCACAAACTAGGCATCGATCCGGGCGTTTTGCTCGACAATGCCTAACTGCCTCACCGCACCAGCGGCAACCAAACCGACATATCCCCGTGCCCCCGATTCCCCCAGGCATAATAGGGCACCAGTCTTACCGGAATCGTTTTCGGCGCGTCGGCTGAAACTTCGCGGTAGAGTTTCTTATCCCAGGCTGAGTTAGCGACCAGCACCGCGTCGCCCTGCAAACTCATGACCGGGCTGTTTTCGATGGTCAACAAAGAAGGCTTGAAGTTATTTTTAGCGGCTATGGCCACATCGAAAATGGTTTTGCCTTTGGGTAAATCAATGGATTCTACAAAATAAAAGACGGGACCGCGTTTCACGGCCACCTGGTTGCGCGTTTCTTCTACCAATGGATTGGATTCGATCAGTTTAACGGGCATATCGAGCACCAGCTCAACTTTATCACCTGATTTCCAAGCCCTTTTCACTTCTGCATAAGCGCCAGAAACGAGTTTTACGGACTCGCTTTTACCATTAACATTCAAAGTAGCATTTCTGCACCAGCCCGGAATGCGGAAAAATAGTGCCAATGGTTCCTTCGGCGTTTCTTGCAATGTCACGGAGATCTTGCCGTTCCACGGATAATCAGTGGTTTGCGTCAGGCGCAGGTTGCCGCCTTTTACAGTGGATTGAAATTTATTTCCTCCATACAAATTGAAGAAAACGCCCGCATCCGACAAACTGTAAGCATATTGGCTCACCTCGGCAACGGTGCGCACGGTATTGGGTGGGCAGCAGTTGGATTTTGAAATATAGGTCTGGCGGTCCTTCTCCCAGCGCTGCTTGAACGGCAATGCGTCGGAATAAGCTAATGGATTGGTATACAGAAACTTGTCACCCTTCAAATTAATACCCGAGAGCACGCTGTTGTACAATGCAAGCTCCACAATGTCAGCATATTTGGCGTCGCCGGTGATTTGCAGCATGCGCCAATTCCAGAGAACGTTGCCGATGTTGGCGCAGGTTTCGTTGTGGGCGGTGAAGTTGGGAAGCTGGTAATCCCGACCGTAGGCCTGGTGTATTTTCTGGACTTCGTCGGGCTTGTAAGACGTGCCGTCGGGGGATGTGCCGTCGTAGAGCGCGCCGCAGCCACCGGTGACGTACATTTTGTGCTGGGTAACGTCGTCCCACATGGTATGCAGCTGGGCGAGCAATGCCTCGTCGCCCGTCTCCGCGTACACGTCCGCGACGCCCGCATACAGGTAATTGGCGCGCACGGCGTGGCCCGTTACTTTGGTTTGTTTTAAAAACGGAATGCGGTCCTGATTGTCGTCGGTACCTTCTGTGGCGCCTTTGATGGCGATCAGGTGCTTCACCAGCGCGAGGTATTTTTCATCGTGCGTGGTGCGGTAAAGTTCCGTGAGGCCCATGTAATGCGCCGGACAAATGGCATTCCGCGACTGCTCGGGCGTTGCCGCATTATAAAAGGTGATGAGAAAATCTGCCGCTTTTTTAGCAACATCCAGCATCGACGTTTTGCCCGTAGCGCGGTAATGCACGCAGGCCGCGGTCATCAAATGCCCGAAATTGTAGGCTTCGAAGCTGAGCCGGTCGGCGAACATTTTGCCTTCCCCGTTCTGTTTTTGCTCGATAATGGCTTTGGTATAAATATAACCGTCCTCACGCTGCGCTTTGGCGATAACAGCGATCGTTTTGTCCATCAACTCGTCGAGTTTCGGGTCTCTGGTAGCCGCATAGAGGCTTGCTACCGCCTCGAAGGTTTTATAAAAATCGCCATCGTGAAAAGACGGACCTTTAAACTTGCCTTCCTCCAAACCCGCGGCGATTTCGAAGTTGCGGAACGAATGGCTGAGATTCGGATCGGTATAGGTTTTCCAGAGCTGGGGCACCATGGTTTCGCGGCATACTTTGAAACGGTCAGCCCAGAAGCCCTGCGTCCATTGAACGGCCATCATGTCGGTACCGTGCAGCCTGGCGAATTTGCTTTGGAAGGTGTTGACGAGCGCCTTTTCCTGTGCAAATGCGTTCAGCCCCAGGCCCAGGGATAGCGCCATGATGGTTTTAGTGGTTTTCATAAAGATTTGGTAATCAAATAATCAATTTCAAAAACTGCTTCCGGGTCCTTCCTGCCGCCATCAGGCAGGTCGTACATCTGGTCGGTGGGCGTGTCGGCGTCGGGGAACCGGCGCGTGTCGCCCGTGCGGAATGCGATGCGGCTCACGGATTCCAACGGCGCGAAAAGTACGCCCGTACCTACCTGCTTGCCGTTCACGACAACGGTGTAAAGCCGCGTCTCGACATTGACTTGTACCTTAATATCATATCGCTGGCCTTTCTGGTAATTCAAAAGGTTTTTGTTGCGATACCCCGCTTTGGTGCGGAACACGCCTGTTGAATCAAAAGACAAGCGAATGCCTGGCGTACCCTTGGTGTCGAGGAATTCTATATCGAGCAGGCCGGTATTGTTCTGGCCGGGCGTCACCGAAAATTCAGTGACCAGTTTCTTTGTAGCAGGAATAACACGCTCCACTCTCGCATAATCGAAATGATCGGCATCTCTGATAATCAACACCTTACCACTCTGTCCTTTTCCAATGGCGACAGGCGCTTGCAGCGGGCTGTAAATATTCCATTCGGCCAGCTCCTTACCCTCCTGCATTTGCGCAAAACGGTCGGAAGCATGTTTTTCGGCCTTGTCGCGCACAGGTACCGGTATTGCAGACACCCAGATATCTTCCTTGTTCATGCTGTAAGTCACCCACAGATTCCCGTCCGGCGGTGTGCCGTCGCCTTCGGAAATACCCCGGACGTATTGCGGGCCGTACGATTTGTAGTTCCCGCCATACCGCATCGAGGTGATCTCGCCATTCACGAGCAGCAGGTTTTTGTAATTCAAACCATCATCACTCACTGAAATTGCCAGCGGCCAGCGAAATTCCGAAGGATTGTATACCGTCGCATATTTCCCGTCCGACGTTTTCTGGCCCCAGATCTTGGCATTGCTGTTTACAAAACCCGGCGCACGTTTGGGGTTGTACAGCCAGGTTTTGCCTTCATTTCTACTGATGCTGGTCAATGCATTTTTCCAAAGACCTACTACCCGGCCATCCGGCAAATGATAGTAACTGAATGCTTTGTACTCCCCTTTCAAACTGATCACCGGGTCGTTGCGATCGGCCTCTTCCACCCATTGCTGGGTCACCAGTTTATTGGCGAGGAGCTCGTCGCAAGCCTCCACAAAGCCCTTGTCGGCACTTTCCGTATACATCGGATAGCCCGAAGGCTGTTTCCAGGATGCATTATGGCGTATAAAATAGATCGGCCCGTAAGAACCGTCCTTTTTGATCTCCCGCACGACCCGGCCAATGCCGTGGCCGTCGTTCGGGTCGTCTTTGGCGTCGAGTACCATCCCAAAGTAGGCGAGCGTGAGCAGGCGATTGCTTTTGGATATATAAAAACCCATGCGCTGGTGCATGACGGCGTACAAATCTTTTGCTACGCCGGGATGGCCGTCTTTTCTGGTACCGTCCGGGATCTTATAGGGCGGAAAAATAGCAACCGGCTTTGTCCAGCTGCTGCCGTCTTTCGAGGTTTGTAAAAGTGTTTGCCCCGGTGGAATGTGCTCGCCGACAGGGTTACTGAGGTAGTTCAGGTAGAAAGTCCCGTTCCAGTAGGCCAGCATCGGCGCGTGGTTGTAAGTCCAGGTAATGGCCGAATCCTTGTCCGGATCGGTGCGGTTAGCGCGCAGTGTCTGGTACGAATGCACGCCGATCGCCGGGCTGAGCTGGCCATGATGGTAATCGACATTCACAAGCGTTTTGCCTGTGTAACGGATCGTATCTTGCGCATTAGCGGCACCCAAACCCACAAAAAGGGCCAGTATTCCTGTTATTTGTTTTTGCATGACATTATTTTTCCAACACCAAAACCCAATCGTTTCCGTTTCTAACCTCTCCCGGCGGGTTAAATGTTTTAATTCCCTTGTTTTTAAATTTGCCTAGAACCTGCGCCTGACCGGTTCGCGGGTCATACCAGCTCGCCGTCACTTTCGAACCGTCTATTTTGCCCATATTAACCGTCATTTCGCGGCCATTCCAGGTGTAAATCAAAGCATAATCCTTACCCCGCGTTGCCAGAAGGCGGTCGTATCGCTCGCCATTTTCGGCTATGAGCGACTGGTCGGGTACGCGGTCGAAATAGGTTTTTGAGAGCATTAAATTTTTCAAATGAATCATCTGACCGGCACCGGGATCGTTGATCGCTTCGTCCCAATATGCCACTTTGGAAGCTGTTGCGGGCACATTTGCATTACCCGTACCCGCCTGCTCTGCCCCCGGGTGCGTGCGGCGGTTGCGCATTTGCATGACCGCGTTGTTCCCGTACGTGAACCCGCATGCGCCTGCGAACACCGACCAGTAGGCGTACCTCCGGACATCGTCGGCCGTCCATACCGGCTGCGTTTTGTCGTGCAGGCCGTGCCAGATGTTCTCATAGGACGGCTCGCCGTCGAGCACCGGTTTTACGGGCTGCCGGGCATAATCAGCCTCGGCGTAGCGCCAGTTATCTTCCCCGTAACGCAGGTCTTTGGCCTCATTATCCTGCGCATAAGTGCGGTGCCCCGATTGGAACATATTGAAATCCAGCCACTCGCGGTCGTGAAACCATTTCGAAGACTGCATCCTGCCAAATGGATGAAAGGTAATGAGATGGTTGGCGTCTTCTTTGCGCAATATGCCGCCGATCGCCTCCCAGATCTCCGGAACGACGTCCCCCTGAATATCCCCGCCATTAAGCCACACAACATTCGGCCGATCGCGGTAACGACGTGCCAGAAACCGGGCGTAGGCAGTTGCCTGGGCCACACTGGTCTTTCCATTCTTCACCGCGTTGCCCCAAATGGGCACCATCCCGATCCTGATCCCCTTTTCCGCCGCCTTATCGACGACATAATCGACGTGGTCCCAGTAATCGTATTCCTCCATATTGTCAAAAGCACTTCCTTCGGTAAGTTTCGGCGCGCCGAGGTCGCGGTTGGTCAATGCCGAATCTCCGTACACATTCACCGTCCGCAATGCCTGTACTACCATTACCTGCACCACATTGAAGCCTTTCTGCTGGCGATCGGTAAGGTAGCGGTCGGCTTCCTCGCGGGTGAGGCGCGTGAAAAGAAGCCAGCCGGTATCCGCCAGCCAGAAGAACGGCTTGCCATCCTGGTCCATGAAAAACCGCCTGTTCTCCGAAACTTCCAGCGTTTTCGACTGGCTATAAACAGGCTTTGTGCCGGCGATGAAACCGGCACAAAGGAGGAATATGAGTTTGGTATTCACTCTAATACCCTGCATTTTGCGTGATCCTTGTATTCTGGTCCCTTACGATGTTCGGAATCGGAAAAATGAGTTTGTTCTGTGTTACGGGCTTGCCTTTCGCGGTCAGGATGTCCACCACGCGGTTGGTGCGTTTTAGATCAAACCAGCGGTGAAATTCGAATGCCAGCTCTACACGCCGCTCGTGTTCAACGGCCAGCGCAACGGTGTTGTATTTGGCAGGATAACCCGCTTCGCCATAGAGCGGCAGTGCCGACCGTTTACGCACCTGGTTCAGGTAAGTGGCGTCGCCGGTCGCTTCCGACAGCAGCAGAAGCACATCAGCATAGCGCAAAACCATAAAATTGTTATTGGCGGCGATGTTCTGATTGATCAGCGGAGCGGTTTTGTCCTGCCATTTCTTAGGGAATTTGGTTTTGGTAAAATTCCCTTTCGCATCGGTAAAACCGGTATCGATCGATGCCTCACGGCGGCCGTCGCCTTTTTCGTATTCATTCCAGATGTCGTCCACAACCTGGTTCATACCAGCGCCATAGAAGCCCAATGCATTGGAATTTGGGAAAAATTCGAGGTAATAGTTGCTGTACGGGGAAGTCGCCGCGCCGCCGAGGTACTGAATTTCGAAGATCGACTCTTTGGTATTCTTGGTTTTGGCGTCCCAAAGCGATGCGTAGGAAGGCAGCAGCTCGTATTGCTTGCTGTCGTAAACTTCTTTGAGCTCCTTCACCCCATTGGCTTTGTCGCCCACTGTGAGGTAAACTTTCCCAAGCAACGTCTGTGCAGCGCCTTTGGTAGCCCGGCCGGCGATCGCCGATGTTACCGGCAGTTTGGATTTTGCTTCAACAAGGTCTTTGGTGATCTGGGCATAGATTTCCGTCGACGGCGTGCGCAGGATGTCGTAAGCCTCGGCGGCACTTACCGGCCGGGTCACCAGCGGCACATCGCCCCAGAGCTGCGCCATATTAAAGTAGTACAAAGAGCGCAGGAAAAGCATTTCACCCTGTGTCTGAGCCTTGTAAGCAGCATCGAGATCAGCCGCCTGGATCTTGTCGAGAATGATATTGATGTTGTAGATCGAGCGGTAGAAATCCTGCCAGAACTGATATACCATTGTGTTTGCAGGCGCGAGCGTATAATCGCGGAACTGCCATTTATCGGCCTGGTTACCCGAAATGTTGTAGATCGTGACGTTGTCGGCCATCAGCTCGCCGGCATACGAAACCGGGCCTTGCGGGTGATACACGGTGTAAAGCGTGTTGTAGGCCGCATTGGCGGCCAGATCGAAATCGGACCTGGTTTTGTAAAAATTCTCTGCACTCGGATTGGATACCGGCGCCAGTTCAAGAAATGAGTCCTTGCAGGCCCAGGTGCTCAACATGAGCCCTGCCAGGGCTATGGTTTTGATATGTTTTTTCATTGCGTTCGTGTTTTGAGTTGCCACAAAGGCACGAATCCTCACGAAGGGTATTCGTGCAGATCCGTGTCTTAGCTGCATTAGAAATCAGCCTTAATACCAACAGTAATCACCCGGGGCAATGGATACGATCCATAGTCAACCCCCTGGAAAGCCCCGGGCACAGGCGCATTGCCGCTGCTGTAAGAGCTCGAAGTCTCCATGCTGCTCGAATAG